>NZ_JBHTGY010000039.1:0-218824 GCF_042676305.1 Paenibacillus sp. GCM10027630 | reverse complement strand
AACTTCGAGATTGTGGGGAGGTACTCCTTTTTTGTGTGCGAAAAAAACCAGTCGTAGCAAGGGGTTCGAATTATGAAATTGACTTCATTTGCATGAATTCAAGAATTCTACGATAAACTTGCTAAAAGGACGTATAATTGCAGGTTTAGGTAGGCTACAGCTTCGAATCGAATAATATCTTGTGCTTGCTGCCATTGTCTGTCTTAGAGTCATATCTAGAGCTGAGGTAAGCACGGGAGTCGAAATTGAATGACTTTGTCAAGCGCTTATTTCGGTTTTTACCCAGTTTTAGTTACCTGTTTTCATCATTCGCAACCTCGGTATTTTACTATTGCTTTGATATCCTGCCCTATAAGCTTGTTGAATGGCTTCGGCAAGTCCGTTTGTGTAATTCGCGATTGTTACTTTGCCATTCAACAGAGCTGGCTTTTTGTAATTTTCTGAGAAATACAGAGTATCATCCTTATCGTTCGCCAGATAATATTGACGTTCCGACTCTACTTGACGGCTCTTAACTTTTGTATTCAAAATCAATTTGGATCTTCCCAGCCTGGTACCTTCATGAATCCCAATTCCCCAAACTTCTTGACTGCTGTTATCCAGGATCTCATATCCCACAATAACTTCACCTTTTACACTATCTGATAAAATCAATATTCTAAGAAAAGTACAGTCCGTTAGCGGTTTATATGTTCCCTTATCCTGCTTGGATAATCGTTTACCCGTTTCATTTACTTTTTTTCTGACAGTAACCTCTTTTTTCTTTTTCTTAATAGAATCATTTTTATTGTTTTTTAATATAGGTTTTGGCTTGGCCAGCTTCTCCAATAGCTCTTGTTTCACTTGCAGCTTCATCTTTTGCATGTCTTCAGACATTTTTTTAGTTAATTTCTGCTCTAGCTTCTCCTGGAGTTCCTGTGTACTTTCAGTATTGTGTTTCAATTGTTTAGGAGTCGCAGCCTTTCGACGGGTTACTTTTTTGGTGCTGCGTTTGGGTTTAGTAAGCAAATGAATCGTCTCTCTAATTTCCTGCAATATGGACTTTTTCTTCTTACTCTGCCGTGCCATATCCTCCCTCCTTCTGTGAATGGATGTGGGACTCTGTCTCCTAACCCGGGAACAAACTATTGTTATTACTATACCATTTTTTATCTCCATTCAAGAAAAAATATTAGGATAATGATCCTCTCACAAATTAAAAAAAGCCGCAAGCTAAGCGGCTTTTAATATTTACTAATTTGGGCTCCAGTTAACTCCATCCTGACGCTGATCAGCCGCTTATTTCCCCTGCTTAGCCTTCCAAGCGTCCAACTGCTTCTGTACTTCGGCCATCACTTTAGGCTGGCCCGCCTTCTTGTATTTATCGATAAATTCGTTATATTTTTGCGCAGGGTCGACGGTGCCAGTACTTAATGACGGCAAATATTCATCCTCCACTGCTTTCATATTGGCTATTTCGGTCTTGACCGGATCGAGATTAAACACGAAGCCTGTCAGCACGGAAGGAACAGCCGATTCGTTAAGCTTTTGCGTTTCTTCCCATGTTCCCGAAGGCTGCCCTTCTTGCAAATACGAGTTAAAGACATTGCCGAACACCCAAGACTGATTCGGGGCGTAGCCGCCGTTCGCAATACTTTTTACGTGATCCGCATCCACTTTGCTGTAATGCTTGCCTTCGATCCCGTAGCTGATCAAGTTAAACAGCTCTTTATCCGAGTTCAACAGCTCCAGGAACATCATAGCACGGTCTGGATTTTTCGAGTTGCGGCTGATCCCCATCGCAGAGGACAGGTTAATTGCCGGCAGCGTGACGCCAGAAGTATACAAAGCAATGACATCGTTACCACCCATCGTCACCCTTTCCTCACCTTCCCGTCCCGGCTTAAGCACGTTATGGAAGATCGCTGCGACTTTGCCCGTGATTTGCAGCTCGGTAATCGACTTCAGGGTCGCTGCGTCCTGGTTGATATAACCTTTTTTAAACCAGTCGTGCAGCTTTGGCAGCAGGTCCTTATATTCTGGCGTTTCGTAGGTCGGTACCAGCTTCAGCGATTTGTCTCCTCTGTATATCGATACTCCTGACGTAACGCCTTCCAAAATTGGATTCAGCATCCCGCCCGTTGCACCAAGCCGACTGATTCCGTAAGGGATAACATCCTTTTCGCCCGCCTTAAGCTTGGCAAAAAACGACTCCATATCGAAAGGATTTTTAATATCCGCAGGATTCAAACCGTATTTATCCGCATACCGCTTTTGCACCAAAAAGCCTGAACGCTCCGTAACCGTCTGATAGCTGAGAACGGCATACGTTTTTCCATCGATTTTGGAGAAGTTCCATACCGATTCCGGACGACTTTTTTTCAGCTTGGGAGCATATTTGTCAATCAATTCATCCAGCTGGAGAAAGGCACCTTTAGCTACATTCTGGTCCATTTTAAAGTTCCAGTGCGATGTCCAGATGATGTCCATCGGTTCATTGGCTGCAACCATCGTATTCATCTTTTGTTCGTAGCTGCCTATATCGATCGGCCCCATCTTGACCGTCGCGTTCAGCTTCGCTTTAGTAATTTTGTTAACTTCTTCTTCGATCGTCTTTTGATCCTGCTGCATTTTGTTCATGGGGTAATACCAGATCAGCTCTACCGGTTTCAAATTTGAATTGCCGGTTTCCCCCGCTTTTCCCGGCTGATCTCCTGGCTTGGCCGCCCCGCCTCCCCCTCCGCCGCTACATGCGCTCAACATTGCAACGCAGAGCAGGCCAGCCATTGTAACCCGCAATTGCTTACTTTTTGATAGCGCTCTCATTTTTATCGAAACCTCCGCCCTCATTATAGAATCAACCCTTTAAAGAGCCTACCGTCAATCCCCTGACAAAATATTTTTGGAAAAAAGGGAAAATAAACAGCATCGGCCCTGCTCCTAATATGGCCATCGCCATGCGTGCTGACAAATTCGGGAACTGCGACATATCGATAGTCATAGTGGACATAAATTCGGTATTCGACCGCAAAAATTCGATTGAGTTCATGACTCTGTATAACAACAATTGCAAAGGCACCAGCTTCTCCGCATCGATAAATAGGAGCCCCAACCACCAATCATTCCAGTAAGTGAATGAAATAAACAGCCCAACAGTAGCCAAAGCCGGCGTGGACAGCGGTAAAATGAGTGTAAAAAATATCCGAAACTCGCTCGCTCCGTCCATCTTGGCTGATTCGATAATTTCCAGTGGAATTTTTTCGAGAAAGCCTTTCATCACCATTACTAGAAACGGGCTGATCAAATAAGGCAGAATAAGCGCACCGAGCGTGTCTTTAAGATGCAAATATTGCGTTATCAAAATGTAGAACGGTACGAGTCCTCCGTTAAACAGCATCGTGAAAAATACGAAAAGCGTTGTTATCCGTCTATAGCGGTAATCGGGCCGCGAGATCGTATAGGCCAGCATAGAAGTCAGCAGCAGTCCGCAAGCGGTGCCAAGAACAGTAACGAGGATCGTGACCCCGTAAGCATTAAGCAGAATGCCCGGCGCTTCGAACAAAGTCTTATAGGCAGCTAAGCTGAATTGGCTTGGTATAAACCGGTAGCCTTCGGTGCTGAGGGTCAGCTCATTAGTAAACGATACCGAGATGATAAGGATTAGCGGAAGCAGCATAACCAGGGTAAGCGCGGCAAAATAAGCATGAATCAGCCACTGCAACGGCGAAATTTTGGAAAGCACGTCAGCGTTGCCCCCTTCCTACCACAAGGCATTTTCGTGGTTGATTTTTTTGATGATAGCGTTGGTACAAAGCACCAGTATGAATCCGATCACCGATTGATAAAGACCAACCGCCGTTGACATGCCGAGGTCTCCCACAACTTTCAATGAACGGAACACGTACGTATCGATGACATCTGTGGAGGAGTAAATCATGCCCGAGTTGTTAGGAATAAAGTAAAACAATCCGAAATCAGCGCGGAATATTTTGCCGATATCAAGTATAAATAAAATCAAGATAAGTGGTGTAAGCAGAGGAATTGTAATTCGGGTAATCATCTGCCATCGTCCTGCGCCGTCGATTTTTGCGGCCTCATAATAGCTGGAGTCAAGTCCGATAATGCCGGCGTAATAGATAAGCGTTGCAAAACCAATGTTTTTCCATAAATGCACGAGGTTTAAAATGACCGGCCAATACTGTGCCTCCTGATACCATTTGACCGGATCCACGCCGAACTGTATCAACCACTGGTTAATAAATCCTTTCTCATGATCGAGAAAAGCGAGCGCGATGTACCCGACAACTACCCACGAGAGAAAATGGGGCAAAAACAAAGCTGTCTGGTAAACTTTCATAAACCGTTTCGTTACCTCGTTCAAAGCGATAGCAAGCGCCAGGGCGATGATAGTTGTCAGCAAAATAAAGCCCACATTGTACAAAATGGTATTTCTCGTAATCCGGAAAGCATCCTCCGAGGTGAAAAAAAACTCGAAGTTTTTAAAGCCAATCCAGTTGCTTCCAAGAATACCTTTGTCATAGCGAAAATCTTTAAATGCCAGAATCAGACCTATCAACGGCAAATATGAAAAAATAAGCTTGAACAAAACTCCCGGAAGCGATAGAGCCAGTAGCTCCCGGTTTTTTTTGAATGCCCCGCGCTTTCCCGGCGCTTTGCCCGTATAATGTGCCGTAGCCGCAGCGCTTGACTGACTGGTGGATAGAGCCGTATTCTCCGGGTTCAACCGATTCACCTCTTTCCCATAAATTGGATTGTATCAAGCCTGGAGTACTTACACCGCTTCTTCAACATAATACAGCCGAACGTCTGGGGGCTACTGTCAGTTGTATAGATTCATGCAGTAGCCGATACCATTTTTAAACTTTACTGCCTGACGGATACATGATTGCGCATCACGGCGCCGATATGTGAACTTTCAGTTGAAATCCAGCAGCTGTTTGACCCGGTATTCCTTAGGCGTGACGCCGAACTTCTTCTTAAACTGCCGGAAATACGAGCTTTGATTGCTGAAACCAACCCGATCCATAATGTCGGTGATGTTGTATTGCTCTTTGCCTAACATCTCCAGCGTAATGTTCAACCGAACTCCGTTGATATAGTCCGCCACTGACATGCCAACGCAGTTTCTAAACATGCGCCCCAAGTAAACCGGTGACATCTTGACCATCGAGGCAATCTGTTGGAGGTTTAAATTTTTGTCGGCATAATGTTCTTCAATAATTTCCTTGATGGCGTCGATCAAAATCGTATTTTTATTTTCGTCTCCCTGCTTCATCTGATCAAGTAGCCGCTCTATAAGCGAATCGAAAGCTTCTCTGATCTCGTCCAGCTGTTCCATTTCCATGATCGTTCTGTTAAATTCCTGCAAATCCAGGTCAATAGGGATAAGCCGATGCTGATTCATTTCACGCATCGTGTTTGAGATAATCAAGGAAAGCCGCAGCATATTGAACAGCACATGATCCGCATGCAGGCTGGAGACACAACCGAAAATCCGGTCCAGTACTGCGGCGATTTGCTGCCGGTTGCCTGCCTTAAGCTCCTCGATAAATTTCTCCTCGACCTTCTCCGGCAGGTGAAGCTCCCGGTTATTCATATTGCGCTTCACCCGATCCGTCGTAATAATCTGCCTTGTTCCACAAACCATCCGGTACCGGACAAGGCTTAATGCCGAGCCATAGTGGCGTGTAATGTCCTCATAGCTGAGGATCGGATCACTTATTGTTGCGGTGTAGGAAATCCGATAAAACGCGAGAATCGTATCCTGAATTTCCTGCAGTCGGATGGCTGCCGTCTTCAGTATGGAATCCCAATCAGAGCTGTCGACCGAGATTAGCACCGCCAAATGGTCGCCGCGCATATCGACTGTCTCGTTACAGAATGATTTGTCCATAATTTCTTTCGTGATATTTCTTATTGCAAACTTGTAAAGTCTGAGGTCGGCCACCTTGGCCTTGTGAGACAGTGCCGAATAATGTTCAATGTGAAGAACAGCCAGCAGGTACGGGCCGTCTGACTTTAATTGAAGATGGTTCTGATCGATGTATTCCTTCATTTCCGATGATGTAATCGAGGTGCTGTCCATAATCAGCTTACGCACGTAATAATGCTTCACCAAGGACATTTTGGCTTGTGAGTCGCGCTCAATCCCCCGCATTTTTTCCAGAACCTGCGTATAGACCGAAGACATATAAAGCAGTTCGTCCTTTTCACTGAACGAAACTTTGTCCTCACGTCTTGTATTTTTGCGGAATTGCTCCATCATCGCTTCGATTGGACGGTACAGCTTATGCGAAATGAACAGCGAAAGGAGCGCCGTAAGCGGAAGAAACAATAGGGTTACGATAATCGAGGTATTGCGCATACGATCTAGCTTGCCGACTATATGCTCATAAGGCTGAACGATGACCAGCTTCCATTGATAGGTGTCGAAATTCAAATGGGTGACGATTGTTTTTTTACCGTTAAACGTACCGATGAAGGTGGAAGACATATTGCTGGACAAACGGTTTGCGGCCCCTTTTTCATCTAAAACCGCTGACAGTGCATTGCTGTAGCTCTTCGGTTCACGGTTAGGAGTAAGGATGTTTCCATTGTTATCCATAATAAAAATATGGTTTCCCGGCTCATTGCCAATCCCGTTTACTGTCTTCATATTATCGAACAGCCATTCCGTCTTTACATTGAATATAAGTGCATTCTCGATTCCACCTTGACCGGAATTTTGAACAGTCTTCT
The DNA here is from genome assembly GCF_042676305.1 of Paenibacillus sp. GCM10027630. NCBI lineage: Bacteria > Bacillati > Bacillota > Bacilli > Caryophanales > Paenibacillaceae > Paenibacillus > Paenibacillus sp. GCM10027630. The sequence continues at coordinate 212,086 of NZ_JBHTGY010000039.1, read as the reverse complement.
CGTCGTAAATAAAAAAAGAAAAAGCGTTGATTTCATCAGGATCGTCTGCTCCCCGGCTCATGCGCATAGGAATTAGTTTCAGCTTGGGGACTACTGTTGTCGAACCGATATAATCTTTTAACAACAGGACATCGGGATCGGTACTTGCTGCCAAACCGGATGCCGTAGAATAATAACAGCCGCATATGCCGTTATAGATGACGATCGATTTCAGGAAGGTTGTAGAATCAACAATCTTCTCCAGCCTACGCAGTTTGTTCACCAGCTCGAACGTCTCGATTTCCTTATGGGTCATTAAAGGCAGGATCTGGTTATCGGAGAAGGTCGACGTTGCCAAATTTTTAACCAGTTCGTTCATATACTGAATGTTGAAATTCATTTGAGTCAGTACTTTTTTGTTGGCTTCTTCCTGCATGTCAAGTACGACGGATTCCGAATTATAGTAAAACGCAGACGAAAAAAAAGCCATGAACATAATCATCAATAAGGTGATGGAAAGCAGCATTCGTTGAAAATATTTTCGCGACTTGTACATTTGAAAAAATTTCATTTGCCCACCTCACATTCAAAGCATCCTTTGATGCTTGAAAGGGCTGCCTCAAGCAGTTTAACTTACCGCTTATGACAACCCCCAACTTTTAATCGATGTTCAAGCATATTGCATGTCTGACATTCATGAATCAACTTTTCAAAAGTTCTTATTCGCCCTTCTTTGTTAAGGCTGCAGCAGATACATAAACGAAGCGTTCAAATCTGGCCAGTACATGGAACTTTTGCTCCGGATAATGCTCGTATAAGTAATCAACGAAATAGCCGGGCTTCTCACTGTTTCCGGCAAACATATCGTAATGCAGCGGAATCACAGTCTCCATTTCGGCGGCAACCGCCAGCTCAGCGGCCTCACGATAGTTCATATTGCCAATCAGGCCTCTTGCCCATCGAAAAGCATCACGACCATTAATTGGCAGCATACCAATATCAATGTGCTCGGCCTTGAGGCTCTCAATCAAACCGGGATAAATTACGGTATCCCCAGCATGATACAGGGTGACGCCGTTAAGCTCCAATAAGTATCCTACAAACCGGTGATCTCGTACCGGGTCGTAGTCCAACTCCTCATGGGCGGCTGGCACCGGCTTGATCCTAACGCCTTCGCCCTCCCACCATTGCCCGGTTGCCGCATCCAGCAGCCGTTCAGGTCGTACTCCCAACTCCAGCATTTGTCCACGGCAAAAACCTGGAGCTACAAACATCGTGTCGCTGCCGGTTTGAGCCAATACGGAGAGGGTTGAAGGATCCAGATGGTCGCTATGCTCATGTGTAATTAAACAATAAGCTGCGTTAGTTACGTCCTCTGGTCGGAACGGCGCTTGGAAAACCCTGGACTTCTGCGCTGCCAAATAAGGGTCAATATAAATGATGGTATTCCCACCCTTGATGACGACGCTCTCCTGGCCGAGAAACCAAATGGCTAGCATGCCGTAAGGCACATAGGTTTCGTCCATTTCACGGATCATTGCCGCACCGGTGCGTCTTTCATCGGTTTGGTTGGTCATGGATCTAACTCCTCCTTCCAAATGTAACAACTTCTCACTTATTCGACGATCGGTATCTAGACTCCTTCCAACAAAAACGGGTTTAACCAATTAATTCCAGCAGACGATAGTTTCACCAGTCAATATTTCGGATTGAGGCCCGCAGAGGAACAATATGATTTTTGACATGTCCTCCGGTTGTGCAATCTGCTGCAGCCTAGACCGTCCTTCTTGGCTCGCAACGGTTCTCGTCGCCAAAAAGCGGGCTGTATAGGTTGGAGCTGGAGAAATACAGTTGACATTGACGTCAAATGGCCTGAGCTGTTCAGCCAGACAGCGCGTATAATGGGTAATTCCCGATTTCGCCGCTGCGTAAATAATGCCTCCGCGAACAGGCATATGAGCGGCAGTCGACCCGACATTGACGATTTTGCCGGAGCGGCGCTCACGCATGTGCAGCCCTGCAAATTTGCACGCGAACATGGTGGACAGCAAGTTGCGATCCACCACAGCTCGAATATCTTCAACGGAAATGTCCAGTGCATCATTAGGCTCCGGGCGTGGCGTATGAAGTCCGATATCCCCGCCGGCATTATTGATCAATATATCGATCGATCCAAGCGTATCGATTGATTGGCGGATTAGCGCTTCCACCTGATCCGGATCGCCCATATCGGCTGCAATAAATTTGGTTTGGATGCCGTACGTAGAAGCGATGTCTTCCGCTACAGCACTACCCGATGCCGCTTCGTTGAATCGCGCCGCTGCTTCTTCATTTATATCATGAATAATTACATTCGCCCCCGCACTAGCCAGCACATGAGCGTATTGTCTTCCGAGCCCCCGGCTGGAACCGGTTACAATCGCATTTTTACCTTTTAAATCCATCGCTGTCATATTCATCACCTCATCGGATTATTGGTATAACTTGCGGATGTGCTTGTGTATACGGCTTTATCAGATTGAATAAATACGCGAGCCCAGCATCCAATTCCCTGATCTCGTAATCGGCGATTTCCTCCGGTGAAGCACCTTTCTCGAAGGGTGTTCTCCAATCTCCCTTATTCCTGGCTGTGTCTTCGACAAAGCGGAGCAGGCGGGTCAACTGGCGGGCGGAACGCTCTGGATATTCCGTCCAGAAATCCTCCTCCAGAACCCTTACATGTCTGGCTTCCAATGCGCCGTGTTCGACCGACATAGTGATCTGCGGGTTAACAACGCTAAAGATGCTAAGCAACTCTGGAAAATTAATTACTCCCTGCCCAAGCGGCTTGCGAACCAGCCGATATCCTTCCTCCGACCAATAAACGGCATATTCTTTCAAATGTACGTTTTTTACATAAGGAGCAATTCGGCGGAAGAAGTCGACCGGCTCTTCAGCCGTAGCCAAGGGATTGCCCGTATCGAGCGTGATTCCGAAGCGGTCTGAGCCGATCGTTTCGCAAAGCCAGATCAGCTCTTCCGATGCCAAATCCTGATGGTTTTCCACGCTAAGAGACGGACCCGAAGGGTCGACCGAATCCATCACTTCTTGGAATGAGCTCAGTATGGTTTGAAGGAATGGCTGCCAAGTCCCTGCCATATGTCGGCGGTCTCCGCCGAGCTTGGCTCCGCCAACAACTGTTCTCACCGTCAGTGCCCCAATACGCTTCGCAAGCTTCATGGCTTCGATCAAGCTCGTCGGATCGTAGCCTCCCGCTCCTATGTTGATGAACATTCCTTTCTGCTGAGCGTAATCGGCGATTTCATCGGGATCACTGCTTTGTACCATCCCATATGGTATCTCAGCTCCCTGAAGCCCATACGACTCAGCCGTATGCAAAAGCTCCAACGCTGTAATTCGCTCCCGGTTCGCATTCTTATGAAGCCCCATGGCATAAACGGTTCCGTTAACCGTAAGTCCAAATCTCATCACAACCGCCTCCTCCTGATTCATTGTCTTCGGTTGTTCAGCTAGACGTTCATAACCCGAGTCCACCGTTGATGTGAAGCTCAGTACCTGTTATTTGACTCGCTTCGTCGGATAGCAGGAAGACCGTTCCATGAGCTATATCCTCCGGTGTCTGCATACGACCGCTTGGAATGTATGACTCAGCCCTTTTTCGCAATTCATCGGGACTTAAACCTCTGCTTTGATGCAGTTCGATCTCCCCCTCAGAGGCAACCCAGCCTACTGTGATCCAATTCGAACGGATACGGTCTCTTCCATAATGACCGGCGATATGACGGTTTAAGGTCAGCATTGCTCCCTTAGAGCATGAATAAGCAGCAAGCTCCTTCCCGCCCTTGTAGCCGTTCGTGGAACCCATTTGAACAATCGAGCCTCCACCTGTCTTCATCATGGACTGAATCGCATACATCGAGCAGAAAAAAGCGCCTTTAATATTGACTGCAAAAATGGAGTCGAACATCTCCTCCGGCGTATCGGTCATAGTTCCGCGCGGAAATATGCCGGCATTGTTGACAAGACCGTCAACCCTTCCGAATCGAGCTTCCGTTTCATCAATCAGCTGTTTGCAAACCGGCTCCCTGCTGATATCTCCCTTTATAAATAAAGCCTCCGCTCCATATTTCTCCCGGATATCATGAACAACTCGCTCCCCGTCCTGCTCATTTCTTCCGTTAATGACGACGCGCGCCCCTTCACTGGCCGCCATCAGCGCTACGCCTGCTCCTATTCCCTTCGTTCCTCCTGTCACGATTACAACCTTTCCCGCTAACCGGTTAGCCATCGATTTTATGCCCCTTTCCTGATTAAATAGTGTGAGTTCAAAAAGTCGACATTTCAGCACCGAGAAGGTTGCCTGAACCTGAAGAAGGAGGAGCGGAGTTTAGGCAAACCTAAATGAGCACCGGACTTCGAAGGTGAATGCAAGATTCGATGTCGAGTAATCTTCCTATGCTGCTTCGTGATCAAATGGTGACTTTTTGAACAACTCTTACAAACGGTACGTATTGAAAATCGAATCCAAACCTGACTTGGCAACCTCGAGGGCACTCTTCTCACCGTAGCTCTCGATAAACAATTCCAGCGACAAGTATCCGTTGTAGCCGATATCGTGCAAAGAGGCTGCAAGCTGCCGCGATGGGGCGCTGCCTTCACCTGGAAATACGCGGTCCCGATCAGCGATTGTCTCTCTTGCCGGCTCCACAGGGTAATCATTCACGTGCACAATACCGATTCTCTCCCCATTCAAATAGGTTAGCCCGCTAATGCTGCTTCCTCCGGTATACATATGAAACGGATCGATCAACAGCCTGGCATCGGGTACCTTACTTTCCATAGCCACATATACAGCTTCACTAAGTGTAGAAAGCTTCTTCGCCCTCCCCCAAAATTCCAAGTAGGGCTCAACGCCAATCCGCTTCGCCATATCGGATAGCTCCGCATAATGTGCAGCCATCCGCTCCAATGAAACAGGCCCCACGTTTCCAAACGGCGGCGCTGCAACAGCTTGGCAGCCCAGCTCGGCCAGCATGATCATCTCCCGTTCTGCCTGCTTCAGACCTTGTGCTCTTATTGCATCATCCGTATCGGCCCATTTAAAAAAAGCAATTGCATTAACAAGCGGGATACCCGTGTCCGCAATATACCGTTTCAGTTCCTGAATCATTCCTCCATTGGACAAATAGGCTTCAACGTCCCGGATCCAAATTTCAATGCCTTCATAGCCGGCCTCGGCGGCAATCCTTACTTGCTCTCTGATATCCAGCTTGAAAGGGATTAAGGTCGAGGCATTTAATGCTGTTTTAAATGGAAACATCGGCCTAGTCCTTTCTATGTTTGAAATTCATGATTTTATAATTCAACCTGTATCGTCTTTTGTTCCTGGCTGCTTTGCAGAGCCAGCTCTATCAATCGAATGGCCGTTCGTGCTTGTTCCGGCTTTACCTCAAGCTCAGCATTTCCCCTGATGTGATCCGCGATATTTTGGAAATATGATGCATAAGCGCCGTTAAGTGTCTCAATACGGCCTTCTATATGAAGGCCTCCTATGGATGTATTCAGCTTGCCCCAAAGCTCCGCAGCCTCCATCCCCCAGCCGGGAGACGCTGGTGTCAATCCACGCTTCAACGCTTCCTCCTGCGGATCGATGCCGTATTTGACGAAAGAACCTTTCGTTCCGTGCAGAATGTAGCGTGGACCTGGCTCCCGGACAAGCTGAGAAGAATGCAGATTCACCTTCAGCCCGCTTTCGTAGCCAAGCGTCACGTCGAAATAATCATCTGCTAATGAGCCTTCCCGCTGAATTCGAATGTCAGCACGTATCGTCTGCGGGATCCCAAATAAGCAAAGCGCTTGATCAAGAAAATGTACGCCGAGATCGTAAAATACACCTGCACCGAGTGCATCGCTGTTACGCCATCTGCCTGTCGCAGCAATCGGATTGTAGCGGTCCCAGTGAAACTCACATTCAGTCAAGCTGCCAATCAACTCCTGCTTGAGCAGCTCCCGGATTGTCAAAAAATCACCGTCCCAGCGGCGGTTATGGAAAACGCTTAATACTTTGCCTTGTTCCTTTGCCAGATCGATCAGTTCGTCGGCTTCTGCAGAATTCGTTGTAAACGGCTTTTCTACAATAACATGCTTTCCCGCTAAAAGAGCGTCCTTCACAAACCGATAATGATCGGTGCTTGGCGTCGTGACGACGACCAAGTCAATAGTGTCATCCTCATATAATTGCTGTACGTCGGGAACTACATTGACCCAAGGGTACCTCTCTTTAGAGGCCTCTGTTCGCCGTTCAACCACTACGGACAGCTTTAAATCGGGAACGCAGGTAATGACTGGAGCATGGAAAGTCCGGCCGGCGAAGCCGTATCCGATCAATCCGACTCGAATGCGCTCGTTCATTCCACAAACCCCATTTTCTTCAAATTACTGAAGCTGATAGCCAGACTTTCAAAAGCCGACCGACGGGAGCCGTCCTGCTCGACCACCAGCCATTCCGTGCCGATTTCTTCCGCAGCATTTACAATGTCCGTAAAGTCAAGAATACCTTCTCCGATTTCCGCAAAAAACTGTTCCTCACCTGGCTCCATATCCTTGATGTGGAGGAGCGGGCATCGATTCGGCAGTCTGCGCAAGTATTCTGCCGGATCTTCTCCACCTCTTTTCACCCAGTATGTATCCAGTTCCATCTTAACCAGCTCGGGATCGGTTTCGCGAAGTAATATATCGTATGCATATTCACCATCATATCTTGTAAATTCCCAGTTATGGTTGTGATACAAAAATTGGATGCCCCGCTGCCGGCAATTTTCGCCGATTCGATTAAAAATCGCCGCCGACTCGATAACCGCTTGCTTGGAATCAAACTTGGAGGAATGCGCGATCCAGCCCCCGCCCACTTCCTGCAAATAATCGATTAAAGCGTCAAGACCGTCGGTCAGCACATCGATTCTTGCGTGTGCACTGATAACCTGAAGCCCCAGTCTTTCCAGATGTGCTTTCTGTTGGCCGATCGTCATGCCTTCCGGGGGAGGACCCAATTCAATGCCGCGATAACCGATCTCCGCCACCTTTTCCAACGAACCCAAGTAATCCTGCTTCATTTCTTCCCGTATCGTATACGGCTGTACCGCAACCGGAAATTTCATGATCGCGCACATCCTTTCATTATTATGGTTTATTAAATTCAGCTATCTTGGTCTATGCATCCAGAAGATTGTATTTCAAACCGAGCGGCAGTGGTGCCGGGCGATCGCAAGAAGCCTTCACGGCAATATGCCTTCCTGTTTCTGCGGATTCATGGATGCCGATCATCACATCGAGCACATGCCGTGCCAAAGTGCCGCTAGCGCGGTGAGCCCTTCCCGAGCGGATAGCATAAGCCATATCGGCAACACCGATTCCTCTGCTGTTTTCGGTGAATCCATGCGAATATGGAAATTCCTTGACTTCGCCGTTCTGCTGCTTAATCATAAGCGGGCCGCTGAAATTATTCGGGTCGGGGACATAAAGAATGCCTTCCGTTCCGTAAATTTCCATACGCGGCGTATATTTGAAACCTTCCTTCGCTGCTTGAAGTCCGGCAATGACTCCATTGTCAAATTGCAGCGAGGCAGCTATGTTCGTCGGTGCTTCTACAGGCACTGTTATGCCATAGTGCGGGGATAACGGATTGTCGACTGTAATTTGCTGCTTCAATTGAGCTGCAAACCCGCTTACACTACCGATAGGACCGAGCAAAAATACCATGGCCGTAAGATAGTACGGTCCCATATCGAACAAGGGGTCACCGCCCAAGCGAAGGAAGTTTTGAAAGTTCGGATGCAGTCCACCGGATCCTCCCCCCATAAAAATCGTCCCATTTGCGGCATACGGGGTACCTATCCAACCATCATCAATCAGCTTCCTGCATGTCTGTAGACCTCCACCGAGAAAAGTATCCGGTGCACACCCGACACGAAGACCCTTGGCTTCGGCAAGGGCAAGCACTTGATCCGCTTCTTCCCGATTCAAGGCAAACGGCTTCTCCGTATATACATGCTTGCCGGCTTCAAGCGCTTTCATATTGATCAGCGCATGAACCTTAGGAGCAGTCAAGTTCATAACGATTTCAATTTCGGGATCGGCCAGCAGCTCCTCTACCGAGCAAGCTCTCGGGACCCCGAATTCGTCAGCCTGTTGTCGGGCTAGCTCAGGGACCAAATCCGCACACGCGGTTACCTCCAAAATGTCAAACGTTTGTGTGCAGTTTTTCAAATAAATGCCACTGATCTGGCCGCAGCCGATCAAGCCAATCTTCACTTTTTTCATTCCCATGATCGCTTCCTTTCTGACATTAGTCCTTTTGAATAAATGCATCGTTATGAAAAGAACATTGCTGCAGTCAGCATGACTGCCGACTCCCCCAGCATAATACGGTCATCGTCCCCATGACTACTGCCAGTTGTATAGTTTGACGCAATTGCAAGTATCATTTTTAAACATTACTGTCTGTTCTCATAGTTCATCCTCATTCCAGCATCCTTTTAACTTATCTCCAGTTAATTTGGCGAGGCTCGAGTGAACCAGGCAGTTTGATACAAACGATAACCTTTCGGTGGAAAGGCATGCACTGGAGCCATGCTCATATATCCGTCGCTTGCGTTGTTTTTACTGTAATTTCAGACTACAAAGAGATCTGCAGCATAGAGAAGCAGATCTCACTATAATATCTATTCGATCGATCCATAGATGACGGCACGTAATCGCGGGTGAATATAAGGTTCAAGACTAGGCAGCATCTGCTGCATATAAACGACGGATAGCTGTTCCTGAGGATCGATCAATACCCACGATCCTGCGAGACCTGCCCAGCCAAATTCGCCTGCCGATCCGTTGATACCACCATCTGCGGGGTTCATCATGACACGAACTCCCAATCCATAGCCATAGCCTTTCTGCTGCGGCCAATTGTAATCATTTAGCTGTTGTGGCCCCAAATGATTAGTGGCCATCAATTGCACCGTCTTCCTACTTAGTATCCGTACGCCATCCAGCTCGCCGCCTCTCGCAAGCGCCTGCGCAAATCGACTGTAATCACTGATCGTTGACAGGAGGCCCGATCCGCCGCTCTCATGGTTACATCCCGGCTGATAAGGGGCGTCCATAGAAACATTAGGGATCAGTACACCGTCCTCTGAACGGTTATACATTTTACAAAGCCTGTCACGTTTATCCTCGGATATACGGAATGAGGTATCGTTCATACCCAATGGTTCAAATATTTGCTTCTTCAAAAAGTCTCCGAATGATTCGCCAGACAGCACCTCAATTAAAGCGGCAAGTACATCATGACTCGTACCATACTTCCAGTGTGTACCTGGATCGAATGCAAGTGGAATGGTAGCAAGAGCTTTAGATAGAGCTCGAATATCCTTCGTAAAAGCATCCTCCATAATGATTCGGGTCAATCGCTCGGTTTCTAAACTGTCCCCACCGTATGTAAGCCCTGAAGTCATGGTGAACAAATCTTTGATCCGAATGGAAGCTGATGCGGGAGATGCAGATCTTACACCGAAATCGTTATATCGGTAAACCTGCGGATTTTTAAACTCAGGCAAATACTCCTCGAGGGGATCGTTTAGAAGAAACAGTCCCTTTTCATACAGCATTAGCGCTGCAGCGCATGTAACCACTTTAGTCATAGAATAAATTCGGTAAATGGTGTCAGGTTCGAGCTTTTTTTTCTTTTCCAAATCTGCATACCCAAAGCTTTCCTGATACATTAGTTCTCCATTTCTGACAACAATGCAAGCACATCCAGCAGGTCCTTTTTCCACCCATCCCTTAAGCAGCGGAGTTAAGCGTTCTTGTAAGAGTTTCATTAGTCTATCCATCTCCTTTCATCATCTAATATCTGAGTCCATCGCTCGTTGTGTGCAGTTCCCTTCTTGCTGGCAAGCATAATTACTTCCATATTATACCACACCCCTTCCACGTTCTTCACGCAAAGATTGTCCTGTTTTATTGCTTATTCTGACGTATATTCCACCATCTCCACACTCTTTATTTCGACTTTGGCAATATTATCCAAATCAAAGAATCCATTAGCTTTAACTCGAAACGATTTTAGCTCGTCTTTTCCAATATCTATTGCAAAAGCATGTATGGTTGGCACTGAGGTTTCATTGTCTAAGGTTATATCGATAGTAAAACCTATAATATTTCTGTTAAATAATGCCTCGTTCAGCTGAACCTGCCCGGTTATGTATGTTTCTCTTTGAGTTTGATTAGCGGATGTTAGGGCAACACTTATGTTCTTATCCTGGTCTGAGTAGGGAAATTCCTTATCTCTATTTTCTTTATAATCAATCGTAATTTGGTTTGGTTTATAATCGGGACTTGCAATGATTCCAACAGTTGCTCCCATGCTTTCTGTAACAAATCGGAGAGGTACATACACTTGACCGTTATAATTAAAAACTTGATATTCACTTGGTACGCTCTTCGTTTTTCCATTGAAAATGAATTCTGAAGGAAACAATGTAACGTTAAATTCGTTGGCGGCCACTGCTACCGAAGATAGGGAGATAACAATGCCGCTTACAAATGCAATAATGAGCTTTTTCATTAATCAAACACCTCGTTCAACTGAGTCTTTTTATTAATATTTTATGTACTTACAAAAAGCAAAGTGATAATCGTCTGTGCTTTCCACTCTTCCTTCACAATCTCAAACTCAACAACACCTGCCTTATATAAGAAAAGCTTCTGATCGAAGCCCTTTCGAGGAAGATACATTCGTGTCTTAGCGGTAGCTTTTCTTGCGAGATAAGAAAGGTGAACCTCCGGTTCAAACTTATACTTTCTTATCTCTTAAAAAAAGAATCCTTGTTGGGCAAGAAGCATTAGCTGCTCCTCCACCTTATCAGGATTCTTCTTTATTGGATACATGTTTTAAAGTGCTGAATTAATTATAGTTTAATGTTCTTCGCTATGCTACGGATCCGTCGGAAAATTGGCTGTTATACAACTCAGCATAAAAACCACCGCGCGCCAATAACTCTTCATGGTTACCTTGCTCAATGACGCTGCCGTTATTCATAACTAGAATCATATCAGCATCGCGGATAGTGGATAAACGGTGGGCTATAACGAAGTTCGTTCGACCCTGCATAAGCTGACGCATTGCCTTCTGAATATAAATTTCCGTCCGTGTATCAACGCTGCTGGTCGCCTCGTCCAGAATAAGAATTGTCGGATCTGCCAAAATAGCTCTCGCAATCGTTAGCAGCTGCTTTTGGCCTTGTGAGATATTGGATGCTTCCTCATTCAACAGGGTATCATACCCGTCGGGTAACGTTCGGATGAAATGATCGGCTTGCGCCGCTTGTGCCGCTTCGATAATTTCCGCCTCAGTCGCACCCATCCGTCCGTAGCCGATATTGTCACGAATCGTACCGTTGAACAGCCACGTATCCTGCAGCACCATGCCAAACAGACGACGCAGCTGTCCCCGCTTCATTCCAGTGATATTCGTGCCGTCTATTGTGATCGCACCCTCATTAATTTCGTAGAAGCGCATCAACAAATTGACAAGCGTCGTTTTCCCCGCACCTGTCGGACCAACTATAGCTATCGTTTGTCCTTGTTTCACGTCGATGTTCATATTTTGGATCAATATCGCGTCTTCCTTATAGCCGAAGCTGACGTTCTCGAAGCGAACATTGCCCTGCTGCCCACTCATAGCAATTCCTTCCACAGCTTCCGGTATCTCCTCTTGCTCGTCTAGAATCTCAAATACCCGCTCCGAAGAAGCCAGCGTAGATTGAATAATATTGGCGATGTTCGCAGTCTGGACAATCGGCATTGAAAACTGGCGCGCATATTGAATGAATGCTTGAATATCGCCAATTTCTATCATTCTTTTTGTCATCAACACTCCGCCAACGACACAGATGAACACATAGCCGATGTTGTTGATTACCGTCATAAGAGGCATCATTACACCGCTGACAAACTGCGCTCGCCATCCTGACTCGTATAGTCGGTCATTAATGGAGTCGAACTTATGAACAGACTTCTTTTCAAATCCGAATGCTTTGACGATTTTATGCCCCGTATACATTTCTTCCACATGACCGTTCAGCTCGCCGAGCGCTTTCTGTTGGCCCATAAAATAAGTCTGCGACCGAGAAGCAATTGCTCTGATAACAAGAAAGCTCAACGGGAGAGTCAGCACGAGAATCAAGGTCAACAGCGGGCTGATAGTTAACATCATCACGATGATCCCAATAAGGGTAATTACGGATGTAATCACTTGAGTCAAGCTTTGCTGTAGTGTACCGCTGATGTTATCCATATCATTTACGGCACGACTCAATATTTCTCCATGGGTTTGTGAATCAAAATATTTGAGCGGAAGACGGGACAGCTTCCCATTAACTTCTTTCCGCAGATTGTACACCGTTTTTTGAGCGACTCCTGCCATCAAGTATTGTTGGATGTAGGCGAACAATGAGCTGAATATATATAATCCGATCAAAGTTAGTACAATATTCAGGATGTACGGAAAATCAATCGCCGCTCCCACAACACCATTCGTCTTTGCCATCAAGCCTTCAAACAGCTTAGTTGTAATCTTCCCCATAATCTTCGGACTAACGATACTGAAGATGGTACTCAGTACTGCCGTAAACAATACGGCCAGCAGTTGCACCCTGAACGGCTTCAAATAACCTAGAAGCCGCCGGAATGTTCGTTTGGCATCCTTGGCCTTCTGTCCAGGCATACCCATTGGCATTCCGAAGCCGCCACCCATTGGGCCCCGCCCGGATCCGCCCATGGGACCTCTGCCCGAGCCTCCCCTATTTCCTTGAGATTTGTTGGACTCACTCATGCAATTTCCCCCTCTGCCAGCTGTGAGGATACGATTTCTCGGTATACATTGGATGTCTCCATAAGCTCACGATGTGTACCGATTCCAGCAACTTCTCCTTCATCCAATACGATAATACGATCCGCATCCATGATCGTGCTGACCCTCTGTGCAACTATGATAACCGAGGAATCCGCTGTTTCCTGCTTAAGCGCTGCACGCAGATTGGCGTCGGTCTTGTAATCCAAAGCCGAAAAGCTGTCGTCGAATACGTAGATTTCCGGTCTTCTAACGAGTGCCCTTGCGATAGATAACCGCTGTCTCTGACCACCCGATAAGTTAGCACCTCCCTGTGAGATGACCGCTTCATACCCTTCTTGTTTCTCGGCTATGAACGAAGCGGCTTGTGCTATTTCAGCCGCATGCCGGATTTCTTCATCCGACACGCCCTCCTTCCCGTACCCGATGTTATCCCGCACCGTACCTGTAAAAAGCACGGCTTTCTGTGGGACGAATCCGATTTTGGAACGCAAGCTCTCTTGAGTCATGTCACGCACATCAATTCCGTCCACCATTAGGCTGCCGCTGTCAATATCATAAAACCTTGCAATAAGACTGAGCAGCGTAGACTTCCCTGAACCGGTGCCGCCGATAATAGCCGTTATTTCACCAGGCTTCACCTCGAAGGAAATGTTGGATACGGCCGGCTTCTCGGCACCCGGGTAGCTGAATGTCACGTTTTCAAATACAACGTGACCACCTCTTTTGGCTGCAACCTTTGCTGCGGGACGATCCAGAATTTCAGGTACGGTGTCCAGTACCTGATTAATCCTTACTGCCGAGGCAGAAGCTCGCGGCACCATAACAAACATCATAGACACCATGATGAGCGAGAACATGATCTGCATGGCGTATTGCAGAAACGCCATAAGATCGCCGACTTGCATGTGTCCAGTGCTAATCCTTCCTCCACCGAACCAAATAATTGCAATGGACGTGAAGTTCATGATCAGCATCATCATGGGCATCATTGCAGCCATAATTTTGTTCGCTCTCACGGCCGTGTCAGTCAAATCGAGATTCGCTTCATCAAAACGCTTCTTTTCATGCTCAATACGGTTAAATGCCCGAATGACGCGAACCCCCGTCAAGTTCTCACGCAATACCAGGTTTAATTTGTCGATCTTAGTTTGCATAGATTTAAACAACGGAATAGCTTTCCTTGCGATCAAATAAATAATTAGAGCCAATACGGGCATGACACAAACGATGACCATCGCCAGTGCAGGGTCCTTGGAAAAAGCCATGATTATCCCGCCGATACACATCATCGGCGCTGATACCATCATGCGCATCATCATCAATAGCACCTGCTGTACTTGCGTAATGTCATTGGTTGTGCGGGTAATGAGCGATGCCGTACCGAGCTTATCGAATTCCTGCAGTGAGAAGCTCTCGACATGCGCGAATGTTTTGCCACGCATGATTCTGCCGAATCCGGCAGATATTTTAGAAGAATGATAACTTGCAAATATAGAGAACAGCCCACTTGCGGCAGTCACCAGCAGCATTAGCCCGCCGATGCGCCATATATAGCCGTTATCTCCTGTAACGATTCCTTTATCAACGATGTCTGCCATCAAGGTTGGCAAATACAGCTCGGACAGTGATTGTAAAAAGATGAGCACCAGCACCAATCCGATCGTCCACCGATATGGCTGTAAGTTCTTAAATAATTTTATCAAGATCCTTCACCTCCATTTGAATGGTTGGGTAATGGCGGAGCAATAAGAGACATACAACAAGCAACACCATCCTCCATATCTTGTTGGAGTGCTTGCGCAATATCTTTTTGATCCATACCCTGTTCCTGAAGCTCCTGGTGAGATTGCCGCAAATGCATCAAACCATGTGACATCGCTCCCCAAAATTGTGCCGTCAGCATCGGTGGCGACATTTGTCTGAGCTCACCGTTCTCCATACCTCTTTTCACGATGCTGCCGATCACGTTCATATTATCGAGATGCCAGCTCCAGTGTTTCAACTCTTCCGGTGTGAACAATTCGCGTAAGTCATGGCGCATCCGTATAAAAAATAAAACACTATCCGACTGTATCAACATGGTTTTGTACATGGAACGGACGAAATTCTCCAGCATCTTGCTTATAGAGCCACTTCCGGAAAAATGCGATTGTACATGCTTTCTCGATTGATCGAACATAAAATTACACAGTTCCTTAAATAACGTCTGCTTATCTTTGAAATAATAATAAACTAGTCCTCTTGCAACTCCTGCTCGTTCTGCCACATCACCGATTTCAGCAGCGGTGTACCCTTTTTCCACATACACCTTTAAGGCGCCCTTTATAATCGATTCTTGACGCTGTTTACGGATCTCTTCGTTCTGTTCCTTATTGCGTGGCAACCGTTCATCACCCATCTTTCATTGACTTTCATGTCAACCAAAATATATCGCAGAGACAAAACGTTTGTCAAGTATTGCTCACCTACCCAGTTAATAACTAACTTGCGCGTTTGCCGTGACTTTTAATCTATCTTTGAAAAATAAGTTATAGGATTATTCGATTCTAATAAACAAAAAAAACAGTCCTGACATTGAAAAAAGACCACCGAAGTGGTCTCGTGTAAGGGGATTCCATTTATAACACTACGCATGTGCTAATATAGGTACACAAAATGTTGAATTTTTATCTAACCTAAAGTTAGCTTTAATAAAAAGCGTGTCTGCATCTTCATTTATTGGGGTATATTCTGCTTTGTCAGTGAGTTGATCTGGTGTGAAATGAAATTGTATAATTTCTGTTTGCTCATTAGCAATACGAGAAAGTAAACGATCTAAATTAACATCCCCTTGACTCACTACATCATATAAGTTCAGAGTATGACCTTCATGCTGAAAGACGATAATAGCTTCGTCCTCTTGCGAGTAATATATGGATTCTGAAAATACGTTTGCAGCGTAAAACATGAAGAGTCCCTGGTTATTGCTAACACCAAATTGTTGTGATACAGGTCTTCGGGATAAAACCATTCGTTGGATAAATTCCAAGTCTTCTAATATAGAACAATTCAGCTTGCGTAATGTGGTATGAGCTTCAGGGCTGGGATGAAATTTAAGTTTAAATTGTGACTCGCGAAAGGATTCAAATCCAAATTTTGGATAAAAATCAATGACAGAGCTATTGGCGAATAAGAAAAATATATCGCAGTCATGCTCATAAATATTTAGAACCTGTCTCATCAATATGCCTGAAAGCCCTTTCCCTCTAAAATCAGGATGAGTCATAACCGTTCCAATTTGAATCGCCTTCTTCTTTAACCCATTTATCACCAAGTCCATTTTACTAACAGAAACATTGGCAATAACTACATTATCCTTCATAAATGAATAGCAGATATAACGATCATCCCAAAATCCATTCTGATACCAAGCTTCAAAATCTATATGAAAAACTAATGTAGCAAGCTGGTTAAAACTTTTTCTGTAAGCTTTATTATCTTTATAATCGTAAACCAGGTCTATTCCAACCTCTATATTTTCATTAGAAATCACAATAATCCTCCCTATTGGCTGTATGTCCTCAACTTTACCATAAAATCTTAACTTCGCATGGTTTGGATATTTTCTGTCATGTTTTTCAATCTTTTTGGGTCCTAATGAGGCAACCTTTCACAATTTGGCACGTCTAACAAGTAAAAGTAAATATGAAGGCAAGGATGTGTTCTTTATGATTTGGAAAAAAAGCCTTATCTGCTTTTCCCTGGTTTGTCTGTTGTTCACTTGCTTACCTATAATAGCAGCAGAGGCTGCAGCAGGCTCCCAAAAGAATGTGACATTGCCCTCTTTTTCAATTCAAATCAACGGGCAGCTTGTCGATAATACGCATATGAAGTACCCCTTTTTCGTATATAATGACATCACTTACATGCCTCTAACCTGGGAGGTGACTCAATCTTTGGGCTTGAGCCTCGTTGCCAATGAAGGAGGGTTAACCATTTTTAAAGGAGGAGGTCAGCGGAGCGGCGGTTGGATCGGCTGGAAGAAGGAACGTTTCCCGCTGGACCTGTCCGGCTCGAATAATTCAAGGCAAAGCTACACAGCAACGATGCCAAGCTTCGGACTGGCGGTCAACGACAGCTACATTGATAATGGGAATGAGCCGTATCCTTTTCTCGTATGGAACGATGTTACCTACATGCCACTCACATGGAAATATGCGCATGACTTTTTGGAGCTAGCTCTCCTGTGGAAGAAGGAGCAAGTTCTTGATATCGTCGGTGGTCAGCAGCAGGTGCTTGAACGAATCTATTATGATGATGCAGAGTACTTGTATATATACCCCACGCTTATTACTGAAAAAGGGCAAGGCAGCTTGAAGGTGAAAAAATCGCTGGACGAACCGCCTGTATGGATGACTGTTGAAGAAACGGATACTCTGAATAAGCGTCTGCAGCAGGAGCAAAGCCGGCTTGCGGGTGAAACAGTGACCTTAACACAAAAGAACGACGGTCTCTACTACGGAAATATGAACCTCCTGCCGCAGGAGGAGATTTCGGTCGACTCCAACGCTCCCGGCAATCCCTTCATCAGCCAGCTATCCGGTGTTTTATTCCCATTAGGCTCGGAGCGTGCGTTCTTGTCCGTAACCAAGGTAACTGCCTATAACTACGGCAATAATATTAGCACTTCTTATTCGTTTCTCATTGAAAACGGACGAGCGAAGAATGTAACCGAATTTCCTCAACGACCGGACCGGATCATCCCGAATTCGGATGGAAGCTACTGGCTGGCTTCGAACGGCACGAGTATGATGCGCGGCAGAATTGTTCCCGGCAGCCGCAAGCTGGCGCTCGTGACTCTTCAAGGAGAAATCCGATTAGTCAATGCTACGTTGGGCGATTATGATATCCTTGTGCCCGGAATCACTAATCCAGGGTTTACAAATGTATTGGACGCCGAGGGGAACCTCTTGATTTACATCCATCAGATCAGTTATGATCCCAAGACTCCACCAAAAAGGGGCTACTACTTAATCGATACGAGCTTCCAAATGAAAAAGGTAGATGCGTTGGACCCGCTCGCTGCAGAGACATCATTCCTGCCAACCTCTTTTTCAGAATGGCCGGTATATAGGGGGATCGACGGAAAGCTCTATCTGATTCGTAAGAACAACGATCTCGCCAACTATACCGATAACACATCCATCATGTGGTACGACGACCAACTACTTGTCAACCAATAAATAACTTTTCCCTGAAAAATACAAATCACAGCATAGGCTTCCATGCTGTGATTTTTTGCTTTTATATTTTGGAGTTGCTCCGAATACCATGTGAATCTTTTCAATCACAACCGACGAATAAATGACATGCTTCTATTTAACGAATATATTTTCCGGCACCGCTGCTACGGTTTGTATAATATATCCGGCTCCCCCGGGTTTACTCGAATTGCCTGTAACTCCCCCGTTGCCTCCATCACCTCCGCTCGCGCCGCCCCCTCCTCCTCCTCCTAAAATCGTTCCTTTTCCGGAATACCCATCCGATCCATTGCCTCCGTTTGCAGTAATAGTCCCATCGATCGGCTTAATGTCAGTTCTAGTCAAAAATATAAAAAGGAACTTGCCACATCGTATTACTGTGGCAAGTTCCTTTTCGGTTTTTACAGATAACAACACACTAGTGAACGGTTCCTAAATATGATACAAATAACTCTTTTCTTTTGTGATATTCTACCTAATGATCTTTTCAAATATTTACCCCCAAATGAGGCTGCCCCTTAATCCTCTCTATTGGACAAGATCAAGTAAACGAGTCTTTAATTTATCTACTTCCTCGGGCCTTCGATGAATGTTGATTACTTCGTTTACGTCAAACTTATTTCCGTCCAGGTCGTAGAATATGAAGTTAATGCCACAGCTGCCGCGATCCTTAAGTTGTTCAACCTTTACGCCATTTGATTGCAAATGGTCATAAAGTACCTCTATTCTCCTTACTTCAAAGGTGAACCTGAACATTTCATAACCTGCTTTGTTGGTGAACTGGTTATCGAAGTGCCCATCCGTTTCCACCAAATGCAGCCACTGTCCATCTGAAAGCTTCAAGATCACTTGAGCTTCCGCAGCATTAAACGGTACCGCATACTCCAATCCAAAATTTCGTTGCCACCATTGTGCCGAGTTAATCGGGTTTCTAACCGGTACATATATCGAGCAAACAGCACTCAGAGCATTGCCCTGAAATTCACGCAAAATATTTGTCATCTAGATCATCCCTTCAACTGTTTTTATATCTCACAATCGAATAAACGGATTTGCAGAACAAAACTTGTGTGCGAAAAGCAATGCTCAGTACTTCAAAATCAAAAGCAAAACCTCTGCTGTATTAATATAAGATAAATATTCAAACCATCTTTATTAATTCTATGATGATTTCTCATTTTCCTTTTTTAAACAATTTTTCATTAAAACTCGATCTTTGAATAGCCTCGTCCTTTGAATGGTGATTGAGTAAGGAACAATTGAAAAATACGTATTCTTACCGATAGAAGAACCTTCTGTTTCTATATATCATGATGGAGTAACCTATTTCATTTCAAAAAGCCAGCTGACCCAAAAGCGTTATTTCACCTGCTGTGCGAATCGGATTGAAATTCGTTCGACTTATATCAATACTAGAAAAAGGAGAGGAATTATGATGTTTACATTTTTCCGAAAAATAATTTCGAAATCAGTTTTATCCCTTGTTTTGACGGGCTGTTTATCGTTTGGCAGCATCGTATCTGCTTTTGGCGAGACACCATCTGCCGATGTTCAAATCAAGGAGTTCAGTTTGCTGGACACAGCGTCTGATGTTGTTGGTGCAGCCGATTTCACACCGGAGGGCAACAAAGACGGTCATTTCAGGCTGTTGCTTAGCTTAAAACAAAAAACAACTATTAATGCAGTAATTCTACGTTCAACGGATGATTACGGCAAAGATAATCAGCAGGGAGTATGGAGAACGAACCGTGTCACTACTGGCTGGTTGCTTGGGATTGTGCAAGAAAAAATGGTAACAACAACTAATGGTACCACCACACGAGAACGTGTAATTATTAACCCCGGCTTTAGAAAAGATGTCAAGGAACCGGTCGGTGAGTTCGAAGGCGAGCTTACATTCGATTTGTACGCCAGCAACAATGGAACGATCAAGGAAACTCAGCATTATGTACTGGAAATCGAGACGCCACAGGGTACGGTATTATCCAAGCCTATTAAATTTAAGAAACCAATGATATCAGAGGGTACATCCGCTCCGGCTCCAACGCCGAGTCCAGCACCAGTACCTGCTCCAACACCAGGTCCGACACCAGCTCCGACACCAGCACCTGCTCCTGCGGACGGTTCGAAAGATATAGCAATCCATGTATTTTTCAAGGGTACTGAGCTTCAGTTTGATGAAATACAGCCTGTAATTAAGGACGGTCAGTCGCTTGTCCCGTTCCGTAAGCTATTTGAAACGCTTGGTTTTACCGTTAAATGGGTTGAAGAAGGAAATGTTCGGAAGGCACTCGGAACGAAGGAAGGTTTAACCATTGAATTGACGATTAATAGTACTAAAGCGATCGTAAACGGAAAAGATGTCACTTTGGATGTACCTGCCCAGATCATTGACGGAAACACGATGGTACCTCTGCGTTTTGTATCGGAGAGCAGTGGATATAAGGTCTCCTTCACTAGTTCGGGCAACGTTTGGACAATTCGAATCGAAGACGCAGTAGTCACTAATCCGGTACCGACACCGACGCCAACACCGGAACCAACTCCAGTTCCGACACCAACACCAACTCCAATACCAGCGCCATCGGTAGAAGAAGTTGAGCCTTACATCGTGAAAGGCTATGTACGTGACGCGAAAGGTCGCCCATTGCCGGGAGTTAAGGTGTACGCGGATAATACCTTGCTCTATGACAGCAACATTATAGGAGTCTCCGATGAGAATGGACATTATCGGTTAGAATTGGCACACATTGCTACCACATGGAATATGAGCGCTGATATCATCCGTCAATATAACGGCAAAAGGTTCAAGTTCAATTTAAACACCGATCTGCCATTCGCTGGGAGTACAGGGGCTGTTCGGGATTTTACCTGGACGAAATTCGATGGGCACATCTTCATATATCCTGACATTTATTCGTTCGATGAAAGCATGCCCGAATTCCAAATGAGCGATCTGGAATTGACATTCGTACCTGTAGGCCCGTTGCTTGACGGCAGCGCAGGCCAAACTATAACTCAACAAGCAGGCCGGATTCCAGGTGGCCTTGGTGTGAAAGAGCTGCCGATAGGCCGGTACAAAGTGACCGCCAGATGGATGCCTGAGGGGCATAATCCTAAACCTATGCTGTTACGAATAAATGGTACTGGTAAATTTGTTCAAACTCTTGAATTCGAGTTCGAAGATCCTATGGAAATATCCATTTATCAAAACGAGTTTGAAGTCAAACCGTAGTAACCCGAGAAGCCACCCTTCATTCTCTATTTTGTCAGGCAGTAAAGTGAAAAGTTCTTAAATTCGGCAGAAAAGAAATAAATGAAACAGCAGCAGCCTTGGACGGGGGAAACAAGTCCAAAACTGCTGCTGTTTTTATCGCTATCGTTCCTAAATTTTGCTGGTTTTTTTCTATATTAAGTAGAATTAAATCCCTCTATTAATTTCGATCAAATTTCCGGCAGGGTCTCTAAAGTAAGCTACACGGTGCCCCCACTCAGGCGTGTCATGTGGTTCCTTAACAAATACAACATTTCTTGTCTTCAATTGATCGTACGTTGCGTCAACGTCATCCACTCTAAAAATGATAGCAACCTGATCATTGACACTGAATTCATTCGGCTTACGCTGGGCCTCAATAGGTTCGCGTACTATCGGAGGTTCTAATGCTATATTGATGTCTCCCGTTTGAAACTCAGCATAAGGAGTCTCTTCATTTCCGTGGAGCACTTTAAGTCCCAGGATGTCTCTGTAAAACAAAAAGCATTCCCGAACATTGGGCACAATTAATCGCACATGAGAAATTCTCAAGTTATCCCTCCGCTTAATCTATTATTTGTGAATCCAAGCTTGTTCCAGCTCACTCTTCTGACGAAGGTGATGGCGGAAATGCATGCCGACAAGCTCGAACCACTCCCGAGCGTTCAGCCAACCAAAGCCATCATGCTTAGCTTTGTAGTTTGGGTTTATGGTATCTACTTTCCCTTCCCATTCTCTCATTTTAAGCAATACTTGATCGAGTCCACCCAATAAATCCTCTTTACTTTCCGAGTTGCTAGGTGCATTTTGAGGGCCGTCCGGCAGCTTAATTTTTATTGGAGGAAATCCGCCGATTTTGAACAAATGCTTGCCCGCTTCCGTCAACCCGAGCTTTTGCTCTTCAACCGACCCCGCACAAATATCCACTTGGTCAATGTAGTCAAGAGCAGCGAGGATCAAATGGTTGTACATTTGGCCAAGTGACCAAACGCCATTCGCGGTTATATGCCTTAGTTGCTCCATAGAATAACTTAGCAAACAACTTTTGTAAGCTTCAATCAATCTCTGATCACTCATCGAAACACTCCTTTAACGTTAATCTCCAACGTGGATCAATTACTTTCCTTTTATTCTATCACTTAGCTCAATCTATGAGTTCTTACCAATTGCTATTTATCGAACCTTAATTACATGGAATTCACTTATGAGTCCAATAGATTTTTTCGGTTTGATTTCTTCATCAGGAAGTAGTCCCGTATCTCAGTTTTTTTCTTTAAATAACAATGCCTTTATAGCAAAGCGAGGTAAAATCAATTGTCTTCTCCATCTGGAAGGTTGATTTATTAATCGAAACAACCATTCCATATTTAATTTTTGCCAATTGGCCGGCGCTCTTTTTACTTTTCCAGCAATGATATCAAGACTTCCGCATACTCCGATAGCAACTGGCATGACGATTCCGATTCCATCAGCGGTAAGGAGACCTGCATCATCAATAATCGAACGTAGCTGTTGGTCATGTTGACAAGACATCGTAATTTCCGGGTTGAGCGTCACGACATGGAACAGTTCAGATCTTCTCTCAATTATTACCTTGCTAATGACTTCAATTGTATCCGTCATAGTTATTTTTGGAACCGGTATCCCCATGATTTTCGAGCAGTTCTCCATTTGAGTACATCCACCTTTAATTAATTTATCCATATTTTAACATAAAGGTTATTATTAGACTATTACGATCGCCGTCCTTCGTTTTTGGCTAATTCTCATCATTATGAATATCAGAATCACTGAATAGCTCCTGCAAGACCGACTTTCTATTTTCAAGAAAACGTCTCGTTATGATGTAGTGCAACGTGTCCTCATACCGTATTTCCCCTACTGGATGAACATCGAAGTTTATTATCTGTGCATCTGGAAATCCGAGAAGTATCGGAGAATGTGTGGCAATGATGAACTGAGCTTCATTCTCTAAATCCTTAATTACCCGCAATAAGGCCAACTGCCTTGCAGGGGATAACGCCGCTTCGGGTTCATCGAGCAAGTAAATCGCCTTTTTCCCAAAACGATGATTAAAAAGAGAAAGAAATGCTTCACCATGCGATTGCTCATGTAAAGAACGACCACCGTAATACTTCAGACTTTCGGGTATAGTATCCAAATGTGATGCAAAGTGATAAAACGTCTCGGCTCTTAAGAAAAAGCCATTTGTGATTTTGGGCATCCATGAAAGACGAATGTGTTCTCCTAAAATTGAATGAGAAGCATCCACATCGTAATTGTTGTTCCTGCCTCCTCCAGCCGTATTAAACCCACTTTGAAAGGCAATTGCCTCTAGGAGAGTTGATTTCCCCGAACCATTTTCCCCAACAAGAAAGGTGACATTCGTTCGAAAAGAAATCGATGTTAAAGTTTTCACAGCAGGTATGGTAAATGGATATAATTTCGTATCCGTATGTTCATTTCTTAGAATCTCAAGGCTTCGCAAGTACATTAATTTTCAACTCCGATTTCATCAACGTAAATACCTGTTGTTATTTTAACATAGCCTTTGCCCGTTAATGGAGACACTGGGGTTATTTCTTTGGTTGCATTTGAGCCTGTTTTCGCATGCTTGATGATCAACAAGGACGTTTAACGGTCATTATTGAACGTGTATTTCTATTCGTGTATAGTATTAAGCAATAATAAATAGGAGGCGTTTTTATGAAGTGCAAAATGATGATTAGGGCCCAAATTCGGGAAAAAAGCGCATATTAAGCCCTGTAAACTGCGTGATTTCCCTTAAATATGGAGGGTTATCATTTTAATGGAGAAAGATTTTAATGAATTAAATAGCACTCAAACAGCCGATGAAGAAGTTAAAGAATTAATTTTTACACATGGTAATTTAAAGAGTGCATTTGCATGGCTTAGTTTTCTTGCTTTTTTCAGCGTACTGAACGAAACGGTCTTTAATGTATCATTACCGGATATCGCCAATCAGTTTAAGATCCCACCTTCGACGGCTAATTGGGTTAATACAGGTTTCATCATTTTTTTCGCAATCGGGACGCTTATATTTAGTAAAATATCCGATACTTATGGTGTTAAAAGGTTGCTTGTGGCTGGCCTGTTGATCTATAGCGGAGGATCGTTGCTCGGCTTTCTTGCACAATTCTCTTTCCCATCAGTAATAGCCGCTCGGATTATTCAGGGGATCGGAGCATCGGCAGTTCCCGGACTTATTATGGTCATCGTGGCAAAATACATCGGATCAAAAGATCGAGGCAAAGCATTCGGTTTGATCGGGTCGATGGTCGCTCTAGGCGAGGGCATTGGTCCGGTAATTGGAGGGATAATTGCAGATTATATCCATTGGTCCTTCCTATTCTTACTTCCCATGATGACACTTGTGTCTATCCCGTTCTTCCTTAAAGTATTGCCTAATGAGATTACGCCTAAAGGGAAATTGGATGTTGTAGAGGTATCGCAATTGTCAACCGGAATAATGACATTCACCTTGACGTCCTTATTTTTGAACCGAAAGTTTATGGCCGGTGTCCTGACGGGATGCGTATTATTAGGCACTGTAGCTGGTTTTGTCTCAATGATACCTTACTTGATGCGAGATGTTCATCAACTAACTACAAGCATGATTGGAGGCGGGATTATATTTCCCGGCACCATCAGCGTCGTTCTCTTCGGTATTGTTGGTGGCACCTTGGTCGATAAAAGAGGAATAAATCTTGTATGGTATCTTGGGATAATTCTAATCGTCACGAGTTTTTTAGTTATAGCGTTATTTTTAGATACAACACCTTGGTTGATGTCTGCTGCACTAATTCTGACTTTTGGCGGTCTTTCATTTGTTAAAACGGTGATATCAACCACAGTTGCAGAGGCTCTGGAGTCCAATGAAGCTGGGGCCGGAATGGGAATGCTCAACTTCGCTTGTTTTATGGCAGAAGGAGTAGGTATAGCAATGGTTGGAGGTTTGCTCTCCCAACGCTTGCTGGACTTCCCATTACTTCCAACAGTAACCCTTTCCGCGGCATTTCTATTTAGTAATTTGATACTGCTTCTTATTGTCTTCATCGTAATTGGTGGAGTCATATACACTATGGCATACAGAAAAAGTTAGCGCTGGTTTATCTTTGTTATTGGTAATATCATAAAAACAGCCGTGGTACATGTACCGCGGCTGTTTTTTCGCATATTTTTGTTGAAATGTTGGATGGTTCACCACGCTTCGAGTCATCAGATATCAACCTGTGAGGGCTAAATGGCTGTCATAAAACTGCCACTTTTGTTATTGAAATCAGTAATTTTTGCTGCTTCTTGAACAAATGATGGCGTCCTTGAAACAACTATGTGACAGAATTCACATAAATTTGTGACATCCTTCAAACTCGATTGTTTTATTGGTTATGCGCAACTATGCTGAAAGTATCGATCCCAGGAAAGGAGCTCATCAATGAAATTCAAATGGACTTTACTGGCAGTACTTTTTACCATCGTCACAAGTTTAACTGGTTGCGGGAAATTAGCGGTGTTGGATCCTAAAGGACCGCAAGCTCAAAGACAAGCTGATGACATTATGCTATCTATCGGGCTAATGTCAGCTATTGTCATTATTGTGTTCATAATTTTAGTATTTATGTTAGTTAAATACCGTGCGTCCAAACAAGCCGATGATTATGAACCTCCTCATATTGAAGGAAGCAAGGTTGTAGAATCGATTGTTGTTGGAATTCCCATTCTCATCATCATTTTCCTTTCGGTGGTCTCTGTTCGGAGTAATTATATCGTTGAGGCGACACCTCAAGGGTATGAGGGTCAGAAACCATTAGTTGTCTACGCCTCATCATCTAATTGGAAGTGGCATTTTAGTTATCCCGAAGAAAATATAGAAACCGTAAACTACTTGTATATTCCAACTAATCGCCCCCTTGAATTTAAGCTGTATTCTTACGGGCCGATCACCAGCTTCTGGATTCCACAGCTAGGTGGGCAAAAGTATGCGATGGCTGACATGGTTAACACGCTGCATTTGGCAGCGGACGTTCCAGGTGAATACATGGGCCGTAATGCAAACTTCAGCGGTAAAGGCTTCGCTGAAAATACATTTAATGTCAAAGCCATACCTGAAGCCAAGTTTAAGGAATGGGTTGATGAGGTTAAGCAAACTGCCAAACCTCTAACAAAAGCAAAATTCGATGAGCTGTTGAAACCAGGCCATCTTGGGCAGTTAACGTTCACAGGGACTCATTTAGACTTTTTGCCGCCGCCAGAACACGGACATCATGGGTCAGCTGGTATAGAGACTGATACTAATACGGCTACTGATACTATCACTAATATTGATAAGGGTTCAGAACATGCACATGAAGGGAGACATTAAAGCATGGACTTCTTTGAACGATTTGCTGTGCCTCATCCAAGTCCAGCTATTTATGCATCAATGGTCGCCATTGCACTTACAACCATTGCGATCATCGCTGGCTTAACTTATTTCAAAAAATGGGGTTATCTTTGGAGAGAATGGCTAACAACTGTTGACCATAAACGAATTGGTATCATGTATTTGATATCCGCTCTTATTATGCTTTTTCGTGGCGGTGTAGATGCATTAATGATGCGTGCACAAACGGCCGTACCGGATAATGCACTGTTAGATGCCCAACATTATAACGAAGTTTTTTCAACGCATGGGATTGTTATGATTATCTTTATGGCTATGCCTTTCATCTATGCCTTAATGAATTTCGTTGTTCCCTTGCAAATTGGAGCACGTGACGTAGCGTTTCCACGCTTGAATGCATTAAGCTTCTGGCTATTCTTCATGGGGGCCATGCTGCTTAACATTTCATTCGTCATAGGCGGTTCCCCTGATTCAGGCTGGACGGCTTACTTCCCGCTATCAGGCAATGAGTTCAGTGAATCTGTAGGAACAAACTATTATGCGCTTGCTCTGCAAATATCCGGTATTGGTACTTTAATATCAGGTATTAACTTCATTGTGACCATCTTAAAAATGAGAGCACCTGGTTTGAAATTAATGAAAATGCCAATGTTCACATGGTCTGCCTTAACCGCAAACGTAATCGTTGTATTTGCTTTCCCTGTATTAACTGTGGCGCTAATTATGATGACCATGGATCGGTTATTCGGAACACACTTCTTTTCAACGACAAATGGCGGTATGGATATGCTATGGGCGAACCTGTTCTGGGTTTGGGGTCATCCTGAGGTTTATATCTTAATTCTCCCAGCATTCGGTGTTTATAGTGAGATTATCTCTACCTTTGCACGCCGTAACCTATATGGTTATAAGTCAATGGTAGCATCAATGGTGATCATCTCTTTCCTGTCCTTCTTAGTATGGACACATCATTTCTTTACAATGGGTCAAGGAGCACTTACGAATAGTATCTTCTCCATCACAACCATGGCTATTGCTGTTCCAACCGGAATTAAAATATTTAACTGGTTGTTTACACTTTGGAAAGGGAAAATCGTATTTACCGTACCCATGCTTTATGCAATAGGCTTCATTCCAAT
This sequence comes from Paenibacillus sp. GCM10027630, assembly GCF_042676305.1. Lineage (NCBI taxonomy): Bacteria > Bacillati > Bacillota > Bacilli > Caryophanales > Paenibacillaceae > Paenibacillus > Paenibacillus sp. GCM10027630. The sequence goes on along the minus strand of NZ_JBHTGY010000039.1, from coordinate 184,164 downwards.
TTTCACAATTGGTGGAGTTACCGGGGTCATGCTCGCTATGTCAGCGGCTGATTATCAGTACCATAATACGATGTTTCTCGTAGCTCATTTCCATTACACTATTATCCCAGGAGTTGTATTCGCCATGATAGCAGGACTCACCTATTGGTGGCCCAAAATGTTCGGCTTCATGCTTAATGAACGAATCGGCAAATGGGCATTCTGGTTTATTGCAATCAGCTTTAATGTCACCTTCTTCCCAATGTTCTTTACGGGGTTAGATGGCCAAGCTCGTCGTATGTACACCTATTCCGAATCAACTGGATTTGGGCCGCTCAATATGCTTTCATTTGTCGGAGCGATTGGTCTGGCCATAGGCTTTGGATTAATTGTATACAACATCTACTACAGCATTCGTTACGCTTCAAGAGATATTGGTTCAGATCCATGGGATGCGCGGTCTCTTGAATGGGCTACTCATAGTCCTGTTCCATCTTATAACTTTGCTATTACTCCCAAAACTCAATCCATTGAAGCATTTTGGGATTTCAAGAAAAAAGGTCACGACTTATTTCCAGGCGAATATACCAAAATTCATATGCCTAATAACACCGGCGCTCCATTTATCATGAGCTGCATCTTCTTCGTATGGGGATTTTCATTTGTATTTGGTATTTGGATTGCTGTCATTCTCTCTACGGTTGCTATTTTTGCATGTCTGACTTATCGATCGTTTCAGAAGGATCACGGCCATTATATTTCCGTAAAAGAAATTGAAGAAACAGAAAACAAACTGCGAGGTGCTAGTCTATGAAAATCGATCACTCGCTGCCGCTTGAATACAGCACAGAACAAAATCAAATCAATATTTTAGGTTTCTGGATTTTTCTCGGAGCCGAGATTATGTTGTTTGGCACGCTTTTCTCTTCCTATTTCACATTAGCTGATCGTACAGCGCTCGGTCCTACAGGGAAAGAAATGTTCGAAATCACACCCGTACTTATAGAAACCATTCTGCTACTAACAAGTAGTTTTATCATTGGTCTTGGCATTCATGCCATGCGGCTTGGCAATAAGAAGGCCATGATGATATTCTTCGGGATCACCCTCCTTCTTGGAGCAGGTTTCTTGGGTGTAGAAATTTATGAGTTCACTCACTATGTTCACATCGGGGCAGGGCTTCAAACAAGTGCATTTACAGCCATCCTGTTAACCACATTGGGCACACACGGAGCACACGTTACATTTGGTCTTTTCTGGGGATTATTTATTATTTTACAAGTAAAGAGAGACGGTCTGACCCCTGAAACAGCTAATAAGTCCTTCATCTTCTCTCTTTACTGGCATTTCCTGGACGTAGTCTGGATATTCATATTCAGCTTTGTCTACTTGAAAGGAATGATGTAGCATGAAAGAGTTATTTCCGCGCAAACAAGTCATGGGTTTTGTATTCTCGATGATCCTTACTGCAGCAGCTCTTTCCGTTTACTTCTTCGACATGTCATTTGCCTTCGGCATGACTGTGCTTCTTGTAACAGCATTTATACAAGCGGGCCTTCAACTCGTGGTATTTATGCATGCCGGTGAAACGGGGGATAAAGGAGCCATCTACACAAACATCTATTATGCGTTAGCCATTGCATTAGTTACCGTCTTTGGTACGTTACTATGTATGGTCTGGGGTTTTGTCTGATCAGGGGCTGTCTCACAAGGGTAAACCCTATTGTCCTATAAAATGAGTAAAAGAACCTTCAAGTTAACTTGAGGGTTCTTTTGCGAGCTATTCAAATTATTAACTTCTCCCGGTCTTCGCTAGCATCTCTTCCGTTGCAACAAAGAACACGCCCATTATGAATATAAGAACAGCTCCCGCAATTGTGCCCATACCAATGGGAATCATACTGCTATAATTATTATCGAAAATACCTAATATCAACATAATAAATCCTATTGCAAGTAGCGAAATACCTACAACCTTCACCGCATTCAGTATTGGCGTATTATTCTTCAAGTCAGCTCACTCCTTATACGCTATATTATTCACTTTGTTCACAGAAACGTCAATCTTTTTTATTAAAATGTTCACAAATAATCCGATTGAATTTCTCGCTCGGATCATTGGCCAATTTCAAAAGAACACTTAGAAAACAGCTAATTGTACCAATTACGCAGAAAAGCTGCCGATCCATTTGCAATCGACAGCCTTGCTGATAGTTTTTTTGATAGTTAGCATTTCTCATTTCCCATACTTATCTGCTTGTATTTTGCTATATTGCTTATTCGCTTTGAATGCAAATATTAAATATAAAACAATCATAATAGGAATAAGTAACCAGAGAAACCCTCTGAAAAAGGCAAATGGCGTTTCAAAGAGAAAGGCTTTCCAAAAGGCCGATCCTGTTTCTTCCCATAGCCCGGGAGTATAATACAATAATTTGGGATTTAGAAATGCTGCCGTATCAATAGAGTCGGTGGAGATTAGTACTACAAAAATAGGGATGAAGGTAGTAGCCAAGGTGCTCCACATTTCAGATATTCTTTTATATCTTCCGGCTTTGGAATCAGCATCTGAAAAAATATCATCGTATCCATTTTCGTGTATCTTCCTAAAATATTGATAACCCGAACTTTTGGTCCCCGTAATATGTTGCCAACCACAGTCTTCGAAAAGAGCACAGTAATCTGCAAAATCCTCCTGCTTTTTAAATGTTCGGTAATCCATTTTTATAACTGCATTGTCGGGTTTGTCGGGTTGAAATTCATAACCCATCGTTTTTTTTGTGAATCTGTAACCTTGCTGGGCCATCTTATTCAGCCATTGCTCTTCTTTCTCAAAATTAATAAAGAACTTAAATTTTTTCACCACTATTCCCCCATTTCTTATCTGAAGGTATCTTTCGTAACCTCAATCATATGTTTCATTCTTTCAAAGTCGAGACGCAAAATTTCCAGTCCTCTATCAGTAATGGCATAAACCTTACGCCTGCTGTCCTCACTTTTGACAGGCTGTATAAATTTTAGCTTCACCAAATTCTCAACAGCTCCATACAGCGTCCCAGCAGCCATTCTTACCTGTCCGCCGCTTAGCTCCTCAACCTTTTGCATAATCAAATATCCATGTGCCGGTTCCATCAAGGCCAATAGAATATAATAAACGGTTTCCGTAAGCGGCAAATTTTTATCTCTGCTCATGTTTCCCCTCCTTGAATCAACGGCACATATATCGTCAGACTATATATAGTAAAACTGTATAGTTACACTATACACAATGAGACTGTATATAGCAACAGTAAAAAAGCCGTTTAGCATATTTTTCTGCTACACGGCCCAGCCTGCGGATGCAACCATCAATCTCCGCAATATGTAATTAAAATTTCCAACCTATTAGGGATCGTTTATTTCAGATACAAGGTGTCCTCTGTGCTGGATCATTATACGTCTATATCGCGCAGTTCTGTCGCTAAGAGGCTAATAGTAGTAACTCTTTCTTCACCATCTTGTTTGTCGAATAGGAGTTGCTCCATAAATTCCCAGACATCTTCCAGCTTGCGCCTGCCCTTATAAAACTGCAAGACATCAGGATTCATTACAAAATCCTTATGAAGATTCTGATAGATGCTTAAAAATTCAGCAAAGTACGGCTTGTCAACCAAGAACATCATATCCGCTTCAACGGGGGCCAATTTCAACCCTTCCCAGTCAATTAACATCAGATGTGGTTCGGATTGCATCAGATTCCAATTGTGGAGATCTGAGTGGCACAGAGCCATTCTTACATTACCGGTCTTTAACCTCACAGACAATTGTTCAACGGTATCGATCATATCCCTAATTTGTTCAATGTGAGGGTTCATCACTTCTCTTAGATCAACAGGAATAAGGTTATTCTCTTCATCCAACGAGTTTCTAAGCTCTGGCAAAAACGGAACATGAAAATTTTCTTTGACCATATCCGTTTGAATAGGTATTTCTTCTCCATAGGCATGAAGCTCTGTCACTATTACCGATAGATGGTAAATTTGCTCCTTGTTCAAATCTTTATCACCAATTGTTTCTCCATCTATATATTCATAAAGCAAATAAACTCCAGCATCATCCTCACATTTATAGTCACCTTTTTTAGTTAAAATGGGTACCGGAATTTTACCTTTCAAGCTGCTATTATGCATGAGCCACACCAGAATAGGAACATATTGATCTATATGTGCCGTCCATTTGGCGGTGGATGCTCTGCTCTTTTCATAAACCTTCAAAAAGTAGGCAGCCTTGTTGTCATAAACTTTATATGCAAGTGCCGCCCAACCACCCTTCTGTGGTAAAACGTTTATGATATCTAGATCATAGTGATCTTTCAAGATGTTCCTGATCTTGATCATTATGTCCCCCTATGTAACTAGGCCATTGCACCATATTTGAGATATACAATCTGGCTTCCGACATAAGTAACAGCCACTCCATTAATATTCCTCTATCACAGCAACCAGGTTGCAAATAGAACCTTCTTCAGTCGAAAAGATTACCCCTCCGACACATCCGCCCTTAATTCACCTGCAACCTCAATTATTTTGGGAATGACTGCTTCATTGGTGCCAGATACGTAGATATCGCCTTGATAATGACGGAATGGGATCTTTGTATCGCCGTAGCTCCACATGAAGAAGTCTCCTTCAATAGACATGCTGGTAGAGCCTGTCACCGTAAACACTGACGTATAAGTAAAATCAGGTTTGGATGCAAAATACTGTTTACACTCTTCCAAAGAAATGGTTAGGTCTGAACTGTCATTTTCCTGAAATGCTCTTGTAATTCGATAGCGCTGACTCATTGAAATGCCTCCTAGCGTAAAATGGATATAAGAAAATATATCACATCTTAGTGCAAAAGAGATATATCAGAGATATCCAAACTCGTTATAACACGCTGACACCCACTGATATATCAATTGGGACACGAATATATTGTAAGGGTGGTTTTTAGTAAAATATGCCGAATCTGCACAGCATAAGTGCTAGTACGGGGGACATCTATTCTCGGGGTGAATATTCGACTGCTTTGAGCTGCGAATAAGGGAAAACCTCTTCCCTAACCCGTCAACTAACCTCGGAGGCTATTAGGAGGAAAATAGTTTGAAGCTTTCAGGCAAATCGTTTGTGTTTTTTAGTGCATTTCTTTCTTGCGCATTCTTTTCTACGGTCAGTGCTCATGCCTCAACCCCGAATGAAGGAGTCAAAATTCAAGTCAATGATACGCTCCTCAATTTTCCCGAAGTACAACCTGTCGTGGATACCAATTCTCAGCTCCAAGTACCGTTTCGTCCTCTGATGGAAGCGCTCGGTTACCAGATCAGCTGGTCAAAGGAAGGTAGAGAGGTTAAAGTCTCTATGAAAAAGGACGATCAAACCTTAACCTTGAAAACTGGAGATACGTTCGTACAAGTCAACGGGAAACAAGTCGAAGTGAAATCCATGATCGGTATGGACCAAGGAAGTGTATATTTACCTCTCCGGTTCGTATCCGAAACTCTCGGAAACAAAGTTCAATGGGATGACGAGAATCAGCTCGCCATCGTAGACGCGGATGGGAAATACCATGCCCCAGCGTGGTATAAATCAAAGAAGCAGGATACTATCCTCCAATTCGCCAAAGAGTATCTTGGCGTACCTTATAAATGGGGAGGCAGTACACCTAACGGATTCGATTGTTCAGGGTTTGTACGGTATGTATTTACTCATAATCGGGGAATTGATTTACCTCGAACATCTATTGAAATGTACGATAATGTGGGAACCGCAGTAGCTTATCCTACTCAGGGGGATTTGGTCTTTTTTTCTAAAAGCGGCGTATCTCACGTAGGAATCTATATGGGTAACGGTCAATTCATCTCAGCTACGTCATCACACGGGGTTCAAATCGATTCACTATTCAGCCCTTATTGGGGATCCAGATACATAGGTGCTAAAAACATATAAATTTATTTAGTCTGCCTGAGTCACTTCTCCGAATGCCTCGGGCAGACTAAAATATTTGAGAACCAGCTTATTCAATCACATACGTATTTACATGCTGCTCTCTCATATATACGTTCTTTTCAAATAAAGCGACATCTTGGATTCTTTGAATAGTAAAATTAGACATTGGTTTGGGCAAATCATGCAAATCAAAATAGGCACATTCATCAATTTCTATACCGTCAGGCGTAGGGATTCCGCTGAAAGAATTCGCTCGAAAAATAAAAACATAGGCATTTCGATGAGATAAAAAGTAAAGTCCACTGAGTGACATATCTGTAACTTCTATCTGAATTTCCTCCTTACATTCCCGAACTGCAGCTTCCCATGAAGACTCTCCGTTCTCCACAACACCGCCCGGCAGTGCCCACTTTTTTTTGCCGTAAACTTGATGAACGAGTAAAATCCTCCCTGACTTATCAAAAATTGTGCACCCAGCGGCGTCAGCTGTTCTCTCCATGCTCCTAACCTCCTATTCTTGATCTCATCTTAACTATCCTGATAAATAATATATTCCTTTATATTTCCAGTTACCAATGATAAATGACTAATAATTAACTAATCGTCAAGCAAGTATGGCAGCAGATGCAGATTTCTTTGGCAGCTGATTTATTTCTGAATGAGGATTAAGATAATTTTGTTTGATTGTTATTTTCCCCCTGCAAACAAAAAAGGGACCCATTAATAGGTCCCTTTCTTTAAACATATATCCGTAACTATTCATTAGTTACTCCGAAGCTTCTATATTAGGTACCGCAATAGGTTCGGTAAGGACGACTTGACATCGCGGGCAATGTAGAGTATTCAGCTTGTTCGGGGGAGTGCGCATAGGGGCTCGAAAGAGCAGCAAGAAGCCGTTCCATTACGCTGTAATCTCCTTGTTTCACCGCTGCTTCCAGCGCTTCCTCTACCCGATGATTACGTGGGATTAGCGCGGGATTGCTGTCCCGCATTAACTGATGGGAGGAAGATTTGGGTTCCTGCTGCCTTCCCAGTCTCGCCTGCCACAGCTCATACCACTGAGTAAATCCAGAGGTGCCAAACAGGATCGTATCTTCCGGCTTCTCAAAAGTTAAAGCGCGGAATGTATTCGTGAAGTCCGCATGATTTTTCTGCATCATACTAAGTAGGTCTTCGATAAGCGATTCATCCTGCAGCTCTTCGTTAAATATTCCCAGTTTTGCCCTCATTCCCGCGAGCCAATTACGGCGGTACAAATCAGCAAAACCTGAAATTGCAGCCTCGGCCAATTTGATTGCCTGAGCCTCATCGGCATGCAGCAGCGGCAATAGAGTTTCAGCAAATCTCGCCAGATTCCACGCAGCAATATGCGGCTGATTGGCATAGGCATAACGGCCTTGAGCGTCAATGGAACTGAACACCGTTGCTGGATCATAACCATCCATGAAAGCGCAAGGACCATAATCAATCGTTTCCCCGCTAAGTGCCATGTTATCGGTATTCATCACCCCATGAATAAAACCGACGAGCTGCCATTTGGCAATCAGTGTAGCTTGACGCTTGATCACTTCCTGAAGCAGTAATAGATAGCGATTCTCATCGGTGTTAACTTCCGGAAAATGTCTTCGCAAGGTGTATTCCGCCATGGCCCGGAGATCCTCATCAGTGCCCCATTTTGCGACGTATTGAAAGGTGCCCACGCGCAGATGACTGGCAGCCACACGGGTCAAAATTGCACCAGGCTGCTCGGTTTCGCGGTATATTGACTCACCGGTTGTCACCACCGCAAGACTGCGGGTCGTAGCAATACCAAGCGCATGCATGGCTTCGCTAATTATGTATTCACGCAGCATCGGTCCTAACGCCGCACGACCATCTCCTCCGCGGGAATATGGCGTTCTACCTGAACCCTTAAGCTGAATATCAACCCGTTCACCCAAGGGAGTGATCTGTTCGCCCAGCAGCAGTGCCCGGCCATCCCCTAACATAGTGAAATGTCCGAATTGATGCCCTGCATAGGCTTGAGCAAGGGGCATGGCCCCTTCGGGAATCCGGTTGCCAGCAAGCACTGCTACGCCCTCCCTGCTTTGCAGCGCATCGGCGTTCAACCCCAGTGATGCCGCCAAAGGACCATTAAGAATGATCAACTCTGGCGAGCTTACAGGAGGTGGGGTTAGAGGGGTAAAAACTGATTTCGGCAAACGAGCATAACTGTTGTCGAAGTTCCATCCAGTTTCGATGAATGCTTTTTTCTCTGTCATTGTATCACCTGGTTTCTTTTGGCTTGTTTTTAGTTCTCTACTATTTTATTATCACAAATCAACCCTTTATATTGTTTACTTAGCGAACTTATTATACCCTTTCCACTTCTAGATGACCAAGTCAAGGGAAATTCTCGAGTTAGGGATGCAGCGGGGATAGTTGTATATCCAATTTATCGGCAATCAGGGTGTAAAACTCTGGAAATCTCGGATCTGCAGGACTGGGTATTTCTTCAAAAGACCTAATAACTAATCCTATCTCACCAATTGCGCTTAAAATATCACCGATTGTCCAGCTTCGAACTAAAACCTTACCCAATTCAGAGCGTTCTTCCTCGGGAAGCAACTTGGCAAAAGCTACTTCACCTTCCTTAATGCTATCATCAAAGTAATCACCTGTTGGGTGTTTCAGGTTGTTGGTGTTCATCCATGCGCGAGCAAACGGATGAAAGTCAGTCAATATAAACCGGCCATTTAACCCTAGCCTGCGATTAACCACTGAGAATATGGAATTCAGGTCTGTAAAATAATGTAGGACACCAAATTCCATCAACACAATATCAAATTCTCCTAGTGTCTCTTCATCAGGAATATTCAAGACGTCAGAACATATATACTTGAGATCCACACCCGCGGCAGCTGCGACTTGCATCGCATACAACTTATTTTCTTCAGATATGTCCACTACGGTAACATCAGCTCCCAGTAATGCCAAAGAGATCGCCTTTCGACCATGCGAGCCAAGAAGGTTAATAATTCGCTTTCCTGCAGGATCACCAATGTACTTTAACCAATAACGCAAATTTTTGCTGTGATTCAGCTTCAATTCTACGGCTAGCTCATTTGGTGTTCCATAAGTTTGAACCCAAGCTTGATACGCTTTGTTTTCCCAAGCAGCCTTGTTCGCATTTGCCAGTTCTCTTTGCACACACATACCTCCCGGATTCATCTAAGGCTTGTTTATATTAATGATCGTTTCTCCATCAATCATTTCTCTTAATGATTGCAGTACAGGTTCATACAGGGAGTGCTTCTTGCCATATTCCAGATTAAAACTATAATCAAAATCTGCTGGATTACTGCCTTGATTATGCTGTATGATGGTTTCCATTTTATCAATAGCTTTAACTAATCTTGCTTCTTTAGTTTGACATTCATTATATTCCTGCCATAATTCGATAAATTTATCACGCATGCTCTGAGGCAGCGGCGTTAATAACTGCTGCAATGCTTCTTCCTCACGTTTTAGCTTGTCCTTCTCATTCACCTCTATTGTTGCTGAAATATCTCCGCCATAAGCTTCCCCGAGGTCGTGTATTAGAGACATCCGTATCGCTTTGTTCATGTCAATGTCAGGGAAATATTCTTCCAGCGCAAATGCGAATAAAGACAGCCGCCATGAATGCTCAGCAACGCTTTCCTGTCTTCCTCCTCGTGTCCAAGCGGTCCTCGTAACATCTTTTAAAAGCTCGAGCTCCTTAATGAAAGCAATAATATTACCGATGCTCTCTTTATTACCAGTCATAGTTTAAACACCTCACAAGGATGAATTATACTTTTTCATCTATTTTTTATTAATTTGAAATTATTAATTATATTGGATATGGCCTGCATACTGACAGGCTTGCTTACATAGTCATCCATACCTTCGGATAAATATTTCTGGCTATCACCTTTTATCGCATGGGCAGTCACTGCCACGATATAAGGTCTTTTATTAAAAGCTACCATTTCCTTAATGATCTTAGTGGCTTCTAATCCATCCAGCCACGGCATTTGAATATCCATAAAAATAATATCGTAAGGATTTCGTTTGACAGTCTCAACCGCTTCTTTTCCATTTTGGACTATTGTTGCTGTGTAACCAAGCTTCTCAATCATCTTTTTCAATACAATTTGATTCACTTCATTATCTTCAGCTATCAAAATCTTTATGGAAGGCCGGCTACTATTTTCTTTTAAATGATCCTCCTGGGTCGCCATACCAAAGTACGATGATTCCGGATGCAGCTGTTTTTGAAAGCTGACTGTGAATAGAAATGAAGAGCCCGCATGATCCAAAGCAGGTTCATGCCAAATTTCCCCATTCATTAGCTTTATAAGCTTTTTACAAATAGCTAATCCTAATCCGGTTCCTTCAGTCTTACGTGTCATAAAATGATCTACCTGATAAAAAGGTTCGAATAAATGGGCGACCTTTTCTTGTGGCACACCAATTCCTGTGTCTCTAACTCCAAATTTAAGACGTACCTTATCCAGTTCTTGCGAGACATTCTCCACAGATACGGCAATAGCCCCATTAGGAGTAAATTTAATAGCATTGCTAAGTAAATTCATCAGAACTTGCCGCAGCTTGGTAGCATCCCCATAAACCATGTTGGGAACTTCAGGGCAGACCGATGTAGTAATTTCCAAATTCTTTTCAAGAGCTTTTGACATAATCATATATAGTGTTTCTGAAATAACAGTTCTTACATTAAAAGGTTCTTCTATTAATTCGGTTTTTCCTGACTCAATTTTGGAAAAATCCAGAATATCGTTGATGATGGTAAGGAGAGTATCGCCACTTTGTTTAATAACTTGAACGTATTCAATTTGCTCTTGATCCAAATTCGTTTCCAGGAGTACATCGGTCATTCCGATTACACCGTTCATAGGGGTACGAATCTCATGGCTCATCATCGCCAAAAAATCGCTCTTCGCCTTGTTCGTCTTTTCGGCGGCTTCTTTCTGAATAAATAGCTTCTTCTGTTCAGTCATGTCTTTCACAATGATATAAAAGCCCGTCACCTTACTTTGTATGATAATAGGAGCTAATGTAACGAGTACTTCAACTGTGTGCCCGTCTTTGTGCTGAATAAAATTGATTTCTTTTTCAATTTTTTCAATAAGCGCATGATCTGTCAAAGCAATAAGTAAACGGCTAACACTTCTATCACCAACTAATTTGGAAATGCTCCCTCCAATCAGATCTTCAATACGATATCCGGTCAGATGCTGCGCCATATTGTTACCATTTATAATAATGCCGTCCAAACCAAAGGAAATAATGGCATCATGGTTATATTTCTTTAATGAAGTATACCGTTCAATACTTTCCTGCAGTTTTATTTCTGCAATCTTATTTTTCGTTACGTCGATAATTTGGGCAATGAAATACAGAGGTTGTCCATCGTTTTCATCTCGGATTAGTGAAATATGTAAGGAAGTCCAAACAATATGACCCTTTTTATGAAAGTATCGCTTTTCTAATTCAAAGAAAGAAATATTTCCAGCCAATAATTTTTGTATCAACTGTTCGGTATTGCCTGCATCCTCTGGATAACTGATCTGATCTGCCGTCAACTCCATTAACTGTTCCTCTGGATACCCAAAGATATTGCACACGGCAGGATTAACCTTGATCCACTTTCGTTCCATCGATATTAAGGCTATACCAATCGGAGCATTTCTATATATATGTTCAAATAAGGTTTGGGGATTGTATTCATTCAAATCCTGCAATCATCATCCCTCCTACTCGTTATTCCATCCCATATTACTTCAATAGTTTAACATAAAAATCCAATCATGCGGCTAACAACTACCCATTTTATGGATGGAAGCAAAAAAAGCATTTGATCTAGGATCAGATGCTTTACCCAATGGAACTGTAGATGAAAAATGCGCACTCAGCAACAAAATCAAAGGAACCCGACTTTTGTATCCAATGCCGGGTTCCTTTTCAAATAACTATCGAATATTGGCTAATCCAAACACATCTGAAGTCGGCCACATGTAATGATCATTGCTGAGAACCAGACTAGCTCTTGCGCGCATATCGGGATCACGAAGCAGAGCATCCCTCAAAGCTTCCGTCACCATCATTTCCTTCTCCCGTTCATTCGTATGTAAAAATAAACGAATTTTACGGTACTCCTCGCTGTTCGTCTCCTTGATCAACTCCGTGAACGGAGCCGTCAGCTGCTCTGCCTTCTCCCCAAACCCAAGCGGCCGGTCAATCCGGTAGAGGGCTTGGTCGTTATTGATCTTATCTATGATCAGATCGGCTTCACCAGCATTATTGGAGGAAAGCTTCATCACGAGGATAGGATGCTGCACCTCGTCGATTGGCCGGATATCTCTCAATTGAGCCGTATAAGTTTCAGGAAGCCAGCTCACCTGAAGCCCAAGCTTTTCTGCTGTGCTCCGTAGTGCCACATATACGACGCCATCATAGGTAAACGGTAGGTGCTCCGGGGCATATAACTTCCCATCTACCTTCACACGAACATCTGAATAGGTTACGCCTGCTTCGAAAGGCGCGGTTCCCTCCGGTATACCGGAAGCACTCCCGGTAAATTCCGATTTGGTAGAATCGCCTTTGGCAAATATTCCTGCCCAGTCAGACTTGAGCATAATTTCATAACGCCCGGACTCGGAATTCCATATGGTCACGTAGCCGAGAACATCTCGGAAGAAGGTCATTGGCACATAAAGCGAATTTTTAAAAAAGACAGGGGCTGGTGTAACCGGGATCGTATGGCCATCCAACGTAAGTGTTATGTTATGTCCTGGATATAAGGTTTCAATATGTACTCCTGGTGTAGGCACTGGCACTTGATCCAAGTTCTTAAGCTGCTCGATACGTTCCTTTGCTTCATCTCCTTCAAAGATGTTAAATACGTTTGCCGATGGATAGTCGAGGCTATTGTTCGCATACACCAAATAATTATGTCCGAGTTCAAAGGTAGCCCCGCACTGGTCGCTATCCAGAGGTGTAAGCAAAGTACGGACTCCGCTGCCCTTATAGATCGTATCAGTCACAAATGTACCCATACGATACAGCTTACCGTCCAAATAAACGTTGTCCACTTTTATCGGGGCGCCTGAAAACACATTGCTCGCCACAGAGTAATCATATTCAGGAGTGGTATACTCGCCTTTCGAGCAGGCATAAGCTTTCTGCGGGCTTGATGTTATTCCTGCCGGAACAAAAGTCAAAGTGAGTACAGCTGCCGCTATACAAGTAAAAATCGTCTTTTTCATACATGACACTCCTCAATTTGGGACGTAAAAATCCCGTTTTGGTTAAATTCACCCGTTCCAATAATAAGGTGCTATGATAATTATATTCGATGCTCTTAAATTCTTTCCGGGTGTCATTTATACAAAATAATTACAAAATCAAAAAAAATTCACAAATATGTAACTGGACGTTTACCGATGTTCTACTTTCTATCACATCTGGAACATTTTGCTATTAGCCTTATAATTACATTTACCCAAGCAACGGTTCGCCAAACAGCGGATCTCTTTGAATTGATAACAATTAATTATAATGAATTGTTAATTTGTTGGCTTAATATTGGGATGCTACCATGTATATAAAACGAATGGAGTGATTGAGATGAAAACATATACAGTAGCTGTAAATATGAACAACAATCTTATTGAAGAAAACATAAAAAAAGTTAAAGGAAGCATAGCTTGGAGGTATGTATTTCGTGGATATATTAAAAAAGTTTGTTGCTTACTACAAGCCTTATAAGAAGGTATTGTTTGCAGATTTGTTCTTTGCATCACTGGCTTCGGTGACCGTACTTGCTTATCCCATGCTGGTCAATCAAATTACCAATAATGCAATAAGTGATGAGGGAATCGCTATAGAGTTAGTTGTAAAAATGGTCTTGATTTTTGGGCTATTAATGGTGGTGGAGTATGCCAGCAACTTCTATACGGACTATTTTGGTCATGTGATGGGGGCAAAGATAGAGTCCGACATGCGCAACGATTTGTTTGAGCATATTCAGAAGCTTTCGTTTCAGTATCACGACAATACTAGAACAGGCCAATTGATGTCACGTATAACTACAGACTTATTCGACGTATCAGAGCTTGCGCATCATGGACCGGAAGATACGGTTATTTCTATGGTAAGAATAATGGGTTCATTCTTTATTTTGGTAAATATTAATTGGATGCTCACTTTAGTTATTTTTTTAATTTTGCCTTTAATGCTTATTTTTGCCTATCACTACAGCATAAAGATGAAAAACGCTCTTAAAAAGAATAAGGAACGTATAGCCGACATAAACTCGCAAATTGAAGACAGCCTGTCAGGGATTAGAGTTGTTCAATCGTTTGCCAATGAAGAAATCGAAATGGATAAGTTTAGAAGCAGTAACCATCGTATTTTAGAAAGCAGGAAAAGCGGGTATCGGGTTGAGGCATTGTTTTTCAACGGCTTGACCGGCTTTATTTCTTTTATTAATATTTCGGTTGTTATAGTGGGTGCCATTCTTATAAGCTATAACCAGCTGCTTCTAACAGAGTTGATCACCTTTTTACTATACATAAACACTCTCATTGACCCAGTGAAAAGGTTGGTGAACTTTACTAACAATCTTCAGAATGGAGTGGCTGGGTTTGAACGTTTTATGGAAATTTTGGCGGTTAAGCCGGATATAATGGATACGAAAAATGTCACTGTGTTAAACGATGTAATAGGTAAAGTCGAATTTGTAAATGTAAGCTTCCAGTACAGCAGCGAATCGAATTATGTGTTTAGCCATATCAACATTACGGTAAATCCAGGCGAATATGTAGCGCTTGTAGGTTCATCCGGAGTTGGAAAAACAACGCTTTGCAGTTTGATCCCGCGGTTTTATGAAACCAGTGAAGGGTTAATCAAAATTGACGACAAGAATATTAATACCTTAAAGCTAAAGTCATTACGCGACCATATTGGGATCGTACAACAAGATGTCTATTTATTTTCAGGTACTGTAAAAGAAAATATATTATATGGGAAGCCTGGGGCTACGGATGAGGAAATAATAACCGCCGCCAGAAACGCAAATGCTCATGAATTTATAATGAGTCTGCCAGGCGGCTACAATGCTTATATCGGGCAAAGGGGTGTGATGCTTTCAGGCGGGCAGAAACAACGAATAAGTATCGCTCGTGTGTTTTTGAAAAACCCTGCCATACTTATATTGGATGAAGCCACTTCCGCCCTGGATAATGAGAGTGAAAGTTTGGTTCAGCAAAGCCTTGAGAAGCTGGCGAAGAACCGCACTACCTTTGTAATTGCACATAGGTTGTCCACCATCAGAAATGCGCAAAGGATTATTGTGCTTTCGGATCAGGGGATTGCAGAGGAAGGAACACATGCAAATCTTATAAAAATAGATGGGGTATATGCCAAGTTATATAACATGCAGTTTAATCCAGTAACACTATAAGAATGACAGCAGTGCCCCTGTTCATTGCAATATAAAGGGCACAAAAAAGAGACAATCTGCTTGGTCAGATGTCTCTTTTTAATTTGAGCTAATATGTTTGCTAATGTCCATCAATGCGCGGACACGCGGTTATTCTCCAGTTCCCCTTCCGGCGGCACAGCGGCCTTGAGGAAAAACGAGACGATCCAAGCGAGGGCTACCAGAAAGAACGCCAGCAGGAACGCGCTTTTCATTCCAGCCATCATGCCGAGTATTTGGAGTCCGGACTCATCCTTCATGCCTGCGGCAGCTTCTATAAAACGTTTCGAGCTGTTTGTCATAATAGTTACAAGCAGCGCCGTCCCTACTGCACCCGCTACCTGCTGCAGCGTGCTTATAATTGCTGTGCCATGCGGATATAACGGAGGCGGAAGCTCATTCAAAGCATTGGTCATAACCGGCATCATTAACATGGATATGCCCAGCATTAACACCGTATTTAGAACAACAATCATACTGTATGAAGTTGCCAAGTTGATAAAAGCAAATTGCCACAACGAATTCGCCATAAGTGCTAGCCCGATTATTGCGAGCCATTTGGCCCCAAATTTATCGAATAACCTGCCTGTTATCGGCGACATAATTCCCATGACAATGCCTCCCGGCAGCATCACAAGACCTGCCTTCAGCGGACTGTAATTTAGTGCATTCTGGAGGAATATCGGCAGAAGCATCATTGCCGAAAACATCGCCATCATGACGATCATCATAATCAGTGTCGACATTCTGAAAACATTGTATTTAAATGCTCTTAGGTCCAGCAAAGGTTGTGACATCCTTAATTGGCGCCATGTAAACAGCCCTATGGAAATTACACCGACCACAATGGGAATCAGAACCCTGTTGCTAGACCAGCCCCCATGCCCATCTCCTGCATTGCTGAAGCCATACACGATTCCGCCGAATCCGATAGTTGAAAGAAGCAAAGACAACAGGTCTATCTTCGGATTAGTCGTTTCCGTTACATTTTTGAGCTTCACTAATGCAAATAAAATGACAAACAACGCGACAGGCAGAACGCTGTAGAAGAGAACACGCCAGCTATAATGCTCCACAATAATCCCTGACAAAGTAGGTCCGATCGCTGGAGCGAATGTGATGACGATCCCGATCGTGCCCATGGCCGAGCCCCGCTTATCAATAGCTACAATGGAGAAGACAACATTGGTAAGCAGCGGGAACAGAAGTCCGGTCCCAGCCGCCTGAAGCATCCTTCCTGTTAAAAGTACTGCAAACCCGGGAGCGATGGCCGCTATCAAGGTTCCGGCAGTAAACAAACCCATGGCCGCAAGGAACAAGCCTCTGGTTGTGTACCGTTGGATTAGAAATGCGGTGACCGGTATGAGTACACCTATAACGAGCAGATAGCCGGTAGTCAGCCATTGCGCGGTGCTTGGTAAAATTCCAATATCATCCATAATTTTGGACAAAGCCACGTTAAGCAGCGTTTCATTCAAAATGGCTACAAATACGCCAAGAATCATAACCATGACTACTAAAAAATGATCCCTGCTCCCAAATGTCCCTCCGTTTGCTTTTAATTTAGTATGGTTTTCCACAACTTTTCTCCTCTCGTATGTCTTAGAAGCATAGTGTATCATAAACTAGTTTTTTGGATTTCTTATGGATTGCTCATTTCGTTGCCGAGTATTCGTTCCGATGACAACTGTGGCGTCCAGCTCAGCGGAACACGCAACCTGAGGAATTAGCCCGCTACGCTCAAAGATATCGAGGGTCTGCGGTACCTGCCGCTCGCTAGTTTCGACTAGCAGGTAGCCGCCGGGTGCCAACCATAACGGTGCAGCAGCCACTACTCTCCGCAGAACATCAAGCCCGTCTGCACCACCATCGAGCGCCATCCTCGCCTCATGTAATCGGGCTTCCGGTGGAAGCAGCCCGATCGCATCGGTAGGAACGTAGGGTACATTTGCCAGCAGTACGTCAACGCGGCCTCTTAGTGCAGCGGGCAGCGGCTCGTATAGGTCACCTTCATACACGTGGCCTCCTGCTGAAACGATGTTGCGACGGGCGCACTTCACTGCCGCAGGATCGATATCGGCAGCATACAATTCGACGTGCCCCACAGCAGCGGCCAATGCAGCACCCAGCGCACCAGAGCCGCAGCATAAGTCCACTACGACGGCTCCGCGGCGCGCGAGGGCTGCTGCCTCACGGACAAGGAACTCGGTGCGGCGCCGGGGCACGAAAACCCCCGGGTCCACAGCTATACGCAAACCGCAGAACTCAGCCCATCCGATGATATGTTCGAGAGGCAAACCAGTGACTCGTTGGTCCACCATAGCAGTGAGTTCAGCCGGCGTTCCTGCCGCAGAAATAAGCAGCCGAGTCTCATCTTCAGCGAAAACACAACCGGCGGCCTGAAGTCTGGTAACGATGAATGTAAACATGGCATCCCCATGAAGGTTGCCACAAGTTAGTTTCCTTGAGTTCAAAAATTCCCCTCATTTCCAAATGAATTATCTTTTCATCAGTTTCAAAGTACCTAGTGATATAAATCATTTTAGCCCTGCATTTGATTAGTGGACAGGTATAAATTGACTATAAGGAACTATTCTGCCCGTTCAAGTTGCCATAAATAAGAGCAGCGCCTTCCCAGGTCAAAAAGCATGAATTTATAAAAATTAAGATAAATCGATGCTCGCTTATTAGGCAGTCCATACAAACATCCCTCCCAGAAACTCAAAAAAAGTATTCGATCCAAAGATCAAATACTTTGCCTAGGCGTGCAGGTTGCTAAACGGAGTGCTTTGACTGCCCATGTAACATAATTGGGCCTGCTTCTCTTCCTTGATCGGCAGTCCTTCGCGAACCGCCTCCTCATCAAACAGGCCGTAAATATAAAGTAACCGTATTAAACTATGTCAAAGCTTTATTTGGTTATAGCCTGCGTTAAAGCTTGTATATACGCTTCTCCTAGCTTGGATAACGAAACATTTTTATGGGAAATCCAACCGACATTGATGGTTTCCTCACAATCCAAAGGTACGGGAATAATTTCATTTCCATTCAAATCGGCGCTAAGGACTCCAGTCGATATGGTGTATCCGTTCAATCCGATCAGCAAATTGAATAGCGTCGCTCTGTCATTAACACGAATACTTTTCTTATGTGTCATCGTACTAAGGATTTCTTCGGAAAAATGAAAGGAATTATACTCTCCTTGGTCAAAGGACAGATACGGATAGTTCTGAAGCTGGTCAATGGTCACGATGGATTGCTTGGCCAGCGGGTTGTTAATACTGATAAAAATATGCGGTTTGGCCGTTAATAAGCTGTTGAATTGCAAATTCGCGCTTTTAAGCAATTTGTTGATGACCTTCCCGTTAAACTCATTCAGATATAAAATCCCGATCTCGCTGCGCATACCTTTGACATCTTCGATAATTTCATACGTTTTGGTCTCGCGCAATGATAATTCATACTCATCCTGGCCATATTCGCGGACCAAAGTCACAAATGCATTGACCGCAAAAGCATAATGCTGAGTGGAAACTGAAAAATGCTGCGGGGAAGGTTTAGCATTGAGGTACCGGCTTTCCAATAATTCCGCCTGCTCGACTACCTGCCGCGCGTAGCTTAAGAATTCAACACCCTCCTTAGAAAGCGATATTCCTTTATTGGATCTTTCGAATATCGCAAGCTGCATTTCTTCTTCCAGATCTCTAATCGCATTTGATAGACTAGGCTGAGAAATAAACAGTTTCTTGGCAGCTTCATTAATAGATCCACAATTTGCGACTTCTATAACGTACTTTAATTGTTGTAATGTCAATTGAATCCTCCCAATAACTTAGAATGGTTAATTATTTAACCTCCCAGAGATGACTTATATACTCGGCTTACCTGCCGCTTGCTGTTAATATATCGCCTTTTACTTTCGACATGTCCGGTAAAAATCCTTCCACATCATTGGTCATTAGTCATTGGCCCCAGTCAGCCTTAGTCCCGTCAATTGCTGGATTAAAACGAAAGAACCGTGCAGCGCACGGCTCTAAAGATGTATTTGTTTTGTCCCTCGACATCTGTGGAGACATATTAACATCATCCTTCAAATGGAACTCTTATCCAATCATAAAAGACTATATTTTCTTCCCTGCTTCATCCAGCTCAACCAAATAAAGATGTCCCTTCTCTCTCTCATTATGCGCATCTGATGAAAATAGTACATATCGATCATCGTGGCTGAATATAGGATGGGGATGTACATCCTGAACCGTAAAGCTGCTATGATGATGGCAAATCCGTTCATAGGTTAATTGACCGCTTGGCCAATCGGTCCGGCATAAGTGAATGGACTGTGCATCGATAATTCCGTCAGTGAGCAGTAAATCAGGATCATTCCCTACGGTGAAATGCCCATATGCCGTCATATGCTGCGGAAATTCAATTTCTGAATAGGCTCCGTCACTTAGGTTAGCCGTACCTACAAAGCTGGCCGCACGCTCAGTTGATTCGTTTCTTTTCATTGAAGGGTCGTTTGGAATACCCCTCGTCCCATGATAGAGGATGGTGGAGCCATCTTTGGACCACATTTCATGACATACCCATAGAGAATTCGATTGATTCGACTGATCGCGAACTTTCTCGATTCTCCCGTTACGGTACAGCCATATCCGTTGATCCACCATCCCTCCTTCATGATTAAATAAGATGGTATGGTGATCTTCCGGATGAAATTGCACATGGGTGATCCAGCCTTGGTGAGAGAAATACGGTTCTGCTACACCTGTTTGTATGTCAATGACAAGAACCTTAGACTCAAGTCGACGATCGGCTACTCTATCACGAATCAATGTGAATGGATTGCCGGGGCCCACTTCAAACGCTTCGCTTGAAACATAAGGAATACATGCGTAACGTCCACAAGCGGACAAATGAGTAAACCCTGTCATCACATGAGCCGGCAACGCGTACACAATTTCCGACTCCAGTGTCTCCACGTCAATAAGTATCACTTTATGATCCTGAATGTACAGGAGGCGATTGGTAGCCGCGCTGTAGCTAGGACTTGCTTTGGCCAGACCTTGGTACGCTTTCCCGTCATAATAGACATAGCTTTTCATAATCCCGTTCCTATTGTCTGACAGCTGTACCGTCTCTCCATCTTCTAAGCTAAGCTTGTATAGATTTGGGTTTCCTTGCATCATATCGCTGATGAAAAGAACTTGTCGGTTGTTTGCCGTAAAGCTGCTGCTTGTAAAATACAAATGGTGATGGTTGCCAGGTAAGGAAGTGAGGCGCGTCACAAGACGACCTGTTTCATTCTCCTCCGCCATGCTCATCGTATGCTTAGTAATATTGCCTTTCATCATCATTGTGCTACCTTCTTCCCGTTTGTATAAAATCGCGGAAGCCATTGGCGGTTAGCTGAAAGAAGCTCATCAGCCAACTGAACCAGCTCGCTGAAATCAGCGGAAGCACTAAGAGGATCCAGACTCAGTGCCTGTACGAATAGATCTCGGTTTCCTTCCAGAGCAGCCCGGACGGTGAGTTCATGGATATCTACATGAAGCCTGACCATACTGGCTATTGAGCCAGGAAGAGGGCCTGCTTCTCTTGGCGACACCCCAAGCTTCGACACATCGGCTAATGTTTCCACCACAATTTCGTTAGGAAGATTGGGAATTTGGCCTTGATTAGGCATATTCACAATAGCGGTTGTGCTGGAATCGGTCACAATAGCCCGAATTATTTCGGTTAGTTCCTCGCCCGACCTGTGCCACGAAATGGCATCATCTTCATGGGTCATCCTTAAAATATGACTGAGCTTGTTGATTTTACTTAGACGCCTGCTGTCCACTGTAGTCTTAATGACTCCGTATTTCATCCCGTAGCCGTTACGGATATTGCAGAGAGCCGGATGAAATTCAACAAGATGACGATCTCCTGCAAGCGGTAAATACCCGAATTGCCTGCATAAAGCAAATTTAGCCGCACCATTGTTATGATACATGCCGATTGCCTGTGACCCACTCCGTTTCTCATCATCCGGTAATTGCTCATGCGTCCGGCAATATTCGCGAATCATAGGCAGCATATCATTGCCTTGGTAATTCGCCTTTGTAAGCCATATGAAGTGGTTGACGCCGGCAACTGAATAATCGAAGCCCTGTTCCTGAAGCCAGTGATACAAATAATCCAGTACATTCATCCCCACAGGTTTGTTCAGACCAAGCATCGGCCCCAAATATTCCGGCAGACAATGGAATTCATGGCAGAGTCCGATCACACGGGTTTGCTTTGCCGCCATATTCATTGCCCGCGTAACTACACTCATCGGGTTGGTTACATTCAATAGCCAGGCTCCCGGACAATAGATTTCCATCTCTTTGACCAAATCGAAAGCTTCCGGGGCAGTGCGCAGGGATGCAGAAATACCGCTAGGGCCGACAGTCATGGACACCGGGAGCCGAATCCCATATTTGATCGGAAGCTCGAGGTCGTTCCAGAATGCGTCCATAGCCCCCGGACTGAATGTTGTCAGAACGAAATTCGTATCCTTCAATGCCTCAGTTCTATTCTCAAATACTGTGATGCGGTAGTCCTTTCTCTTCAATTCATTGAAACGATGAAGCATAGATGCGACTGCTGAAACATGTTCGTGGTTGGGATCAACCAATCTAATTTCTCCACCTTCAATCTCATCCATTAAGTAAATGTCTTTCATCAACCCCGGCATCCAATTCACACTGCCTCCACCAATAACCGTCATAATCATACGGTGAATAGCCATCTCTCACACCCCTATTAACTTTTTCATGATCAGCATAGCATAGCCTGGGGATGCCCACTTCGCTCATTATGTGATTCTATTCAAAACTAACCTATCTTGCTATAATGATTTTAGAAAAATAAAGGAGGCGGTACATTTATGAACTCCCAGCCACCTTATACCCCAACAGGGATGCTGCTCTCAAACTTTAGAAGTCATAAAGAAGAACAACTCCGAATGCTGGAGCATTACCATGACTCCTTCGAGCTAGCCTATTTCGTAAATGCGGATATCCAGCTTTTTATTAAAGATACAAAATACCAAGTTACCAATGGAGATTATCTTTTTATTAATGAATACGAGGTCCATCGCATCTTCTATAATCCTAGGCATCACTACACCAGATACGTTATTAATTTCAAAAAAAGCTACATCTCATCGTTACTTAATGAAGCGGGACTTGTAGACACTTTAGAGTGGATTGTCTCCTATCCACGCCGTAAGCTGGAGTTGTCCTCCAAGCAGCGGTTGGAAATAGAAGATCGATTTCGCCGAATAAATACCTTATACTCTCAGCTGCAGCAAAAAGAGGACCCACTTGGCTCCTCAGAATTAAAGCTCAATCTGTTACTTCTATTAATTAAATATCGTGAGTTTGCAATGGCTAATCAATCGAAATATGCCCCTAAAAAGGATGTTGTTAAAGAATTGATCTCTTATATCGACCGTTGTTACTCAGATCCAATTAAGCTAGAGGATTTAGAGCGGATAAGCGGTATGAGTCGTTATCATATTAGCCGATTGTTTAAGAACGCTACTCATTTCACCATTGTAGAATATATACAACAAAGACGAGTAATCGAGGCTCAAATCAAGCTTAAACAAACGAACAGGCAGGTTCTGGACATTGGTCTGGAATGCGGGTTTCAGAACGCTCAGCATTTTCATCGCGTATTTAGGACAGTAACCGGGCAGTCGCCGCTGCAGTTCCGCAAGCTAGTGGTTCAGGATTTCAGCCTTCAACAATAACAAACCGCCACTTCACGGCCGCCGAATGCCAAATAAGGAAAAACTTCAGGCAGGAAGCAGACTGGAGCCGTCATTAACACATGGCCATTAACTCATCACCCAAGAAACTGACAGTGGAATTGTGGAACAAACTGAAAGCAATGTCAAAAAGCTTATATCCTTGGGCGTGCCCAGGAGTATAAGCCATTGAGTGAGGGATAACGATTTAAGCTCTTTTCAGTGAATGAGCTCAGACTTTTGTAATAGTTTCTGAATAATTACGGCAACTTCTGCTCTTGTAATGAATGCATCCGATGCTAATTGCGTAGAGCTTCTGCCGGAAACAAGTCCCGCCTGCAAGCAATCAGCGACACTGCTTCTCGCCCATTCTGCAATATTATTTGCATCTGCAAATAGAACCAGTTGCTTTCCGTCTTCCTGAGATGGAAGCTTCGCCTTCAGGCCAGTGAGCGTCATCGCTTTGGCAACGATTGACATAGCTTGTTCCCGATTAATCTTTTCCATAGGCCGGAAGGTTCCGTCTTCAAATCCGTTTATTAGCTTGTAACCATATGCTGTTTGTATTGCACCGCTATACCAATCGGAGCTATTCATGTCCGAAAATGATGCAGTTCCGTTATCCAGCTTCAATCCTAATCCACGAACGATAATCGCCGCAAACTCCGCACGAGTAATATCTTTGTCTGGATTGAACATGCCGTTACCGACGCCACTGATGACCATTCTCGATCCCATGTCGTTGATGGTATCCTTCGCCCAGTGTTGAGCTGCATCGGTGAACACAAGCGGATGCCATACAATGGCATAGGTGCTGTTGGTCATGCTGTTCATAATGGCGTAGTACTTACCATCAATGATGGTAATCTTTGTTGGTACATGACGCACAGTTCCTTCAGGTTCAATAATGACCCCGGTTGTGATTTTGTTTGGGTCAACTCCATCCGGAATTGCAATAGTTCGTTCCACATAGGCAGTGAACTGTGATACGTCAAGCTTGTTATCGCCATACGTTGCTCTTACCGAAAAATTGAGCGGCGGGGCCACGATGACGAATTCTCCTTTAGCTGCTGAATTCTCAGCAATCTTCGCTGTCTCTGTTGACGGCGTTGCGATTTCAATTTCAACCTTGATGTCTTTAAGGGCCGCAGTTTTTGCAAGCTGATCCAATATAGTGTTGATGTTGATCTGCTGAGCAGGAATAGTGTAAGAGGCATTGTCCATCTTAATTTCAATGACCGCCTGCTTCTGCTCCATGCTTCTGACCATCTGACCGTTCAATTCAAAAACAACGATATCCGAAATCGTCTTGGCGCGAATCGCAACGACAGCATGTTGACCTATTTCCGTGAGCTTATCATCCAGCTTTTTCTCATCCAACACTGTGGTTGTTATCGTTTGGTTGTTTATCGTAATTGTTGTCGTTACGCCTAAATCTTCTACTATTCCATCAATGAGCACATATATTTTCTCATTGGGTGTGTCTACTGTAGATGGAGTTGTCGGCTGTGTCGGAGTTGTGCTGGTTCCATTTCTAGACGACGACCTTGGCGTAACGACATTAGAGAACGTGGATGTTGCACTACTGCCCATACTATTGATCGCGTTTACCGTAATGGTGTATGGCGTCCCATTCGATAGATTCGTTATTATAATCGGGCTTGCCATTCCTGTTACAGTAACATTGCCTGGTGAAGCTGTGACCTTATAGCGTAATATTTCGCTGCCGCCATTATCTACAGGTGCTGTAAAAGTAACGTTTACTTGACCATTTCCTGCAATAGCTATTATATCCGTGGGTGCTCCTGGAACCGTTTGGGGGATTGCGCTAACTTCGTTGGAAGTGGCACTGTCTCCTCCCGGATTCACTGCTTTAACTACGAAATAATAAGTTGTTCCATTCTTCAAGCCTGTCACATCATAGCTGTAAACTGAACCGCTAACATTGGCTACTTCTGCTCCATAAGTGCTGGAAGTTACACTTTGGTAAACTTTATACCCTGTTGATCCTACTACTGGATTCCACTTTAGACTTATTTGTGCATTTCCAGCAACAGCAGGCTCCAAGAGGGGAACTCCAGGTATAGCAATAGTCGTATCTCTTACGGTAATCGCAAGAGTTTGGGACGTCCCCGCGCTGAAGTTGAACGTCAAACTTGTCGTTCCTACCGGTTTGTTGGCAAGGTAACTCTTCTTGATCGTTACCATGTTGCCCGACATCGTGTAGTCTATTCCTGGCACCAGTTTAGTTGTATCATTGACAATACTGCTCAGATTGTTTCCGTTTAGCGTCAGCGTGGTAGTGACATCCGCCTGGGCAGTGGTCATTTTATCAAAACTTCCCGTCCTCGGGCTGATTGTACTATTAAGTGGTTCTGGTTCTACGATCATATAGCTTTCTCTCATTATAGAGCTATCCGCCATGCCTGCTTTGAGCGCTATTGCTCTAATCGTCATCGCACTCATCACACTAATCGGCTTGCTATAGGTCATGCTACCGATCGTTGGGGTACTGCCATCTGTCGTAAAGTAGATGCTCGCTCCTGCGGTGGATGTACTCAATGCTATAGTGGTGCCGGATGTTACCTCTCCACTTGTCGGATTCGCTGTCGGTACTGCCACTTGCACCATTTGATCAAAGGACGCAGTGACATAGACGTTCGCGGTAACATTGACGTCCCTTCGTGTAGGTGTTGCTACATCATCGCTCCATTTTACGAAATTATACCCAGCATCCGGCACCGCTGTGACTTCTGTGCCATCTGCGCCGCTAATTACGGTCTGCGAAGTGTTGCCGATGATCTTTCCATTTGCTCCTGCTGCGTAACTTATAGTGTAGCTATTTTGTGTATAGTATGCTGTGTACGTAATATCTACCATCACTGTGGTTGCGGCTACTTGCGCGCTGGTCAACTTCGTAGTGCCTCCATCGCTGCTCCAGCCAGCGAACGTGTAGCCAATACTTGGCGTTACTGTCGGTACCGCTGCAGGACTGTTTCCATACGCTACTGTTTCGCTTGTAGCGCTGATCGTTCCATTTGCTCCTGCCGCGTAACTGATAGTGTAGCTATTTTGTGTATAGTACGCTGTGTATGTAATATCTGCCGTCACCGTGCTCGCTGCTATTTGCATACTGGTCAGCTTGGTTGTTCCTCCATCGCTGCTCCAGCCAGCGAACGTGTAGCCAGTATTCGGCGTTACCGTAGGTACCGCTGCAGGACTGTGTCCATACGCTACCGTCTCGCTTGTAGCGCTGATCGTTCCATTTGCTCCTGCCACGTAACTGACTGTGTAACTATTTTGCGTATAGTACGCTGTGTACGTAATATCTACCGTCACTGTGGTTACAGCTACTTGTGTACTGGTCAGCTTGGTTGTGCCTCCATCGCTGCTCCAGCCAGCGAACGTGTAGCCCGTAGTCGGCGTTACCGTCGGTACTGCTGCAGGACTTTGTCCATACGCTACTGTTTCACTTGTAGCGCTGATCGTTCCATTTGCTCCTGCCACGTAACTGACTGTGTAACTATTTTGCGTATAGTACGCTGTGTATGCGATATCTGCCGTCACTGTGGTTGCGGCTACTTGCGCGCTGGTCAGCTTGGTTGTGCCTCCATCGCTGCTCCAGCCAGCGAAAGTGTAGCCCGTAGTTGGCGTTACCGTCGGTACCGCTGCAGGACTGTTTCCATGAGCTACTGTTTCACTTGTAGCGCTGATCGTTCCGTTTGCTCCTGCCACGTAACTGACTGTGTAACTATTTTGCGTATAGTACGCTGTGTACGTAATATCTGCCGTCACTATGGTTGCGCCTACTTGCGCGCTGGTCAGCTTCGTGCTGCCTCCATCGCTGCTCCAGCCAGCGAACGTGTAGCCAATATTAGGCGTTACCATCGGTACCGCTGCAGGACTGTTTCCATGAGCTACTGTTTCACTTGTAGCGCTGATCGTTCCGTTTGCTCCTGCCACGTAACTGACAGTATAGCTATTTTGCGTATAGTACGCTGTGTACGCGATATCTGCCGTCACCGTGGTTAGGGCTACTTGCGTACTGGTCAGCTTCGTGATGCCTCCGTCGCTGCTCCAGCCAACGAACGAGTAGCCAGTATTTGGCGTTACCGTAGGTACCGCTGCCGGACTGTTTCCATACGCAACTGTTTCACTTGTAGCGCTGATCGTTCCATTTGCTCCTGCCGCGTAACTGACAGTGTAGCTATTTTGCGTATAGTACGCTGTGTACGTAATATCTGCCGTCACTGTGGTTACAGCTACTTGTGTACTGGTCAGCTTGGTCGTTCCTCCATCGCTGCTCCAGCCAGCGAAAGTGTAGCCCGTAGTTGGCGTTACCGTCGGTACCGCTGCAGGACTGTTTCCATGAGCTACTGTTTCACTTGTAGCGCTGATCGTTCCATTTGCTCCTGCCCCATAACTAACTGTGTAACTATTTTGCGTATAGTACGCTGTGTATGCGATATCTGCCGTCACAGTTGTTGCGGCTACTTGCGGACTGGTCAGCTTCGTTATGCCTCCGTCGCTGCTCCAGCCAGCGAACGTGTAGCCAATATTCGGCGTTACTGTCGGTACCGCTGCAGGACTGTTTCCATACACTACAGTCTCACTTGTAGCGCTGATCGTTCCGTTTGCTCCTGCCGCGTAACTGATAGTGTAGCTATTTTGTGTATAGTACGCTGTGTATGTAATATCTGCCGTCACCGTGCTCGCTGCTATTTGCATACTGGTCAGCTTGGTTGTTCCTCCGTCGCTGCTCCAGCCAGCGAACGTGTAGCCAGTATTCGGCGTTACCGTAGGTACCGCTGCAGGACTGTGTCCATACGCTACCGTCTCGCTTGTAGCGCTGATCGTTCCGTTAGCTCCTGCCGCGTAACTGACAGTGTAGCTATTTTGTGTATAGTACGCTGTGTACGTGATATCTGCCGTCACAGTTGTTGCGGCTACTTGCGTACTGGTCAGCTTGGTTGTTCCCCCGTCGCTGTTCCAGCCAGTGAAGGTATAGCCAATATTTGGCGTTACCATCGGTACCGCTGCAGGACTGTTTCCATGGGCTACTGTTTCACTTGTAGCGCTGATCGTTCCATTTGCTCCTGCCGCGTAACTGACAGTGTAGCTAATTTGTGTATAGTACGCTGTGTATGTGATATCTGCCGTCACTGTGGTTGCGGCTACTTGCGCGCTGGTCAACTTGGTCGTTCCCCCGTCGCTGCTCCAGCCAGCGAACGTGTAGCCAATATTCGGCGTTACTATCGGTACCGCTGCAGGACTGTTTCCATACGCTACCGTCTCGCTTGCAGCGCTGATCGTTCCGTTCATGCCTGCTGCATACGACACGGTATAGTTTTTTGCTTCCCAATTTGCATATAACTTTACATTGGCCACTCCCATGGTGAAGCTTGTGTTGGCAGCGTAGCTAGTTCCTTTTCCATCTGCTTGTGTGTTCCAACCGATAAATGTGTGACCCTCTTTAATTAAATTGCCACTGTTTTCCTTTATGGTGATCGATGTACCCTGCTCGTAGGTATTACTGTCAACAGGCACGCTCCCCCCAGTACTACCGTTGTCAATATAGGAAATAGAATAAACCGAATTGGTCGTTATCTGCTTAATCCCATAAGCACTTTTATATCCTGCCTGGTCTTTGACAATGATGTTAAAATAGTATTTGGTACCGGGCTTTAAACTTGTAATATCCAGCTTCTCGATATCTTGAGTATAAGCTCCTAAAGGTTTTCCATACCTTTCCATCTGAGCTACAGTCTGAATATTGTTGCTTTCGGACTGATAAACCAAATATTGAAGAGCACTCTGATCACTCATATTATCCGTCGCTTTTACCCAAGTCATAGTCATGCTTGTTGAAGTAATAGACGAGGCAGTGATCGTTCCGTTGTTTATGGATGGCGCTGTTGCGTCCATAACTGCACCGCTTTTCACGGGCAATGATCGACTGATGGCTGTATTGTCTCCCAACTCTCCATCAGCGTTATACCCCCATGACCAAACCATTCCATCGCTTCTCATAGCAAAACTATGAAAACCTCCCCCAGCAATTGCCGTCATTTTGCTCAATTCAGGCACTAGCACAGGTATGTTACGTTGAGTTGTCGTGCCGTCTCCCAATTGGCCATAATTGTTGTACCCCCAAGCGTAAACCTGCCCCTCTGCATCCAATGCGAGACTATGATAGTTTCCTCCGGCAATCGTCGTAGCGTTTGTTAAACCAGATACTTGTACGGGAGCCGTTCGATTCGTTGTCGTCCCATCACCTAACGCACCGTATCTGTTCTCACCCCAAGCCCAAATCCTTCCATTAGCATCCAATGCAAGACTATGATTACCTCCTGCAGCAATCGCTGTTATGTGACTGAGACCAGGCACTTGTTCAGGCAAGATCCGTTGATCTGTCGTTCCATTCCCTAACTGACCCGCACCATTCCATCCCCATGACCAAACCGTACCGTCCTCTTTAAGCGCAAGACTGAAATATCCACCCGCGGCTATTGCCTTTACGTTACTCAACGTGGTTACCTGGACCGGCGTGTTTCGCTGAATGGTCGTTCCGTCACCAAGATCACCATTATCATTTCTTCCCCAAGCCCATACATTACCATTACCGTCCAGAGCAAGAGTGTGATAAGAGGTGCCTCCAGAAATCGCCTTAATGTTACTTAAAGCAGATACCTGCACAGGACTGAGTCGATCTGTTGTAGTACCATCTCCCAGTTGACCGTTTCCATTAGCGCCCCATCCCATTACAGTTCCATCCTTTAAGATCGCGAAGCTGCTTCGAACCCCTCCGGTAATCGACTTAACACTACTTAGACCGGTTGCTTTTCTCGGAACGGCTCTACTGACTGACTCTCCGTTACCCAATTGACCATTACTTCCTCGTCCCCACGACCAGACCGTTCCATCACTAACCAGCCCTACGCTATGGTAATACCCTGCAGCTATTTGAGGAACGACCGCATCATCTGCATGCGCCACGTTCTCGAACAACATAGGAAAACCGCCTATGATGAACATTAGACAAAGACAGAATCTCACTAATTGCTTCACTGTTCTCCCCTCCAGTTTGTAACATTACCGCTCCAATCCTCTTATGATTTCGAGCCTAGTGACCATGTTAGCAAAAATAAATAGTTTACAATATTAACTAAAGTTAACTTTTTGATATTTTTTAACGTTTGTAGAAAGTAAAGTTATTCTGGGAAAAAGCTTTCTCAAGAACGGCTAGCCAAGTTATTTTGCGAAAAAAAAGAGCTGCAATTAAGCAGCCCCTGAACTAATGTACTTGTTCTATAAATTTTAGTTAAATGTATGCCCTGCATTTTCCAACACCGATTTTGCTTTTTCTATGAAATGAACTTTAACTAACAAGTAATCCGTGTTGAAAGAGAAATAGCAAAAATACTTATGTTATTCTCCGCTAACGGATTGGCTAGAGATGCTAATATTCCTGTTAATCCGAAATCCAACACGCCGTCTACTTTTATGCATTTCCAATCATTTTCAACATCGTTTAGAACGTGATGTGGAATATTGGAAGTAGGGCATACAATAGACAGCTCTTCATTTGTACATGTGATAGAAAAAAATTCACCGCCGCTGGCCCATGATGGTACCGTATCTGTCGGAGCTAATCTCACAACAGTAAACAGAGCGTCCAGTATAGTTAAATTCATGTTGTCCCCCCTTAACGCATATTGGAATTATACATGATTCGTTACATGGTTTCATCTCAATAAATGTCTCATTTTATCAGGGTTTCTGACAAAGTATACATTTTGAATTGCATTTCTCTCGACATGTAACATCACAACTGTATCAATCAACTCATCTGAGCGGATTATAAGCCCAGCTTGACCATTTAAATATGTCATTTCAACTTGCAAGCCTTCTTCATAATGAGGAACTTTACGAATTACACCGAGCAGGAACCGGGCAACCAAATCACTGGATTTAATAGGGTGAACGGCGGCGGATGTTTTGCCCCCTCCATCTGAGACCAACACGACATCTTTGGCGAGAATAGATACTATCGTATCCACGTTGCCTCGTTCGAGAGCCGACAGGAACCTACGAACCCATTCTTCACTCCCAGCTTCTGGAAGGATCGGCTCTTCCATGCCAATCCCCATCTTTCCTCTCGCTCGACTGAGCAGTTTGCGGCAATTAGTCTCGCTTTTTCCAACCAGCTCGGCTATAACGGTATATTCAAAGCCGAGCGCTTCACGAAGCACGAACACAACTCGTTCTGCAATCGATAGCCTTTCAAGCAGCACAAGCATGGCATAAGACAATAGTTCGCTACGAACAATCGAATCGATTGATTCATCTTCAGGAGTAAGAATGGGCTCTGGAAGCCATTGTCCGAAATATTGTTCCCTTCGCTTACGCGCTGATTTCAGTAAATCCAGACAGCGATTTGTCACCATCTTGCACAGATAGGCTTTCGGTTCAACCAGACGCTCGGGATTAACGTCATACATCTTCAGAAATACGTCCTGTACAGCATCCTCCGCATCGGAGACCGAACCAGTCAATTGGTAGGCAAGCGTAAACAGCAGTCCCTTATACTGTTCATATAACTCTTGCATCTAACCACCCCTATTCATATCCATTGACCCATTATTCATGTGTTATTTTAACAGACTTGCCAAGTCCCATGTAACCTTTCTCATTCGCCAACCCAGCTTCCCTGTAAAAATAACATCTATTCCCCATTTGCGCGTCCACGCTATTCCCTGCTCCGGACCTAAACCAAAGCAGAAAAAATCTATAAAACCCTTATGCACGGGTGCAGGACGCCCTGCAAGATCCGCTGCTATAATCTTGGCGAGCCTTGCCGCTTGAGCGGTCGCCTCCTTACACGTCTTCCCGTCCGCTCTTCCACTAGGATCTACGATTCGCGCGCAGTCGCCGATACTGTATACATCCTGAGCATCCTGAACCCGATAGCTTTCATCTACAATCACATAGCCATCCGAATTGACCGGCATCCCTATATTCCTCAGCATTGGATTAGGTAATAACCCTAGTGTCCAGATACATAGGCCGACGGACATCGTTTCGCCAGAAGATAAGGTTAGCGCTCCCTCTTTTTCCTCTAAAACTTTACAATCATGGATGACGGTTACTCCGCAAGCTTCTATTGCACGCTCCAGTTTAATACCTACTTTGGCCGGGCCTTCCGGAAAAAGTCTCTTGTTCGTATTAAATAAATATATCTTCACATCACCCGGATTAAGTCCTAACTGCTGCGCATCTTCTCGAACAAAATGAGCCAGCTCGGCAGAAGTTTCGATGCCGCTTATACCTGCACCCGCAATGGCAATGGTCATTAGTCTCTGGCGTTCTTGCGTATTTATTTCATTAACAGCTTTCTTTAATTTCGTGCGCCACGTCTCTCTGATCTTCTGTGCTTCCTCCAAGCTTGCCAATGCCACCCCACCCTGTTGAGTATCGGGCTGCCGTACGATGCTGCCTAACGCCATAACAAGAACATTATAGTTTATAGAGTTTTCATTTCCTTCTGAATCCTTATAATGCAGCCTTCTAGCTTCTCTTTCGATTTTCGTTACAGTAGCCTGAATGAGCTCAATTCCTTCCGGAAACAACCTTATCAGTGGGATGATAATATCATCGTTCCCGGCTGCAGGCTTAAAAAGCAATACTTTACGCAAATGATAGGAGTTCTTATCAATTAATACAATTCGAATTAGAAACTGGTGTGCCTCACTGCTAAATGTTTTTCGAATCGCCTTAACTGCATTAATGCCCGCATATCCTCCGCCAACGACTATACATGTCAATTCTTTCATTACAACCACTCCTTTATCTCGTTTGCACATAAAACGAGGTAAGGGGTCGATTTGTGACAACAACGATTAAGCAGATGATTACCGAATATTCAAGCCTATTTTGCCTCTAATAAGCTGTGCTGCTTGTTACATGAATTAGAAAAGTAGCCGCGGCGGCTACATGCTCTTTGAAAATAATTCACCTATAGTGTTCAGTTAGCTCCATCCGTTACAATTATCATATCTGCCTTCAATAAAGGTCTTAGTGTTTCTAAATAATATTCTTCTGCTTCCCAGTACCTTCTTTTAAATTTCTGTATATCCCTTTGAGTGCTGGCCCCTTCACGAAGAAAGCGTTCATCTTTAGAGCAGTCCAGATAAACCATGTAATCAAAAAACTCTCGCCACTCTTCTCGTTGAAGAAAAACACCCTCAACTACAATAATACATTCCTCAGGAATCAACACGGTTTTTATATTCTGCTCATCGGACTCACTACTGTAGAAAGGAGGTTCTACCTCATCATGAAAGCGCACTTTATCGAATAAGTTGTCCCTTAAGTAGTTAATATCCCATTGGAGATTGTAGTACTCGTACCATTCCTCCTGACCCGTGCCATATCTTTTTTCCCGCTCTACTATGTGGTCGTCAATGTGAAAAATAACGACATCCATCTGCTGATGTTGTAACTTTTCCTTTATTTTTGCTGTAAATGTTGTTTTTCCAGAGCGGCTTAAGCCATCTATTCCTAACAGGAATCGGTTATTAACGTGCAATCTTGTGACAGTATTCACTAGCTTGGCCACTTCATTGTTTTCTTCTGCCTGAAAAGAACTCATAATTATCCGTCCCCTTATATTTAAGTGAATTCCGGTTATTTGTCGAAATGTTGCAAAAGTGGGCTTCCTCTGTCGAGGATCAAGAAGGTGATTTATCAAAATCCGCCCCTTCCTTTCTGCAAGTCCCCCCTCCATTTATCTCTCCTCTTTATTTCTTTAACCGATCATGGATATCCTTCCTTAGCCAAAGTGCAATAATAATCAGGAAAAATGCCAAATAAAAGCGGCTCCTCTACTTCTAGAGGAACCGCCCTTAATGAGATTGTTACTGGTTGCATCTGCCACGCCACGCCGACTTATTTTAAGCTATCCAATAAAGTCTTGATTTGTGGGCTCAGATTTAGTGTATTCATGATGATCGTCAACGCTTCTGCTCTGGTAGATTGGGCATCTGGTTTAAAATTATTCCCTTCCTTACCTGTAACAATCCCCGTTTGTGCTGCTTCTTGGATTTGGCTGGAGGCAAATGAATTGCTAGTGTCGGAAAACGCTCCGTTAGATTCGTTCTTCTTCACGGTGTTCATATTCACGATCCTGCTAATAATAGTGACCATTTCAGCTCGGGTGACGGTTTGGTCTGGACGGAACTCTTGCCCATAACCGTTCAATATCCCGGCATTAGAAAGCTTTTCCAGGGTATCTTTGGCCCAGTGGTTCCTGATATCGTTCATTACAACCGATTGCTTGAGGTCGTTGTTGATACCGAATACTCTGTCGATAATCACTGCAAATTCAGCGCGTGTGATTGCGCCATCCGGTCTGAATTTTCCATCGTTATAGCCTTCAATGATGTTCAATTTAATGAAGGTGTCTATCGTTTTATTGGCCCAATGCTGCTGGATGTCAGAGAATTGTATTTTAACTTCAGCTCTATTGGCATTTTCAACCCTTGTTGAAATGCGGTTAACCACACTGCTGTCCGTTTTTACAGCATCGCTTTTAAACACGTCCGTAATCGCGGGCTGAGTTGAAGGCACCGTCGGCGCGGCTTTATCCTCAGGCTGTTTCGCATCAGTAGCAGGCGCTGCTGGAGTAGAAGCTCCGGTGCTACTGCTACTGTGGCTGGCCGGTCTAGGTACGGTGACCGCTACCACTTTGGACTGGCCTGAGTAGGAAACGGTAATATCGGCCGAGCCGAAACCTACTGCCGTTATTGCACCGGCTGCGCTTACGATCGCCACATTCCCATTTGAGGTACTGTATGAAGCCGTTGCAGTGACATCAGCTGTTGTATTATTGCTGTATGCCGCTGAGACGGCAAGCTGTTTCACTCCATTTATGGTGATGTTGGCGTTGGCAGCATCAACGGAAAGCGAAGTTACTGTCACCTGAACAGGTAATGGAGATACATTTACTGCAATAGTTCTAGTCTCTTGAGCTCCGTTAGCTTTGTTAATCATTACCGTTACATTTCCTGTTACAGCTGCACTTGTATGAGTGATGGCTCCGTTGTTGGCTACGTTTGCGTTGGAAGATACCAAAGTCAAAGTTACTCCCGTATCGCTCATCCCACTTAACCCGTTCAAGTAGGTCAAAAGATTCGTATACGTTCCTTCTGTAACCGTGAGGCTTGATGGCAGCAAAGCTTTAGCTGAAGCAATCGATGCATTGGCAAGCTCAGCTGGCGTTAGCGTGTGCGCCGCTACAGTAACGGCAATCGTTTTAGTAGCTTGAGTACCGTTGGCTTTGTTAATCAGTACTGTGACATTTCCGGTTACTGCAGCGCTTGTATAAGTGATGGTTCCGTCATTGGCTACGTTTGCGTTGGAGGACGTCAAGCTCAACGTTACCCCCGTTGCGCTCATCCCGCTTAACCCATTTAAGTAGGTCAAAAGATTCGTATACGTTCCTTCTGTAACCGTGAGGCTTGATGGCAGCAAAGCTTTGGCTGCTGCTATCGATGCATTGGCAAGCTCAGCTGGCGTTGGCGTGTGCGCCGGTACGGTAACGGCAATGGTTTTAGTATCTTGAGTTTCGCCTGCTTTGGTGATGATTACCGATACATTTCCAGTTACTGCAGTGCTTGTAAAAGTAATGGCTCCGTTATTGGCTACGTTTGCGTTGGAGGACGTTAAGCTCAACGTTACCCCCGTTGCACTCATCCCGCTTAGTCCATTTAAGTAGGTCAAGAGATTCGTAATTGTGCCTTCTGTAACCGTGAGGCTTGACGGCAGCAAATTTTTAGCAACTGTGATAGCACTTTCACTAGCAAAAGTATGTTTAACGATCACACCCGAGGATAAAGAGGAGATATAGTGTGTTCCATCTGGAAGAAAGATCACACCGTTCGCCGCCGGATTGCTCGTCGACTCTAAAAATTTAATTTTGGTAGGATCAGTAGCCGATTTTACGGTAAGGTCCGCTTTATCGATTTTGTAAGCTTTTTCCCAATCATCAACAAAATAAAGGTCACCGTTTGTGTTAAATGCTATACCATTAATCGCTTGCGACGCGCCGGTAATGACTGCTGTTGGAACCGTCTGCCCTAGATCCAGCCTGTAGATGCCTTTCGTTATATAATCAGTCATAAA
The DNA here is from genome assembly GCF_042676305.1 of Paenibacillus sp. GCM10027630. Lineage (NCBI taxonomy): Bacteria > Bacillati > Bacillota > Bacilli > Caryophanales > Paenibacillaceae > Paenibacillus > Paenibacillus sp. GCM10027630. The sequence goes on along the minus strand of NZ_JBHTGY010000039.1, from coordinate 147,749 downwards.
CAGATTGTCATTTGCGTCAAAAGTTAGCCCATAGATATAATTAAGGTCTCCTAAAAAATAGGATTGACTTAGAGTGTTTACCTGACTCGCATTCAACGGTAGACTCGTTAGCGAGGCCGCCGAAATCTTAAAAACGTTTTTGTTGCTGTCCTTTGTATAGAATAAGTCTCCTTGGCTGTTGATGGCCACAGCCATCGGGGAGCTACCGGTACTCATGACCAATACATCGCTTACCTGTCCGGTAGTTGTTGAAATACGAGAGATTTTACCAGGACCCCGTTGGGCTACATAGATATAGCCGTTATAGTAGGCCATAGATCTGGGGTCGCTAATGGTGATCGAATCAGCCGGGCTTGCAGCCCCGACCGAGGAGAGCGGAATCATACTGAGAATCATAGTTAAGATCATTACGATAATTAGAGCTTTTTTACCTTGCATACTAGTGAAAAGCCTCCTTGTTAGTAGATTAAAATACGAAGATGAATAGTGCAGGTATCTCTAAATGACAAAAGTTAAATGTATTGCCTCCTTTGTGAATAAAGTACTAATTTTCGACAAAAATCATAATAAATAGACACTTCTTTTTATCACACCGGCTCTCAACAAATTCTAAACATCCGTAGTTACCGCTATTTCAACCCTATAATTTCCAGAAAAAAACGAGCCTCTAGAATCACTTCTATGGCTCGTCATCGCATATATGCTGTTCACCTGATCATCTCTATTTGCTGTAAAGACGGTTGCGCCAACAGTAAGACGCCTCAAATATAGCAAAAATACCGACTACCACAGCAACCAGTATTATCGCCCATATACCGAAAACTGTTAATGTAACAACGGAACCGTTAGCCCCCAGCAAAAGTATGCTGTCGACCACCCAAAGTAAGTCCACGATGGAAAAAATGAGTACCCCCCTATAAGGAACAACTTTCTTGGTAGCCGCCCATACTAGAAAGGAAACGACAATGAGCAGGAAAATCCCCGTCCCTATCAAGGCTGACCGGTTGTCCAGTCCTGTCCAATCTGTAACATACTTCGGAAATAAAAGCAGTAGAAGTCCACAAGCCCCTGATGAAACGGCATTCGTCAATAGAACCTTTCGGATCAGAAAATCCCCTGTCACCGACTTTGCCCCATTTTGTTGCAGTGTCATGATAAGCACCTCTCTTAGCAGAATTGATTTCACACGTTCAATATAAGCAAGAAAAGACTGCCAACACCATACAATTGGGTGCCAAATGATGCCAATTTGCGGATTTATTACGAATCAATTAGAAGTATATCTTTGCTCATATTCACTTGCTCAATCATATGACCAATGTTTCCTTCACCTGCATACAAAGACATATCAAAAAAGTCTTTATTCAGCTCAGACCAATACAATTCATTTTCATCCCCTGAGATCATTACATCGCGCTTTAATTTCCCAACATAAACTTCAACATAGCAATGCTGCAAATAGTATTTAAAATCCATTAAATGATTCAATCTAACATCCTCTTTTGAAATGCCGGTTTCTTCCAATAATTCTCTGTAAGCAGCTTCAATTCCCGTCTCTCCAACTTCGATTTTTCCACCAACCAGATTGCTTAATCCTATGTAGGGATTTTTTAATCGTTTGCACATTAGCAGTCGATCCATGTCTTTGTTGTATATCATAAGAACGTTATATCCTTGCATTGCATGACCTCCTTGTATTGTCCATATAACCTCTACTTCGATATTTTCCTTTAAACATACAATATATAGCTAATGAACTTCCGTGTTACTTTCTATTATACAACGGATTTCCCTACTGCTTTCCCCATCTTCAACCGTGTGCTTGCAAACAAGCTAAAGATAATTAATCCAAGATTAAGTACCATAGCGCCGGAAATTCCAACTTCCATCAATAATCCGGATGCTTGACTGAAAGCAATGATCGCACCCCCAATACCAATAACGATACCGGGTGTAAAGGAATCTGCGAACTGAAGGTTTGCTGAAACCTCACCTGACTCTCCTTCTTTGGCATTAGCAAAAGCTACAGCACCGCTAGTAGGATGAGCCAATCCGATCCCAATTCCTGTTATCATTTGACCGATGATCGACAAAGCAATATTGATGGCAGGCACCCAAACGACAATTCCAATACCAATAATCATGAGGGAAACACCCATTTTAATTCGTTTATTCCTACCTCGCCCTTGATCCGCAGCGTCCCAGTGAGATTGCATATAGGACACAACGCACCAACTAAGTGCCGCACTTGCCACAATTAATCCAGCCAAATCCGCTGTTAGTCCTTTTGTTTCTGTCAGTGCAAGTACTAAAAAGTTTTGAGTACTCACATAAGCAGCGAAAAATAATCCTCTCGAAGCAATTAACGAAGGCAAGCCCAAGCGAAATTTCATCGTACCTGCAGGAAGCAATTTACGGAGTGGCTGAACCATGAGACCCAAGCCAACGAGTACTAATACAATTCCTATTGCTTTCGGAAGCATACCAAGACCGCTCAAGAAAATTCCGGTACCGATAGCAAGCAGAATGGATAGCCATGTCGCTCCTGCTCCACTCTTCTTTTCTACGTTAGGAAATTTTAATTTACGGAAGACGGGTAAGCTCAGAAAAGCTGCAAGTACTAAAAATGGCAGCACTCCCCAGAATACGAACCTCCACGAAAATTGTTGTGCAATCACACCGGCAACATAAGGACCGATCATAGAGGGCAGAACATAAGCTGTTCCAAAAGCACCTAATATTTTGGGGCGAAGCTCATCCGGGTAACTTAAGGAAATTGCAGTATAAACGCAAGTCATCATCGCTCCCGCTCCAAACCCCTGCAATGCCCGTGAAGCTATTAAAACAATCATATCGTTAGCAACTGCCGCAGCGATCAATCCAATTACAAATAAAATAATAGCTACCGTAAATGGCAATGCAGGCCCTTTTCTATCGATAAGTCGTCCTACGACTAAGGTTCCAATAATTTGAGCAAGCAAATAAGCGCTGAAAATCCAACCATAAAGCTTTATTCCTTTTAAATCATTAGCTATAGCTGGAGCGACTGTGGTTACTGCCAATCCTTCAAACCCGACTGCCATTACAGCCAAAATGATCCCAATAGACAAAGCAAGGTATTTCGGTCCAAAAATACTTTGAGTTGACGACATAATGCTTAACCTCCATATATTGTGCCTGATTTATGTATACATCGCATCCGGATTACTTTGTAAACATTTTACTTTACAAAGTATAATATCCTAATTTTACTTAGTCAACATTTTTGTTTACAATGTTATTTTAATTCCAGCTAACAAAAAGGAGCCTTCCGCATAAGGAAGACTCCCATTTTCTCATGATTAAATCTATTGTACAGCTACATTCAAGTAATATCCTTTACTGTTCGAGCCGGGTTTAAAATCAATATAATAATCACCTGTTACCTCAGGTTTATATATAAGGGGTCTGTCTTCAGACTTCGCAAACTCTTGACGGTCTTGATTCATTATTACAATATCGGTTACATATATTTTTTTATTCCGTTCAGTGTCATTAATTGAATAAGTATCGTCGTTGGCGGATGATGGAGCATCGTTAGGCGCAGCATCCTCCGACCAAAACCGATAGCTTTTACCTGCCTCAAGCCTCACTTTGTATAGAACCGTGCGCTCGCTTCCGAATTTCACAGCCGGTCTCAATGTTCTCCCAACGTTGGCACCATTGATGTTTAATTCCATTGCTGCATTTATGGATTTTCCATCGAGAAAGGTTACTTTTGCCATGCTCCCAGGAGTTCCAATTAAGCGTAATACTTGTTTGTCATTGAAGGACGGGTCTCGTTCACTTGTAAAAATAGTTTGTCCAAACAATCGATCTATACCTTGAAGACTTAGATCATAAGTGGTAACGTTTTCAGCCTTAAAATCATAATTTTTGTCACGCGGAAAAGTTAAATTTAGCCACGTAACACCTGTATGCGTAATAGCTACTTCTCGTATTCCGCTGCCAATAGAAATAGCCGTTTCTTTAGTTACACCCTTTTCCTGAACCTTTAATTTATACGTAGCAGGTTGATCAGCAGACCTCACCTTTAATAAGTACGTTTCGGTTTGAGTGGGTTTCAATGCTATGAAATTGATTCCTTGCCTATCTTCCAACAGATCTCCTTTCTGATTTAAAATAGTCATTTTTTCTAAGTTCCCATTTTTTAATGCCGCTTCAATCATGTAGTCAGATCCGTTAGTCATAGGAAAAGCAAAGTAAACTTCTTGATTAGCTGGAAGCTGGAGAGAAGCGCCTACTTGATCCATAATATTATAATCGATGGCCTTAGAGGCAGAAGCACCATTCACAGCTTTGAATTCTGCCTGCTTACTCGGATCAGCCTTAATTTCCAAATAATAAAAACCGGTTTGTTTAGGATCGAATATAAAACTGGAAGAAGTCTGATTAGAAGTATGGGCAGACACATATTTTCCTTGAGCATCTCTTATTTCTATTCGTTCTATTCCAGTAGTTTGAAATATTAGCGAGTGCAGTGTTTCGCAATCCAATCGATACCACGTAATTGTATTTGTCACCCGGGCCGTCTCGCTTGTCTCGTAATATTTGGCCTGCTCCAAACTTATACCGCTGCCAGAAGGAGGAAGTTCCTTCCTTTTAGGCTGATCCAGCTGGAAGTTTTTATCTTTAGCTGCATGCTGGTTATGAGCTTCAGCTAGCTTTAATGAAAGGGCAATCAATGCGGCTGCATCACCACGAGTCATGATTTCCTTAGAGCGATAAGGCTCTTTACTTAGCCCTTCTGTTCTCAGACCATTTTGTAGAACCATCGAAACGGCTTCCTTGGCCCAGGAATCTGTATCCTCAGCAGAAACTTGAAAGTTGGCAATTGAATGATTGGTGACACCAGAATTTTGAAGCCAACGCCATACGATCAAAGCGGCAGCTTGACGGGTAATAGGTTCGGTTGGAGCAAATAGGTCAGCACTAACACCATCCATTAGTTTTTCATTGTACGCTATAGCGATGTAAGGTTTGGACCACTCATTATGGATATCCGTAAATGGCAACTTATACGCATTATCTTTAACCTTCAATTGAAAAGCTGTTGATAATATTTTGGCGAATTGTTCTCTAGTTAACGACCCTTCGGGTGTAAATAAATGAGCTCCTGTCCCATCCAAAATCTGTTTCTCTACAAGTTCATAAATATAGGGTGCGTTGGGTAAGCTTTCGGGGACATCTGTAAATAATTTTGTAGAAGGAACTGAAGCTATAGCCGCGTTTGGAATAAGCATTCCGATTAAACATAACACGATTAATTTAACTGGGGTTTGCAATCTACCACTCCTAAAATCCTTTTCGTTTATTATTACATAAGTGGTCGATTTTGGAAATTGGGTTTCTTACAATAAAAAGTTCTAGTCTTATGAAAGCAACTTCATCTCATGTAATTTGTCGAAAATGATTTGGCTAACCGGAGATACACGATTTCGGTCATGATAGGTTAACCAGACCAATTCCTCTATTTCAGAAGCTGGACTCAATTCCCCTTCAAAATCCGCAGTATAACAAGCCATTTTCACCAGAACACCTTCGGATTTATCATGGGCTTGAGCTTCGAATGTTCCAAAATGCGAGATGGTCTCAGGCTTAATTCGTACTGATAATTCCTCCCCTACCTCTCGAACGAGGGTGTCGGCATCCGATTCGCCAGGATCTCTTTTTCCTCCAGGTATGTAACATATATGTTTCCCTCTGGAGCGAGCGCTTAATATTTGGCCATCAACCATATAAATCCATGCAATCTTATCAATCATTGGCGTCATTTAATGTTTCCTCATTTCATTTTTCTGAAAATTATAGCACTATTTCCTCGAACTTAAAAATTACACCTATTGTTTCGACCAGAAAAATCCATTTCATGCCATTCTCCTTTGCAGGGATGCCCCACAGTGAAATGCATCTTCTTCGAACTGATATCCCAGATCATGGCGCTTAGGGTCTCATGTGGCTCAGGGGAATTGGAGCGACCTTTCGAAACACCATGCGCGCAAATACTGCCTGAGCTCTCACCGCTTCCATCATGCAGGGCAGTCATTTGCTTCAAGCGTTTAATTACCTCAACGGCATCCAGATTCATTTCTTCTCGCTTGATGTCCGACAATATTTGCTCGGCTAACCGCTGTCGTATCCCGCGATCTTCCCGGATTTCCTCCGGTAGTTGATTCTGCTCGGACTGAAACAAGGTGAACGCCTGATTGCTCCGAACGATGAAATGCTGCTTTGTTGCATTTTGCAGACCATATAATCCTTGACAGTGCTCAAAGACGAGCAGTTCACCTGTTCCGTCTACAATAACATGGTTTCCGCCTATTGGAGCCCTCCCTTCGGAAAATCGCTCTACAAACAACGCAGCCGCCTCAGCCGCTGCGGAGCATCCAGCCAGCACTTCCGCTTGTACAATCCCTCTTAAGTCACCGCTCCAATAAGAATTTTTACTTGATTGTTTCTGTTCGGAGGCTACACCAGGCATGTGCTCTTTATAACCGAAGTAGGAGCTGATCACGATCAGCCCCTTTTCATTCATGCCTGCATTAATCCCTTGCTGCTGGGTCAAGCCGTATCCTAATGCATCATAGCGTCCAGGGTTGTTCACTTGCCCATGCCAAAAGCCGGTCAAAGGCGAGTCTGACGTTTTAAACCCGAATATCCGCTTGCTTCCGCTGCGATCTTTGATAACTACCGCGCCTGTTGTGCACATAGGTCGAACACCTCTAATCAGTTATTACTAGCATTTTTCGAAACGGAATATTCGGCAGCCTATACTGCTGTTCTTATTAACAAAGGAACAACCTTCCCCATTTTTCTGCTAACAGGCCCGGATTGATCCCCAATCTATGCAGCGAATGCCAAAGCGTGGCAGAAACTGAATCGATCACCGGGATGTTGTATTTAAACTCGATATCTTTGACGAAGGAAGCCGCATTAAAGTTGGTACATACAACCGTCACAACCTCTACGGCTGACTCACTTGCTGTCATTTCCAACATTTCAGCGATCGTTTGTGCAGGTACATCAGCAAAATCTTTATTGACGCTAATTCCACATCCACGATCCACCGGGCATTTGTACCCCATCGCAAGGTAATTTTGCCGTATTTTTGCGTTGACATCCTGCGTGTACGGCGTAACAAGTCCAATAGAGCTTACACCGAGAGCCTGAAAAGCCTCGGTAATCGCGAACACGGATGTAGTCGCAGGAATTCCGAAAGCCTCTTCAATGCTCTCGCACAGTTTTCGGTCCTTTTCTAAACCTAACCAACTGGCGGAAGTTCCATTCCAGACAATTAAATCAACTCCAGCATCTGCGAGTAAAGAAGCCGCGTTCAACATGGATTCATCTTGAAATTGACTGTCGGACTTATCCGTTAGTGTTATTTCCCGAACCGTAAACCGTGAAAAATGAGCGCTTACCCCAGGCATATCCGATAATATTTTATAGGTAACCGGCTCCAGCACTGTATTCGAAGACGGAGTCAACATTCCAATTTTGGGCATAGCTTATTCTCCCAACATCCTTATTCATAATGCTTCCTTCGGATCATAGATAACAAAATCAACCAAAATACCGCATCCCGGCACCCACAATCCACGATTAATCTCCACAACCGAAACTGCGGGTCTATGATTGCCTCCAAACATCTCTCCCCATGCTTCCATAGCACCCGCGTACAAATTTAAGTCGCTAAAATAGAGATTAGCCTTGACCGTTTGGCCGATTGCAACACCGGCAGCATCACAGATGCGGCGGGCTTTCATCAGGATGTATTCCATTTGCTTTTTACCTGACAAGCCAAAATAGGGCAGCCCAGGCAGCAAAGAGGCTTCTACTGCAAGACCATTCTCCGCTGTAGCCATCAGTCCACTAATATAAATCAAATCCTCAGCACGCATAGCTGCTGACTCATGGCTTTTCGGTATCCATCCTCCACGTATAGCTTTACGAAGATGTTTGGCTTCCGGAATAAGCAGATCCAATGAAATCTCCACCCGGCAGCCTTTCGCTCCCAGCTCCACATTCGGTACGATTGTGCGTGATGGAGCCTCGTAAGGATCGGGAAACCAATTCTTCCATATATCCTCAAAGCCGGTGAAATCATTGGGATCAGCCAGATACACATGAGCTTTAACCGCCATATCCAGGCTTGTTCCTGCTGCATAAGCGATGCGCTCCAGCTTGGTCAACACATACTCCGTCTGCTTGCGAATCGGCAGATCACCCCAGAATAAACCGTTCGTCCTTGCTTCCAATGCTAATGAATGGATATTTTCTTCATTCTCCGCTGTACCCCAGTTGCCCTTCCAATCAGTAGCCAGATCACCGGACAAAAATACCCAGTTGCCCAATCTCACTCCTTCAGCAAATCCTGGGCCCGGCTTCGGCACATCAGGCGCTGATATCAGCTCAGGGAGCTGTCCATTAATTGCAACAATTGCCGTAAAATCCGCTTCTACAAGCGCGCCTTCAACGAGTAATTCGCTGATACCGATCCCCGTACTTGGCGGACTCAATGTTTCAAAATAGCGATTTTTACGTTCCACATAACGTTTGTTGTTGACTGTTAGATCGCCTGTTTGGTAGCCCGGCTTCTTCATATCGGTCACATACCACTGATTCACCCTCACAACTTGTTCCGGCCGCGCACCAGCAGCTTCGATAATTTGTTCTGCCCGTCTGTACAGGTAATCCGCTTGCCTTGCTATCGGATCTGTATAATAGGGAAACGAAGGATGAACCTTTGCTTCTTCTGCAAGCCCCGATGTTAAATCCGATGCAGATTGAGCGGATACAAACAACCATTTACCCGCTCGCACTGCAGGACTATAAGGGATATCAGGACGTGGCATTCCCTCCGGCCATATTTCTTCAATTGTCGATTTCATCATACTTTCTTGTCTCCTTCCACAAAACGAAGCAGCTCATCGACAAAAAGCTTGGGATCTTCCTTGAAAATTTCATGACCGATTCCCACAATCCGTTTCGTCAGAACCACAGGATTCATCCGTTTCAATTCGTCAAGCTCCTCCTCTGTAATGAGTGGCGAGAGACCCGCTGCCAGAAGCAGCGTCCGGCTTCGGATCAGGCGATAGTAGCTATGAAACGGTTCATACATTATGGAATTATAGGACTGTTCGATCGACTGCAGCGAGCATAGCTTCAACTCTTCCGCTTTTACTCCGGTATCCAACCTAGTATTTGCATAAAATGCAGCGAATTCCTCCATGTTCCCTTTCTCTAACGCTACCTTCGGCCCTGTAAAACGGCTTAACGGCATAGGAAATTCCCGTCTGCCAGGACCACTGATTGGCGGATCTATCAGAATAAGGGTACCAACAAGCTCCGGGTACTGCGCGGCAAATGCGGCAGCAATTCGCCCGCTTAGCGAATGCCCTACTAATATAGGTGAACCTGAAAATCCGGAAAACAGATTCCACACCGACAACAGGTCAGCCATATAATCCTGAAGCCAGTAACCCGATTCCGGTTTGAAGGACTCACCCCTGCCTCGCAAGTCCATCGACACCGCATAATAAGATGCAGGGAGAAGCTTCATGACCGGTACAAAAGATCGTGCATACTCAGTAATCCCATGCATGAATAAAACGGGTCTTCCTGCCTCATTTCCGCTAGCTATCAGATGTATATCGCCCTCGCGTGTTTTCACCGTTATATCAATGAAGCGGTTCGCATCATCCGAGCTGCTTTTCTGTAGTTCCGGCATGACCAAGCTCCTCCACACTCTCTCCCAATTCGTTCAGATACGATCGGTAACGTTTGGCCAGCCACTTGTTTAGTTGTGGCAGCGTACGCTCTAATTCCGCATAACGCCCGCGGCTGGACAGCCGGGCATACATGCCTCTTTGAATCGAAGCATTGGCTGACAAATCCTGCTCGTTAATTTCCATGACACTGTCGTTAGCTAGCCGATAACGCTCTTCAAAGTCCGGCAGTGCCAATGTATCCGGAGGATAACATAATCCGGCACGAAACTCGATCTCACCCGCAGCTTGTGGCAAAATAATGTTCCAGAACATTTGATCCGGCAGTAGCCCTAATGTCAACATCGGAGGGATGGCAGCAATAGTCATCCGTTTACGCTGTTCCTGTGATAGTTCAGGTATAATCGGAAATATAGCATTCTGGTCTGGTGAGAAGCCCGCACCTTCGTGCAGAAAACCGGTAGGATGCATAACCTGTCCGTCATCTTCATCAAACTCGATAAATCCTGCAAGCTTACCCGGAGCAAAATCATGCGGTCCATTATGCAAATAGCTGGTATGATAAGGCTCCAATGAGCTTTCGATCATGATTTTCCAATTCCATTTACAGTTTTCTATATTAACCATCGGCATCGTCAGCATTTCATGGACTCGGTAATTATTCATTTCTTCATCGAGTTTTTGTAAAGTTGGCGCCAAAGGTTCCGCATTCGGATCGAAATGGCAGAAAATAAAACCATTCCAAATTTCCGTTTTTAATCGCGGAAGACTGTGATCATGCCGTAAAATATCGAATGGCTCAATCCTGATCATTTCCGGCGCTTGAATCAGTGCTCCTTCATGATTATAGGTCCACCAATGAAGCGGACATCGAAAATGCTTGCAGTTTCCGCTACCCTCCGCCACAAGATGGCCCCGGTGCTGACAAACCGCAGAGAATACGTAGACTTGGCCAGCTTCATTTCGAGTAACAATTAACGGATCATCGTGGATTGTAATTGTAAAATAATCACCTGCATTCGGAATTTGCTCCTGCCTACCCACACATAACCAATTTCGATAGAAGATGGCTTCTTTTTCAAAATGGTAAAATTCATCGGAGGTGTAGCATTCGGCGGGAAGTGAGCGAGCTTCTTTCGTTTCAAGCAATGAGGGGGCTAGCTGTTTGAGGATATTAAGCACTTCATTCGTAGGTTTGGATGTCATAATAATCCCTCCGTATGTTTAATTGATTATTAAACCGTTTCCCCTTGAAACCTGTACATTTCTGGAATGTAGGCTTCCCTGCGGGCAAGCAGCTGTTCAGCGGCCTGTTGGCCCTGCTCCCTTACTTCTTCCTCATCAACGGTAATCAGCTTACGGTTTTCCATTATCAGCTTGCCGTCAACCAATACGTTGCGGACATCACTCCCCTGTGCGGAATAAACGAGATTGCTTACGATATTATTGTAGGCTTCGGTGAGGACCGGTGTCAGATGAAGCTTGCGGAAATCAATCGTAATCATATCTGCCTTTTTACCAAGCTCAATTGAACCAATTTCCCTATCCAAACCTAGTGCCTTTGCTCCTTCGATAGTTGCCATCCTCAAAACCTTCTCCGCTTTCATAACACGGGCGTCATAGGTACGAACCTTTTGGAGCAGAGGTACGAATTTCATTTCTTCCATCATATCGAGGTTATTGTTCTCTTTTACTCCATCCGTTCCAATCCCAACGGTTATCCCCCGTTCCTGCATTTCGATAACCGGAGCGATACCGGAGGCTAGCTTCAAATTGCTGACGGGGCAATGAGCCACAGATGTTTTCGTCTTAGCCAGCAGGTCCAGCTCACTTTCCTGCATCCAGACACAGTGAGCAAGTACAGTCCGGGAACTAAGAATTCCCCTATCATAGAACAATTCCACCGGCCATCTTCCGTATTTCTCGTATACTTTTTGGCTCATAGCCAAAGATTCTTCCCCGTGGGTGTGAATGCCTGTATCATATTTATCTGAAATTCTCGCAGCCTCACGGTAAGCGCCCTCGGTGCAGTAGGCAAGATGCTCCAGTCCAACCCATATATGAATGCGGTCGTTAACGCTGCCATGCCGGTCTTCGATAAGGCAGATGTTATCATGGAGAGTTTCGAAATAATCATAGCCCGGACGATCAGCAACATAAGGTGCAAATACAGCACGAATGCCCGTTTCTTCAGCGGCATCCGCACACCGGTGGACGAACCGGTACATATCCAGCACGCAAGTAGTACCTGATTTGATGCCTTCTGCGTAGCTGAGCCTTGCCGCAGCGTATGCTTCCTCCTTCTGCAGCGCCCGGTGCTTCGGATCGACATACCGGGTCAACCATTCGAATACGGGCAAATCCTCCGCTGTCCCCCTAATTAATCCCGAGTGCATATGGAGATTCACGAGACCCGGCATGATCACTTGACCCGATGCGTCAATAACGGGAACGCCGCGATATTTGTCCTGGAAAACCGCAGCAGGCCCTATATCGGCGATCCGACCTTTTTCAATGAATATCGCACCGTTTACCAGCATTTCATCCTGTTGATTTAAGGTCAATACGATTCCGCCTGATATTAAATATCGGTCATCCATTTTATAACCTCGCTTTTCTACAGATATAAGCAGATGTCCATTCATTTATGTAATATTTTATAACAATATATGTTCAGTATGATAAAATAATCGAGTCACTTCAAGTATTTTATCGAATAATTGTTAATTTTCTGAATTTTCCACTGTTTTTTCGTTATTTTTACAAAATATATGTTGTTATACATTCCACAAACCTGACACACCCAAACATAAATGATGATTCGAAATTTATTATGTTGCTGCTTAAAGCGATTCACTCCTCACCACTTCTCGATTCATCGCCACGTACAAATACCTTAATTTAATTTTGATTCTATCCCTTAACACAGCAAAGGCTGCCGGTTACTTTTCTTCCGGCAGCCATCACTATATATAACCAATTAGTTTATTGAAGAGTATAAACTCGAGAAAAATTACAACGATACATGAAAAAATATACATCTGTAATTTAAAAGTGCTAACTTTATCCTCCCAATATTCACCTCTAAAAAATGAGATAAAATTGGGAGTGAACGAATATCTCACGGATTCATTAAAATCATCAGAGTCATAAAAAAATAATTTATACAGAAGTTTGTATACAGGGTAATTGATAATAAGCAAAATAATGACGATTAGAATTTCCCAATCCATCCCTACACCTCCAAATCTATATATAATAGGATACGATAGTTAAATCGTTAAAGTTGCAATAGCTGCACATAAAATGGATCATTTATAATGAACTTAACTTTCTAACATTGAAGATAGTTCTTAATTTTACAAAGTTATGAATAAGGTAATACTATTATAATAATACCAATACGGGAGGATTGTTGTGGAGAAACACTTGGATTTGCTACTGAGTCAATACGGCTACATAGGCATATTTTTAGCATTGGCACTCGGTGTAGTCGGACTACCTATTCCAGATGAATTATTGCTAACCTTTATTGGTAATAAAGTGGCACAAGGGAAACTGGTTTTACTATTTGCATTAGGAAGCGCATTTTTGGGTGGAATCACAGGAATTACATTAAGTTATTTCATTGGACAGAAACTCGGCCTTCCCCTATTAATAAAGTATGGGCGAAAAATACATATTACTGCTGAACGCATAGAAAAGACACAACACAAAATGAACAAGTACGGCAGCATGCTATTAGTGTTTGGATATTTCGTACCTGGTCTCCGGCATATTATAGCTATAACCGCTGGTACTTCCAATATGAATTATCGGAAATTTGCATTATTTTCATATACGGGAGCACTGCTGTGGTGTGCATTTTTTATATTCATCGGACGCGGATTCGGTGAGAAATGGCATATAATAAGAAACTATATATTCCTTTATCGCGTGTATCTTCCACCGCTCATATTTATTTCAATAGTTGTTATTTTGATATATTTTGTTTACTTCAAAAAGCCAAAACAGTAACTTTAATCGTTTATTACACGCAAAGGGGCATTCCCCAAGTGAGAAATCACTCGGGAATGCCCCTATTTGCTGGTGGCCGTCAGCTATTAGCTAGCGGCAATTGCGCGAATTTCTATCAATGTTGCTTCGTCTAACGTAACATCGATAGCAGGCAAAACACTCGTAATATGGCTAGGCTTACGCACCCCAACAATTGCACTGGTTAGCGCCGGATGCGCTAATACATAAGCAATGGCTAGCTGCGGCATTGTAATATTGAATCTCGCGGCTATTTCCTTAAGCTTCTCGACCCGGTCCACGTTCTTTCTTAGGCCTTCACCAGTATGCGCAGCGTTACGGGAACGCCAATCGCCTTCATCAAATTTCGTATCATACGTATAGTTACCTGAAAGCAGTCCTGAAGTTAAAGAGCTATACCCGACTACTCCGATGCCTTTCTCAAGGCAATATGGCAGCAACTCCTTCTCAATAGCGGGTCTTAGAATCGAATAAGGAGGCTGCAGGGAATCCACATGTCTAACAGTAAGCGATTGCTCAAGTAAAGGAATGTTATAGTTACTTACCCCGACATAACGCACTTTTCCATCTTGCACCAACTTGTCCATCGCACGCATCGTTTCTTCTGCAGGAGCATTCTGATCAGTATCCGGCCAATGCATTTGGTATAAATCGATATAATCTGTGCCCAGACGGCGCAATGATGCTTCAGCTTCACGGATAACGGAGTCGAAAGTTCCGTTCTTGGATACCTGCTTCTCATCATTCCAAACCAAGCCGCATTTTGTCGCCAGAACAACCTTGTCCCGATCGCCCTTCAATGCTTTGCCGATAATTTCTTCTGAATGGCCCAGGCCATATACTGCTGCGGTATCGTAAAAAGTGATGCCAGCATCAAGTGCAGCTCGAACGCTGTCCAGTGACAACTGGTCGTCTTGCTCGCCCCAAGCGCTAGCCCAGCCTCCCCCGCCGATTGCCCATGATCCGAAGCCGATAACGGATAGCTCAGGGCCGTTTTTTCCAAGTTTACGATATTTCATGAATATAACCACTCCTTTATTAATGAACATTTTAATTATAATCAATCTTAACGAGGTTGGTAAGAACTGTAATTCAGTTCACTTAGTTACCTTTAGGTTAATAGCTGCAAAAACGGCAATAGAGTTGGATCGCGCAATTGAAGCCGCGCAATTGTTTTAACTATGATTTATCATCAATTGAAAAAAGCGCATTTGTAGTTTAATGTCTGGTCTGCTTGTTTAGTTCTAAATGAAGTAAAGGAAATGGTCTTCCTGATCCATCTAGTTCGGATCGCCCTGTCTGAACAAAACCATAACGTTTGTAGAAAGCGTGAGCACCCTCGTTTTGCTCATTGACATCTACTTTAAGATTTGTTCCTTTTATTTTTTCAATATGTTTTATTAAGCGACTGCCTATCCCCTGTCCGTGGTAATCTGGGTCAACGAATAACATCTCTATTTTAGTTCCATCTACTCCAATAAACCCTATCGGTTCATTATTTCCATTCAATTCCACCCAAATCTCGACTTCTTTTAATGCTCCA
This sequence comes from Paenibacillus sp. GCM10027630, assembly GCF_042676305.1. NCBI lineage: Bacteria > Bacillati > Bacillota > Bacilli > Caryophanales > Paenibacillaceae > Paenibacillus > Paenibacillus sp. GCM10027630. Next base: position 132,404 of record NZ_JBHTGY010000039.1, on the reverse strand, counting down.
TTTTGTACCATGTTGTGATAATATTGAATATCCTGTTCCGTCAAAAAAGTATGGGTCTGACACACAGCCCGATACCATATATTTACCAGCCTGTCATGGTACATTTCTTCATATGTGACAATTTCGTTTTGCATAATTCATTCATCCACCAAGCTTCATCTCGTTAGTCCTCATGGTATAAACTGTAGATTTTTTAGTTTAATTACTCATTTTTTTGTATTTTTCCCTATTTAACGCTTCTTTCAATTCATAACACTGTTCCAAATCAACCTCATATATATTCGCCAATGCAGAGACATAGTAAAGGATGTCGTATAGCTCTTCTTCAACCGTACCTTTTATGTTCCCGGTTTGATTTAATCTTACATCTTTCCTTAGTACATCTGCCAGTTCGCCGACTTCCTCAATAAGCTTAAGAAAATAATCATTTTTCTTCTCCGGCTGGTGATCGAAACTTCTTATATATTGCTGCAAGCCTCTTACCGTTAAATTCCCCGACATCTTGAACCCCTTCCTTTTGTAAACTAACTGACGACTGTCCGTAATCCATTAGTTGAGAAAAATATCATTCGCTTTGAGATAGTCCAAAACAATATTCACTCTTTCTGTAGCTGATAAATCACCCTCAATTCTCAATATCGGACATGTTAAATCTGACATCCAATGCTCGTGCAAAAATTTGCTTCTAACCTCTAAACCAGCTTCATCGTATAGTGACGCCCATTCTAAAAAGGCTTTTGATTGCTCATACATACTGCCACCAGGCAATATTTCATCGCCATATCTTTGATACTCTCGTTTTTCTAATCTTTGGAGTCTAATGTCTTTGGGAATATAAATAAAAATAACTAGATCGAAGGCTGACTTTAATTCATCCCCCCAACCACATACAGAACCAGATAAAATCCATTGCTTATAATACGAGAGGTCTTCTTTTAACAAACGAACTCTATCCTTCAATCCCCTTTTCTCAGTAAATTTCTCGATCCAAAAATAATCATCACCATCTAAATTTACATGTGGTAATATCGAAGATAAGTCTTTCCCAAGAGTAGATGCTCCTGAACCTGAAGCACCAAGGATATGTATTTTGTTATTCATCCTAACCTCCATGATATCCCGTATAGTTTCCGTTAGCCGAGAAAACCATTTTCCTTAAGAGCAGCTACAGAATCCGCTAATGACTCCCTGGTTTTAATTTCAATAACAACAGACAAATCATTCTTCTGGGCCAATGCTAATCTGTCATTTATGGGTACGATCCCTGTAAATAATGATTGATGGTCTGACTTTCCATTATAATCATGAAGATGCATATGTCTAATACGTTTATTAAAATAAGTGAATGTCGATTCTTCAACGAAACCAGCCTTCGCATCGTGTCCAGCATCCCAAGTAAGATAAAAGTTAGAAAAAACACTTAATTTATCAAGAGCTCTACGAATATAAGGAATATGAAAATTACCTGTATTCTCAATACATAATTCAACATCAAACGTTTGGGCTAACTGATAAAGTTCCATATACGATTCATAAAGCAATTTTAAAAACTGCGTTTCATACTGTTCATTTATCCATACCCTTGTTTGTGGAAGGGTGAAATAAATCCCATTATTCAAGTGCATATTCAATGTTGTAATCCCTGATAAATTTGCCCATTCCATCACTTGTTTGCACCGTTCTAAATGCCCCATCCTTATTGAAGGATGATAAGAGGATAAATCCATTTCTTCTGGAAGATGGATTGTAAAATTTATTCCAAATTGGTCTTTGTAGTATTTTATTTCTGAGTAACTTAAAGTTTCAGGAATGCAGATAGGAAGATTCATATTCAATTCAATAAAGTCCAGTCCAAGCTCATTACATAATTGAACATTTTCAATAATGGATGTATATTCTATCAAAGTAGGCATTCCAAGCTTCATACAACATCCTCGATTCGCTTTATTATCCGTACCGACTATGATAATACCATAAAATGGATAACAGTTTAAGCACTGAAGGAGTTGATATTGTGAAGGATAAACCTTTATTAGTCATTATCAATGGACTACCCGGCAGCGGGAAAACTACCCTCGGGAAATGGCTTGCAGTTGAGGCAAGACTTCCCCACTTCTCCAGAGACGGGATCTACGAGACACTCTATGACTCCCTTGATTGCAGGATGGCGGGAGTTCCGCCCCAGCTAGGTGCAGCATCATTTGCTTTTCTTTATTCCGTGGCGGGAAATCTGCTGGCAGCAGGCCAATCTCTCGTCGTGGAGGGTTTCTTCGGCAGGCCGGAGCTGAGAACCGCAGAGTTTCTTCAGCTGCAGCAGAAGCATGATTTCAAGCCCGTTCAAATACTTTGTCAGGCAGATGGACAAGTACTGCTGGAACGTTATCTAACCCGCACAGGAAGAGCAGATCGGCATGAGGGACATCAGGATCTGGTGTGGTTGGAGCAAAACAGGGAACGCCTGCTGCAAGGAACGCTGCCTCCCCTTACCTTGGATGGCCCCATATTAAACTTGGATACGACCGATCCCGGCAGCATCGATTATGCAGCGGTATTGGAAGTGATTCGCGAATTCCAAAATGATCGAACAGATTAAGGTCCTTCCTAATCATCGTTCATGCCAATTCCAAAAGCGCACTTCACCTATCCGGATACCGGAAACCCAAGATTCTTCTTTCAGCTTTAGCAGCTCTTTGGTCGGGCCAGTTAATACAACACCATAAAGCTTCACACCATGAGCTTCTATATATTGAACGGCGGAATCGAGCTCAAGCCAGGGGGCAAGCCGCTTGCTGATGCTAGCATATTTTTGCAGGAGATGCAGCGTATCCAGGAAATTTTGCTCCCTTACCTCTCCGTCTCCGTAACTCTCAATCCCCGGCGAAGAGGAGCTTGTAGTTACGATTTTGCTGAACCAACCTGTTTTTTGCTCCGAGCGGCTGGTTACTTTCATATCATTCGCGTGCCAGATGGGGTAGAAAGGAAAGCCTACCGGAGATATCACTGCCCCACCATCTCCAGGCTTAGCCTCTTGATCCGTGTAGGCTGCGAACCAGACTGGGTCCATGTTCTTGCTCTCAAGAAGCTTCAACAGCTCATTCGTCGTATACATCCGATCCAATGAAATGAATACTTCCGAAACGGTTCCCTCATGTAATTTCTCCAGTTTAGCCCACTCTAAATTCTGGCTTGACGTCTGACTTGCTCCAGGTAATTGAAATAAAGAAGAGCTGGAAGAAGATGTTTCATTTCGCCAAGTTGTTTGCTCCAGACCCGGCAAGCCTAGCAGAAATGAAAATTGAAAATCCCCGATGGATGATATCTCGGACCCAATTTTCTTCCTTATCGTTCCTTTGTAATCCATAGTAAGGAAGGCATTCGAATTGGTACCTCCGCTTACACTCAAATTAGGCCGCGTAAGAGCAATGGCCGAGGCGATGACATCTTGGTAGATGGCTGCTCGATTGCCAAGCCCATAGTAGAACCCGGTAAATATTGCGCTTACCATGCTAATGGATATGACAATCCCTATAGCGGTCAAGGCCGTCTGAAGCCGTGCCTTCCATTTGCTTCTGCGCAACAAAGAAGCTTCTGTGAAGGATGGAGTCAAGCCTTCTTTAAGCGGTTGCCGGCTCTCCTCACTACCGAGAAGCTCACTCAAATAATTCTGATAAGTCTCCATTTTATTCAACTCATTCTCCAGCTCTTCTTTCTCACTTCCCTTTAATTTGCCTTCCGCATAATCTTGCAGCTGTCGTTTGAATTCCTCACTCATAGATGCTCCTTCCTTTCCTCGGTCTGTCTTATGGCTTGCCTTGCACGGTAGAGCAATATTTTAAAATGAGACAGTCTGATTTCCATAATGTCGGCAGATTCCTGATAGGACAGCCCATGAAAGTCATGCAGTAGTATTGCTTGCATCTGATTGTGAGGCAACTTATGTATGATATCTCCAATATGCTCCCATAACTCCTGATTGAGTAAATATTGATCAGGTGTCCGTGTATCTGGAAGCTTAGCAAAAAACTCTGATCCTATTGGAATGCTGCGCCTTTCCTTACGATAAGAATCCACGAATGCATTATAAGCAACACGGAACAGCCAGGGCTTCACCTTATCATCCTTGCAATTGTCCAAATAAAGGTAAGCTCGGTAGAATGTTTCCTGAACTAAATCTTCGGCTGCATGATGATTTCGACAAAGGGAGAGCAAGTAACGATAGACGTCTTTTACATATAATTGATACAAGCTATCCAGTGTATGTCTTCTCATTACATCCCCCCTTCACTCTATTCACGTATGAAGCCTTCAATAGTTACAGATATTTCTATTGGTCTGAAAAACATAACGGCATATCCCATGAAACAGCAAAAAAAGGAGCTGTTAGCCCAACCAGCTCCTCAACCATTGTTAGATAAAAAACTTATATGGCAGACTCAACAAGGTTTAATTGCCATGAAACCCCATATTTATCTTGAACCCAGCCAAACTTATTCGAGAATGGATACTTCCCTAATGGCATTAAAACTGCGCCGTCATGAGACAATCGCTCATAGACTTTACTTATTTCCTCTTCAGTATCACAGCTTACATACAAGGATATTGCAGGGGTGAATGTAAAGCCATGCTTCACGCTGCTATCTATACACATAAACACTTGTCCATTTAGAGCAAAAGCTGCTTTTACTACGGTTCCTTCAGCACCGGCTTCATTAGCACCATAACGTTCAATGCTCAAGATTTCTGATTGTTCAAATAAAGAGGTATAGAAATTCATAGCCTCTTCGGCTTTTCCTTCGAACATTAGAAATGTAGTAATCTTCTGATTGTGATTAGAATTATTCACTATATTCGCCTCCTTTGCTTATTTTACAACTTCTGCATCCAGAATCCAAACTGCAACAAACAGACCTGCACCCAATCATTCGGGTCATGCGCAGGTCTGTTTGTAAGGAAACAGGATATAAGCCGAGCAACTTTCGTTAATGTTGGGAATCCCTGGCCAAGTCCAGCAAAGCATCGGTGAATTGGTAAAATTGATGAACGATAAGGGCGTTTTGGCGATCAAAATGTTCAAGAGCGATCGGACTGCTAAGCCAATCGAGGTTTTGAATCGTATTATGCTTAAAATAGAGAACGCCTGTGTCTGTAAACAAGCCAAACCCTCCAAGCGGCAGCTGGATGTTAATTTTTGCTATCTCCTCTAACAATTTCGCATAGGCACGAGGAGAGACGTTGTTTTTGATCACAGCAAAGGATTGTAAAATATAAATTCCCTCTTGGGAGAAAGATTCCAGCCCAGGCAAAAAGCAAAGCTCCAAATCAATAAGGGCATTTTGCTCGCCTATCTCATCAAAGCGTAAGATCAGAGAAGGATAAGGCGATTCTTCGGTTGGTTCAGCCCAATGATTAACAATATCCCTTTGGCTGTAGTACTGCTGAAATTGACGGAGAAAGGAGTTCGTAAAATCGTTAAAGGACGTCATGGGAGATGCCTCCATCCAAATCTTATGTTAAGTATGCAATTTTTTGGCAATCAGATCTTTACCCGGTTTTCTTTTAGCCTTATCGACCTTAAGTCCGATACTTTCTATAACGGATTGGCACTCTTCATCCTGACCGACAACGCCTCCTTCATACAGCATTGAGGCAAGATCTGTTACAAGCTGCGTATAGCATTGGTCGACATTGTTGAATCCCTGTGCTTCCAGCATTTTTTGCCGAACTTGTTCTTTTTTCAACCCTGCATTCTCAGGCTTGGCCACTTCTTTGTCCAGATTCAGCGCTTTGTCGACAAAGGTTTCCTTACGTTTCGACTTCTTGTAAAATTTGATGAGCGCCCCGATGCCGCCAATAATAGCCGCTGCCGCCAACAGGATGGGCCCGACCGGAGATGCTGCTGCCGCCAGAAGCACAGCTCCCCCTGCGATCATAAGAGCTCCTTTCGCCGCAGTAGTGGCGCTCTTGTTCTTATTCATACCTTGAGTGGAGCCGCCGAGGTGCGCGGCCAAACCAAGATCCCGCTGATGCTGGTCGGCCTCAGCCCTGGTATTGAATTTGTTTTCAAGCTTATTCAGGTTTTTCTGGTTTTTGCCGCTCTCGATGTAACCCGCAACTCCACCGGCCAGATAAGCAGCGCCACCGACAACACCGGCAGTACCTGCCGCAATAGTGGCCGCTCCGCTGGTAGCCATATTGCCCAACGTTCTTACACTATTAACCGTGCCTGCAGAAAAACGGGTTAGATCAGCCACGCCCCCGGAAGCTTCGGTACCGGCCAACTGGGCTTTATCGACTGCCGACAGGCTGGAATCATAGTTTTGTGAAGCGTTATAAATTTGTGAAACGGAAGCTAAGCCGCTAAGAACACCTGCCGCAGGAGCAACCGAGTTGGCTACACTTAAGGCCCCCCCAGCTCCGAGGCCAGAGCTTATGGTCGCGCTGCCCGACACTCCACCCGCTGTCGCGGAGGTTCCAATCGCAGTATATGAGGCATAATCACGCGACCCATCGGCGTTATAATTTTTAATGTTTTTGGCTTTGGCTTCACGGCTGATTTCGGAGAACCGGTCCCAATCTACTGTCTTTGTGAATACACCGGTCAGCATCGTGTCTTTTACCTTTTCAATAGTGGGAGAACGCTCATTATTGCACATCGTTTTAATCGCCGACATTTTTTGCCCGGCAGTAAGATCGTCAAAAAATCCGAATAAACCACTCTTCTTTTCAGTTTCTGCCCGAGCCTTCAACCATTTATAAACAACATTATAGTTGGAATAATTGTTCAGATCCTTTCTCTCCTGTCGGGCTTTGGGAGGGGCAGGGGCAGCTCCTAGCGGCGCGGCTCCGGCAGGTCCCTCAGCCACAGGCCCAGCCACTGCCGGCGCTGCTATCCCGCCTGCCGCTTCAGGTGCGGCTGGTCCGGCCAATGATTGCGCTGCCGGTGCTGCCAGTGCTGCCGGGGCTGCCGGTACGGCAGAACCGGGTGCAGGCCCAGCGCTAACCGGAACGGAGATCGGAGCTTCCTCGGCAGCAGCCACTGCCGATGGGGCTGCCACAGCATCGGGATTTCGTTGAATGACGGGCTTGTCCGCTCGATACGTAGGGGATAACATTCGCTGCACAGCCTGATTGCCGATAACGCGATGCATTTGTAAAACATTTACCATGGATAGTCCTGATGTCTTCAATCCTGTAGCGCTTCCTTGCATAGCAGTCATTTCTTCGGGTCGTTTGTGATTGGAGGTCCGGTCGGTTGCAGTATTTTTTGCGGCGCTATTCGTTTTGGAATGTTCAAACATAAGATATCCTCCCCCAGTATACACCTCTTTTTATATTAGCATTTCAAGGTGAAAATATGGGGATTTTATCAAAAAAATATTTTGTCCGACTCTTTGATTCGTATTTATTTTCGTATCGCTTTATAATAGAGTTTACCATCTTTTATTTATAATCAAGGAGTACTGCTATGAGTTCTTTTCCCGCTTTAAACGACGAGCAATGGTTGAACCTGCTTGAGCAAGTAGCTAAATCCTTTAATGAGGTTACCCTCAGCCGAGGGTTTAATTCTTTTAAACAGCAGCATGTGACAAGCCTGGTCATTTCTGAGAACCGCATAGTTCAAGCAAAGGTAACAGGCCCGGAAGACCACACGGACACGGTTACACTGAATTTGGACAACTTCATATCCAGCTCCTGTAGCTGCCCAGTCCAAACCTATTGCAAGCATCTGGCAGCAGTTATTATGGAGCTTGCCGACCGGCTGGGCTACCCAGCCTCCCAAGTTGTGAATGCAGCTTATCACCTTAAGCGATCCAGTTTGAATGCCTCATCAGATTCGTCGCTTACTTCCTTGTCCGACATGGATATTTTCAACTGGCACAAGTTTCTGCACCAATATACAGCTCATGTTAAAGCAACTTACGACCACGGAGCTTTTGCAAATCTGCTGAGGCATGAGATGCAAAATATTAGAAAGGCACCTATACCTTTTTCAGCAATGGACTGGCTCTTTTTTGAATTGCATCAAGAGTTATTTATTCTTGGAAAGTTAAAAGAACTGGCTGCCCAGGGCAGTGTAAACTATTACACTTCTTCTGCATTGTACCGGGTGTTCGATGAAGTTCATGCCTGGCTGCAGCAAAAATCAACTGCTTTCAATTTCACCCTCGCAGAAGAGCGTCTTCAGCAAACATTAAGCTATATTAGACAGCAATTGGCCGAAGAAACCGATCAGAAGTATTTGAATTACGGTCTATATACGTCACTGTGGAAATATTGGATAGACCCATATCCTGAAGCCGACCATTGGGTGTCGCAGGAGATTAACTACATAGAGAAGCAAACGACCGATTCTTCATCCCCATCTCTAATTGCAGCGAAGGCGTTTTTGTTCCTTCATCAATCCAAAAGCACAGAGGCATGGGCAGTCTTAGAAGCAAGCGGTACTTTAAAAAAGGCACCATCAAGTCTACTTTTATCCTTCCTTAATCAGCTTTATGCCGCTCGTGAATGGGATCAACTGCTTGATTGGTTGCTAAAGACGGCCGGTTACTTTTATGGCAAGAAAACAAGGGAACTCGATGCCTATATAAGTTACTGGAAAGAAACGGCCGCATATGTACCTGAAGCTGATAAGCATTTGTGGGACGTACTGGAAGGAATGCTTCCCCACTCTATCCTCATTATTAAGGATTTGCTATATGAGCAGAGAAAATGGAAGCCTTGGTTGGAGCTGCAGATTCTTCAAGGGGATGATCCCACTTCGCATCGGGTCAGTGTCCTGCAGCCGATCGAGAAGGAATCGCCAGAGCTTCTGCTGCCTTATTATCATCAGGCCATCGAGCGTTATGTCGCCCTCAAAAACCGGCATGATTATAAAATAGCGGTCAAGCTGCTGAAAAGATTAGATAAAGTATATAAAAAAATGAAGCAGACTGATCGCTGGGATCGCTTCTTAATTGGGTTTTTGGAACGACACAGCCGACTGCGTGCGCTGCAGGAGGAAATGAAGAAAGGAAAGCTGTTGGAATGAGTACAAAATTGTATGATATGACCCTGCATGTAGTTTTAACGGATAGTGGCGATGCTTTATTATGGGGCATTCAGGATGGATATGATATCCCGGGCGATAAATTCCGGAAAATATTATTTGCTTGGCACGAGCCATCCTGCTATGGAACAACTCTGGAGCTGCGTGAAGCTGGTGAACTGACATTGACGGTCCTCCCAGCGGAAATGGTACTCCCTTTCTTCGCAGAGCCGAACTTCATGGATGTTGTTCGCTGGGACTCTGGAAATGAAGCTGCCGAACAATTGCTTGAGGTAGCACCGGTCCTGTACAGAGAAGCTAAGGCAGGACGTTATATACCAAGCTACAGCTCATTTCGCGATGGAACATTGCAATGGATATGGGAGGCCGGTTCTGAAGAGCTAAAAGCTCTGAATTGGGAATCCCTATTGAGCATGGACTTTTTAGGCGAGGAAATGAGAGGCTTGCGCTCAGCCTTTTCCGCCATTGTGTCCATAGAGCACTATGCGGACGAAGTTTCTATGTCCGATCTTCGACGGGATTATCCCGCATTGTTTGCTGGAGCCCAGGCAGCAGCCACCGCTGCCAATACGTTTACGGAGGAAGAGTGGCTCGCAGCACTTGGCTGGAAGCCGGACACAGCGCCCTTCCGCCCCGCTTTGCAGCTGCTGGAGCCGGATGAAGAGCAGCACGGCTGGCGCCTCCGATTGGTGCTGCAGGATAAGAAAGAAGGCTCAGCGCTTGTGCCTATTCGCCTTGCTTCAGACGGTTATGCTGCCGGAGCATGGGCTAGCGATTGGACCCCTTACATCCGTGAACGATCTCCCGGATGGGCTGCAAGGATCGCAGCGGCGCTTCCAAGCGAAGATACCGACAAGGAGCTCTTCTCTGAGCCATTAACCGATGAATCCGCATGGCACTTCCTGACCACCGACAGCCGTCAATTGCTTAGTGACGGCTGGAACGTTATGCTGCCAGGCTGGTGGGAGGCTGCTTCGAAACGGAAGCCTCGGCTGCGCGCTCAGATTTCGCCAGAATCAGGTGGCACAAGGAAGTCGTTATTCGGGCTAAACTCCCTAGTAGACTTCGACTGGCGAATAGCCATCGGCGATTCAGACTTGAGCGCAGCCGAATTCGCAGAGCTGCTTAGCCGCAAAGAGAGGCTTATTCGCTTCCGCGGAGAATGGGTCTACCTGGATCCTGCTCTGCTGGAGCAAATCCGCAGGCTCATGGAAAGCGTGGATCCGGAAGAAGGGTTAACATTGCAGGATGTTCTTCAATTGCATTTGTTAAATGAATCGGAACCACAGAAGCCATCTGAGCACGGCCCAACAACTGAAACCGATGCTGAGGAAGAAGAAAAACGTATTAAGATGGAAGTTGAGTTAAACTCGCATCTATTGGCTCTGCTTCGACAGTTAGGACAGCCATCAGGCTTACAGGAGCTTGCGATACCCGGCGGATTGCGTGCAGAGCTGCGCGGTTACCAGCGCGAAGGCTTCATATGGCTTAGTTTCCTTAGAACTTTCGGGCTTGGTGCTTGTTTAGCCGATGACATGGGGCTCGGCAAAACCGTTCAGTACATCACTTATTTACTCCATCACAAGAAAGAGTCCGGGAGCCCTTCCCTACTCGTCTGTCCAACTTCTGTTCTTGGCAACTGGCAGAAGGAGCTGGCACGCTTTGCTCCCGATTTAAGAGTTTTGCTTCATTACGGTAGAGGACGATTAAACGGCGAGGCGCTTTCCAGCGTGCTGAAAAATATCGATATAGTGATCACCTCTTACACTACCGCTTTGCTGGATCAAGAAACTTTGCAGGAGACTACTTGGAGCTCTCTTTGCCTGGACGAAGCACAGAACATCAAGAATGCGCAAAACAAACAATCAGCAGCTGTCCGATCGCTCAATGCGCGGCATCGCATTGCGCTGACAGGAACGCCCATTGAGAACAGATTATCTGAGCTGTGGTCCATCTACGACTTCCTTAACCCAGGTTACTTGGGTACCCAGCGCGGGTTTCAACATCGATTCGCCAATCCGATCGAGAAGCATCATGACGCAGAGCTAACAGCTCAGCTTCAGAAGCTTATCAAGCCTTTCATGCTGCGTCGTAAAAAGAAAGATCCAGCTATTCAGTTAGATTTGCCGGATAAACAGGAAATGAAAGTATATATCAATCTGACAGCCGAACAAGGGGCACACTATGAACGTGTGGTCAAGGATCTTATGGAACGTATGAAGAATCTCGAAGGCATTGAGCGAAAAGGAGCGATTCTCGCTGTATTGACACAGCTTAAGCAGCTATGTGACCATCCTTCGCTGCTTATGAAGGAAGTTATGCCGACTGGACAAGCTCTTCAGCTCGAAGAACATCGCGAAGCGTTCATCTCGCGGTCTGCGAAGCTCGAACGAATCGCAGCCATGGTCGGCGAGCTCCGGGATGAGGGAGATTCCTGCTTGATCTTCACCCAATACGTAGGCATGGGCCGTTTGCTGGCCGACGTACTGCAAGCCCAGCAGGGTGAGCCTGTATTGTACCTGAACGGCAGTACCCCCAAGGCGGAGCGTGATAAAATGATTGACGCGTTCCAGACCGCTGACGGAACAGGTCCGGGTATTTTTATTCTGTCTTTGAAAGCCGGTGGAGTCGGACTCAATCTGACTGCAGCCAACCATGTGTTCCATTATGACCGCTGGTGGAATCCTGCCGTAGAGAATCAGGCTACTGACCGAGCCTATCGGATGGGACAGAAGCGAAACGTACAGGTGCATAAATTCATATCGCTTGGCACGCTTGAGGAGAAAATTGACGAAATGCTGGAGAGCAAGATGAGCTTAAGTGAGAATGTAATCTCCACCTCTGAAAATTGGATTACTGAACTATCCAACGAGGAGCTTCATAATTTATTCGCGCTTCGGCAAGCTTGGTAATTATATCGGCATGCCTAATGCCACAAAATACATATGGGATCAAGTCCTTGTCAACAACCGATGACAAGAGCTTGATCCCCTATGATAAATGAGCCCTATTGGATTACCTTGAACTTGCCAATTTGTTGTTGCAATTCTTCAGCCATTTTGGTCAAGGAAGCAGAAGAGGAGAACACCTCCTCCATTGAGGCTAATTGCTCTTCCGTTGAAGCGGATACATGTTGTATCCCCGAAGCAGATTCCTCAACAATATTAGAAATGTTTTTCATGAAGCTACCAATTTGCTCCGTACTGGCTGACATCTGTTGAGCTGCTGCTGCAACCTCTTGAATTTGGGTTACCACCTTATAAATGGACTGTTCAATATGGTCAAATGATGTCCCGGCGACATTTACAACACGAATTCCTTCGGCCACTTCTTTCGTGCCGGCTTCCATTGATTGTGCAGCCGTGCTTGTTTCATCTTGAATGGTTGCTATTAATTCAGCGATTTGTTGAGATGATTGGCTTGATTGTTCGGCTAGCTTTCTAATCTCACTTGCTACTACCGCAAATCCTTTTCCCTGTTCCCCAGCGCGTGCTGCTTCAATAGAAGCATTTAATGCCAATAAATTGGTTTGTGCTGCGATACCAGCCATAATTCCAACAATCTCACCAATATCTTGAGATCGTTCCCCCAATCCTTTAATCACATTTGATAAGCCTTCAATGGTTTCATGAATAAAATTCATTTGATGTACAACCTTTATGATCGCTTGATTCCCCTCTTGCGACTTTTCCTGAGCATCGGAAGCAGAAGATGAAACACTTTGTGCATTAACGGCAATCTGTTGAGACCCTTCTGACATTTCGCTGACGGCTTGCACACTTTCTTTCACAATGTGAACTTGCTTATCGGTTCCTGTGACGACTTGCTGAATGGCACAAGAAATTTGTTCTGCTGCATTATTAGTTTGTTCAGCACTTGCTGTTAATTGTTCTGAAGATGCAGCTACATGTGCAACACTAGTGCTAACTTGGAGAATCAAATTCCGGAGATTAACGACCATTTGGTTAAAGGAATCAGCCAATTGACTAACTTCATCCCGACTTTTCACTTTAATTTCTTCTAATGTTAGATCACCTGAAGCAATTCGTTGTGCCGCTTTGGCTATACCAACGATAGGTTTGGATATGATTCGAGAAATAAAGAGTCCTATTACAATAGCCATTATAATTGCGAATATACTTAAAATCAGAATCGTTGCTCTGATGGATAGAATCATCAATGAATTCTCTCTACTACCTTCATCAACGAGCTTCTGCTGCCCGATTGCAATCCCGTTAGCCAAATTTTCCATTTCTCGTCCAATCGGGATAACCTCAGAATCGGCCAATTTTATTGCAGCTTCTTTGTTTGTTTTTATTAATGAAATTACTTGGTCTGCGCCCTTCTTAAATTGTTGACCTAGCTCATTCAGTTTGTTTAAATCGATTTTGTCCGAATCGCGTCTAACCAAATTCGAGGTTGTATTAATTAGTTCCGTTAAGTTCTTATTCGCTTGATTATACTTAGCCAATCCGACTTCGTTTTGGGTCAATAGATAATCGCGCAAACTACTCATTTGCTGTAGCGTGCTAGCTCTCATATCCTTCGTATTAGAAAGGATATATCCTCGCCTATCAATCAAATCTCTAAAGGAATCGTCTATTCTTTTAAAATAAAACAAAGATAAAACGCTTACGATTCCAAATAACATAGCAATAACTAAAAATCCACTTATAATTTTTTTACCAATTGTAAAATTCATCATATTCCCCCTTTTTCCGATAAAATAAGACATAATTCGACTTTGCCACGATAGACCCATACCTTCAATATCAATAGTGGGTAAAAATGCCTATTTTATATTAATTTATTGTTAAGATTCACAGTTGGGATAGTTGATTTCAAGCAGCCTTTTTAGTGAACCGTTTATTCTATTTCAATCATGACCACAATGAAGGAAGAAAACTATTATAACGGAAGGTGAATCTAATGATAGAGCACCCCTTACAATCCTTCGTCAAAACAGCCATGGAAAATTTAAAAGATATGGTGAATGTGAATACGACTATTGGAGAACCGGTTGTAGCACCTGATGGCACCTTTATCCTACCGGTTTGCAAAATAAGCTACGGCTTTGCTGCGGGGGGAAGTGACCAGGGTAAGTATGGCCAAGAGCCTTCCATACCTATACTGCCATTTGGCGGTGGTACAGGCGGAGGCGTATCCGTAACACCGCTAGCTTTTTTAATAATAGGCAAATCGGGTGTTCAAACGATATCTCTTGAAGATTCTGCCAATGTGTATCACAAAATACTCGATATGGCGCCTCAGCTCTTTGATAAATTACAGGTTTTACTCCAGCAATACCAAACGGGATCGGGAAACGTTCAGTGAACTATGCCCGATTCGTTAGGGTATTGCTCTAATTGATGTTCCGCGGCAAGCAAGGGGGCTAAATTGTCGTTCTGAACATGTAATGGACTATTTTTTTCAATTACAATCTCTCTGGCTTCATACTGACTGCGGCAAGCCGGCAGTTCATTTTCCACTCTTATGTATTGCCCATCGGGAAGCAGCTGCCGGGCCTTTACATTATCTTCAAGCAGCAGAGTTAAATATTGAATGATGTTGGATCTAAGGGATTCATTCAATATAGGACACATTAATTCAATCCGTTTATCCATATTTCTAGTCATCCAGTCCGCACTGGATAACCATACTTGTGGAGTACCTTCATTTTCAAAATAAAAAATCCGGGAATGCTCCAAAAATCGGTCTACAATGCTGCGAACCGTAATATTGTCACTCAAACCGGGTACTCCCGGACGTAAGCAGCATATGCCGCGAACAATCAGATCAATACGAACACCTGCCTGTGAAGCCGCATATAGTTCATCCACCAATTCTTTATTTGACAAAGCATTCATCTTGGCAATGATTCTTGCCGGTTTCCCTAATGCAGCATTCTCTGATTCGCGCTGAATGAAGCTGAACAACCCCTGTTTTAGATGGGTAGGAGCCACTTTAAGCAAATGCCAATGACTGGGGGCAGAAAAGCCCGTTATTTGATTGAATAGATTGGAGACATCTTCCCCAATATTCGGGTCTGCTGAGAACAGACCTATATCTGTAAATATTTGAGCTGATATTTCATTGTAATTTCCGGTAGCGACATGAATATAACGTCTAAGTATATCCGCCTCCCTACGTACAACCAGGATCATTTTGGCATGAATTTTCAACCCCGCCAGTCCATACACGACATGACATCCAGCCTTCTCCAATTCCTTCGCCCACTCAATATTTCTTGCTTCATCAAAACGGGCTTTCAGTTCAACTACAACTGTAACCTGTTTTCCTGCTTCGGCTGCACGACTAAGAGACTGAATAATTCGGGAATTGCCGTTTACGCGATAAAGTGTCATTTTAATAGCCATAACTGAAGGATCCATAGCAGACTGCTGAATAAAATAATTGACAACGTCAAACGGCTCATAGGGATGAAATAACATAACATCCTTGTTGCGCAATATTGAAAAAAAATCGTCCGAATACGTAAGTTCCCGCGGATATACAGGTTCAAGCCTCGGATATTTAAGATGCTCGAAGCCTTGCATGGAAAGTGAAAAAGTCATTAAATAACTCAAATCAATAGGTCCGTCATTCATTATTAATATATGTTTATCAAGTTCCAGTTCTTTTTTTAGCAGCTCCAATGCAAACGGATCAAACCCCTTCTCTATTTCCAAGCGAATCGGAGCCCCCCATTTTCTGGATAGCAGCACCTTCTCCACTTCATCAAGCAAATCTTCTGCCTCCTCCTCGTTTAAATCAAAATCAGCATTGCGGGTTAAACGGAAGGTATGGAAGGAAATTGGAGAATACATCGTAAACAAAGTGTGGATATACTCTTTTATTAAATTTTCAAGCAAAATGTACTGCCGTTGCTCGGTGTTCATTAATGGCGAAACCTCAATATAACGAGGTAAATTGGACGGCATTTCAACCAAGGCAACATGAGCTTCGTTATCCGATTGTTCAGACGAGTGCTTCAGAACAATAGCCAAATACACACTTTTAGTGCGAAGTAAAGGAAAAGGACGACTTTTATCAATTGCCAAAGGTGTCAACAAAGGAAATATATTTTGAAAATAATAGGCTTCTAAAGTCTTTTTCTGACCAGCATCTAATTGCTCAAAAGATGTGAAAGCAATACCTTCATTTTCAAGAAGCCAAGTTATCCGTTCATTTATTTGATACTGATCCGCTACTAATTGCTCTATCATGACTACTAGTTGCTCAAGCAGTTGTTGAGGTGTATGGCCTGTGAAATCCGCATCACTGCTTCCCGTTCTAATTTTATCCATAATTCCTGCAGCCCTAACGCTCACAAACTCATCCAGATTGGTAGACACAATAGATATAAATTTGATCCGTTCCAACAGCGGAGTGTTCTCGTCTTGAGCTTCTTGAAGGACGCGCCTGTTAAATTGAAGCCAGCTTATTTCACGGTTTATATAGTTCAAGTCAGTATTACCTTCTGTAACAAATTTCATGGCGCGCCCCCACCTGCTTCATTATTTTTTTCTAAACAATAATGTTCCTAATTTTTGAAACAACTGCCATGTGGCACTGGACCGAAATGTAATAGTGTTAGGGCTATTTTCTTTTTCATTATTTTGCATGCTGTTTCTTCCTTTCACTGTAAAACCCGCTAAATGCTAGCGAGTAGATGTTACCAATAAATTGTATAAAATCCTGTAAATAATCCTTATTACGTTGCCGATTGTGTTGCATGATGAACAGAATCCGTCACTGACTTCGTTACAGACTGAGCTGCATTTGCCACAGACTCCGTAACTGAGTGAGTTGCGTTTGCCATAGATTCGGTCACGGACTCCGTCACATTAGCCACACATTGCTTTACGTCACTTACCAAACGGTTGTTAACAAGAGCATTGCCTGCTTGTATTCCAACCGTGTGACCCAATTTATTTCCCAAAAGCCCTCCAACAACGGATCCTATGACTGTTCCTACCCCCGGTAATAATGTGGTTCCAAGTACAGCTCCATATTCAATACCTGCCATTACACCTATAGCACCTGATACATTCCCCGTCGTTTGGACAGTAAATTCTTTTTTATCCATTTCTCCCTTACTTAAGCTCAATGTATCTTTGATTTGAGTTATTCCTCCGGCTATAAGACCGCCCCATAAAGAACCACCTTGCAGCATATTAATCTCTCCTTGGTCATTTTATAATGTTCTACAAATTGAATTGTTCCCTATTGTAATTTCAAAAAATCATCATTAAGCATTTTGCACACATTTCCCAGTATCACCCCAGCATCGGATGTTCTGTATTCTTCTCGTCATCTGTCGATTCTGAATTAAGTTCTGATGTCCTTGTCTTTATTTGATCTGCAGCATCGAGCAACACTTCTGTTCCTTTAACAGCAAATCTGCGTACTGCCTTTCTGGCCTCCGGAGATACAGCAAGAACAACAGCTGCAGCTGCAAAAATAATGCCGATTGGTGATTTAATCATAGCTACCTCCTTAAAAAGATTATTAATGAAATAATTCCATAATTTGAATTTTTTTATACTTGACTAAAAAATTCGCAAATAATAAATATGCATATTTCAGTAACCATTGTGAATAATACCAAATACATTTTTATGACTTTAACATGGGGTAAGGAGATTAAAGAATGACAGCATCTCTATACAAAAACAGATTTCTCCGCGTCTTGCCAGGAAGAATACGCATGGAAATCTGCGGTCTGCAAGGCAACAAACATGTTGCTAAGCTTCTAATTGTAAGCTTGTCTGCTTGCAAGGCAGTTCACAAAGTGGAGCCCTGTCTAATTACAGGCAGGTTACTGCTTCTTTATGATCAAAATCAGGTTACAGAACTTCATATTTTCGAGTTAATCCAGAATATTGAAGAACAAATCTGTTTACCAAATCCATCTAAACAACCTGATGTACTGTCTGCCGCAACCGAATTAGAGGAAGTTAAGCTGGAAGTTGCAGCCGCGGCCATTGTTGACGCTAAATCTGAGCTCCCTTATAACATGCGGGTTGTTCCTAATATTCTCAATCCAGGTACAACCGAGCCTAAGGAAAAAGTACCTATTTCACTGGCTTTGTCCATGGGTGGTTTAGCTTTTCTGGGAATCAAGCAGCTGATAATGGGACGTTCCTCGTTAGCGCGAAGTCCGGCTCCCTTCTATTTATCGGCGTTCGTCTCTGTAATAACCGGTTATCCCTTTATAAGAAGGGGGATTCAAACCTATTCGAATAACAAAAAAATAAACTCGGATCTCCTTCTAGGTACAAGTGCGCTTGCCCTGGCGCTAATGCGCGAAAATTTGGTAGTGCTTGCCGGTCTCAGCATTTTGCAATACGTTAATTGGAAGCGAAGTCACACTGTACTAAACGGTAATCAAGAGGTTTCTTTATCACCGGAGATTCGAAGATATAGTGAAAAGGCAGGTAAGCTTGGGATTATAGCCGCAGCAATTACTTGGGCTGTTACCCGAAATCCACTGCGTGCGATCGCCGTTCTATTGGCAGCCAATCCGCGACCGATGACCGTACCTGCACAGTATGCATGGAATCAGGCTGAGCTTGTATCTTCTGAGAGAAAGTACATCGTGCCTGAAAAAGGGTCTTTAGCTCAGCTTGCTCGGACGAAAACTATGTTGTTTGAAGACTCATCACTCTTGTTTAATAGCCAGGAGATTGAAGAAATTCAATGCATTACAGAAAAGGAAGAAGAGGCGGACAAAATTGTCTGTTTGGCAGCTTCCTTAATGGAAAAGAGTAACCACCCCTGGAAAGAAGATATTCGCCTCAAAGCGAAACAAACATGTCGAACCATCCGTACCGCTTTTCACCTGGAAGAAGAAGAGCAAGGATTACAAGGGAAAGTAAATGATAGCCGGGTATTCATTGGAAGCTGTAAGTACTTGCAGGATCACGGAATCGATTGCCACTCCTATGAACTTAAAGCTAAAAGACTTGCAAGAAATGGATATGAGGTTCTTTTTGCAGGCAAACAAGGAACGATCAGAGGCCAATGCCTTGGGATCATGGTCAGGCATCAACAATCAACAATTAACGAGTACGGCTCTGCCGCAGAAGCTTTTATCGAAAAAGGCTGGCAGCTCGGGCTACTACATAATAGTTTGAATATTAGCGATGCCGCGATTTCTCAATTTCATATGGATACTAGCTGGTCATCTTTAGAACAAGGTGAGGTTATCGAACGAATCGCCGTTCTCCAGCAGCATGGAGAAGAAGTTTTATTTGTGGCCGATCAAGAGCATAATCCGACGAATCAGTTTTATAAAGAAGCCGGAGTACCCTCGATTGCGGTGCACGAACTAACACGTATCCGAGATAGCGCCCTGTTCGCTGAGAAAATGGATCACACCGTAAACCAGCATGTTCAAATCACTAAAAAATGGAATATTTTCGGGTCCGTTTTAGCAACATTGGGGATGATTAGCGCACCTGTCGTCAATTTGGCCGGAGATGCATTATCGCTTGTATTTATGTCCAGAACCAAAAAAATTAGTGAAGCTTTAACACCTATTCCCGTGATGACGCATGAGGCTGAGATTGCAGCCGCTGCCGAAGCATTAGTATGGCATGCCCTTCCCAGTGATCAGGTTATTAAGAGGCTTCAAGCCAATCAGCAGGATGGACTAGCAGCGGATCAGGTCCTCTCCCTACAAAACCAGTATGGGTTGAATCGACTTGACAGCAAAAAACCGACACCCTGGATCATATCCTATATGGGACAATTCAAGGAATTTACAACCCTGATACTCCTAGGAACAACCGCATTGGCTCTATTAACGGGTGGGTTATTCGATGGAATTGCTATGGGTGCTATTCTGCTCGCTAATGCTGCAATTGGAACGATCCAAGAACGTAAAGCTGAGAAAGTTGTGCAAATGCTTAACCAATTTCAGCCTCCCATGTGTAAGTGCATTAGAGATGGACAACAAATGGAGCTAAGTGCTGCGGAATTAGTACCGGGAGATATTATTTGTATGGAGGCGGGGGACCGTGTTCCGGCAGATATCCGATTAATAAGTTCTTGGAATTTGCGTGTCAACGAGGCCACCTTAACCGGAGAATCTCTTCCCATCGAAAAGAATGATTCCTCACTGAAAGAGGATTGTCCTCTGACCGAGCGCACCAATATGCTTTTTATGGGTACCGATGTATGCGGAGGCAAAGGTAAAGGGATTGTGGTGCATACGGGGATGAATACCGAAATGGGCCATTTAATGTCCCTTTTGAAGCAGCAAGAAAAAGATGTTACCCCCTTGCAGGAAAAGGTAACGTCCATAAGCAAAAAATTTGTAAAAGGTGCTCTTGTAGCTGGAGGATTAGTTTTCGTAGTAGGCTTGCTTCGCGGCATCCCTATACCACAAATGATTTCGACTTCCATAACTTTGGCCGCTTCTGCCATACCGGAAGGACTTCCAGTAACTATAACCATTGCCCTAAGTGCAGGTATATTCCGAATGGCCAAGAAAAACGCTCTAATACGCAAGCTCTCTTCCTTGGAAACATTAGGGAGAACAACCATCATCTGTACAGATAAGACGGGCACTTTAACCAAAAATGAAATGACCGTAAAAGCACTTTCCACAGTAGATCGTATGTGGACCGTTACTGGCAACGGCTATGAACCATTGGGAACATTAAATGAATTAACACCAGAGATTGCTGCCTCAGCCGCGGCACAAATAGAAACTAAGAATGCTGGCGGAGGCTCCCTGAACCATCCGGATTTGAATAGATTGCTGCAGATCTGTGTACTATGCAATAACAGCAAGCTGGAACAACAGGAAGGACAATGGATCACCAAGGGTGACCCAACCGAAGGTGCGCTTCTAACGTTAGCAGCCAAAAACGGGATGTGGCTTAAGGATATGGCTCATTGGCATCGAGGACTTGAAATACCATTCGACTCCAATACTGCAAAAATGAGCGTGGTTTGCAAGGATCTTAAGATGGAGCAGGAATGCTACCTCTTTTCCAAAGGAGCCGTTGAAACTATTCTTCGCCGTTGCAATCGATACCAGAGTAACGGGGAGATCTTGCCTCTTTCCGAAGAACAGAAACAGCAAGTTTTGCAGCAGAATGAGAAATTTTCAGCTGATGCGCTGCGCGTTCTTGCTTTCGCCTACCGCCCTATTGATGGGAACGTTGAGCACCAATCTATCGATGACGAACAAGAGCTCATTTATGTAGGTATCGCCGGAATGATTGATCCTCCCAGATCGGAAGTTGAACAAAATATCCGGGAGGCTTTTGCATTAGGTGTAAAACCCGTAATGATTACCGGTGATCATCCTATTACTGCTCTTGCCAT
The DNA here is from genome assembly GCF_042676305.1 of Paenibacillus sp. GCM10027630. Classification (NCBI taxonomy): domain Bacteria; kingdom Bacillati; phylum Bacillota; class Bacilli; order Caryophanales; family Paenibacillaceae; genus Paenibacillus; species Paenibacillus sp. GCM10027630. The sequence continues at coordinate 111,013 of NZ_JBHTGY010000039.1, read as the reverse complement.
TGCGAAGCAGCTCGGAATTTACAATGGCACGCAAAAGATAGTATCCGGCTACGAGCTCGATAGATGGACCGATGAAGAGCTGAATGAAATTGTAGATGAAGTATCCATCTTTGCGAGGGTAACACCGGAACATAAGCTTCGAATTGTAACGGCTTTTCAAAAACGGGGACATATCGTAGCTATGACTGGTGATGGAGTCAACGATACCCCTGCCATCAAACAAGCCAATGTAGGAATCGCTATGGGCCGAACGGGGACGGAAGTAACGAAGGAAACGGCGGATATGGTACTGACAGAAGATCATTTTGGTACGATTGTCGATGGGGTTAAAGAAGGTCGAACGATAATCGGCAATATCCGCAAGGCTCTCGGCTGTTTATTAACCGGCAATTTGGCCGAAATTATCGTAACGAGTGCTGCTGTGATGGTCGGATTACCTATTCCATTGGTCCCCATACAAATTCTTTTAATGAATTTATTAACCGATGCATTACCAGCGATGGTTCTGGCCGTCAACCCCGGGAATAAAACGAAGCAAACGAACCGGACAGATATCGTGGATAAGGAGCTTTACCAGAAGGTAATTACAAAGGGAGTTCTGTTGGGATTAGGATCACTAGGTTTATTTGCTGCAAGTCTTGCTGCTGGAATCCCTATGCCCGTAGCCCAAAGCATTGCATTTGCAACTTTGGTTGCAGGACAGCTGATCCAAACCTTTTCTTGGCGGCAAGAAGGCTCTGAGGAAACCGTACGGGATTGGACTAAGGACCGGTTTTTACTTGGCGCTCTATGTATTTCCTGGTTAGCTTTAATAGGGGCCTTGTACTTTCCACCGTTAGCTGTCTTTTTCCATACCGCTCCTCTGCCGTTAAAATATTGGATTCCAATACTCGGGGTAGCCGGATCGATATCGATCTTATCCAAACCGATTCTAGCCCTGATTTCAAAAAAGCAGGAATTGAAAGCTTTCCATGCAAGCCATACCTTTACTGCGGCGTAAATGCCGCAGTAACCCCATTGTACAAGTAGGAGGTACATAATGCTTCGAAAGAATTTAGACAAAATTATTATTGGATCTGCACTTGCGATAGCGGCCTCCACTTTACTTCCAATAGCCAAATCCACCCTTCGCCCTATCGCCAAAACAGGAATGCAAGGCGGTGCCAACTTGTTCAATCGTGGCAGATCCTTTATCCAGATAGCGCGGCAAGAAGTGGAGGATATTATTGCCGAAGCCCAGTTTGAAAGGATGAAAAAGCAGCTGGACAAAGAAATTGCATTACTTGATGATGACGAAAAGTGAGGAGACATTATTTATGACGGAACAACAAAATATAGATATTCATTTACAGGAAGCTTTATCCCATCTGGAATTAGCAATAAACCAAAGCGTAAAATGTGTACTTGAGAATGATAGCTCGAAAAAAGAAATCGGTTTGAAGTGGGAAAGATTTCTTGGAGAATTTATGGGTCAAGTTCGAGATAAAGGAAAAAAATCCAGATTAAATTTATTGAGCTGGATTACTTTTCCACGAGTACGTTAAAGGACATATTCGAGCTGGATCGAAAAGGAGACATTATTATGTCAAATGGATTGCGGGCTAATTCAAAGAAACCGGCCGTTGTAACGTTTGCCCAAATTCTGCTTAATTTTGCTGCGGTTATGAACCTAGTTAATGGCTTCTACTCGTTTGGTAACGAAGAAGTCTTAAAGAAAGCACTAGCCGTTGCAATGATTATTTTTGGAGCGGCTGCAATTTGGGCAGCAACCCGCTTAGCACTTCCTGCCGTGTCTGGACGCAAGGTTGCCATTGGTCTCTCTTGGATTCTTATCGCATTAAGATTAATCGAGTTCGCCGTTTGGCATAACCTAGGATTTTTACTCGGCCTCATCCTGCCTCTAATCGTTTTGTGGAGACTTAACAGCGATGAAGCAAAAGCTTGGTATGACCAGAACTGATTATTACGGTCATAAATGTGAATCTTTTTTTGCATAAGTCAGCTAATATAATGTTCTCCATAAATAAAAAGTAACATAAGACTCCCATCCGGGCCACTGCTCGAATAATGCACGTAGTTCAGATGGAGTTGGCTTTTGGTGCAACCCCAACATTTTCTTTACAGCATTTTGGAGCCCCACATCGCCAATAGGGAGAGCTGTTTGATCACCCAAGCATCTCATTCTCACATACTGGGCTGTCCATGGGCCGATTCCCCGTATTTTCGTGAGTTCCTTATCAATGGATTCAGAATCGCTTAGCTTAAGCAGCTTCTCCCTACTTAATTCTCCGCTAGTCATGCGCGATGCTACATCCAATATAGTCATCGCTTTGTTTCTTGTGAGCTGAAGGCTGAGCAAAGATTCTGTAGAAACGCCGGCAAACTGCTCAGGCGAGGGGAACATTCTATAGACAACACCCTCCCATTCAACAGCATCCCCATAGTGCTCCGTCAACCGTTGTTTGAGCTTATAGGCAAAAGTAAGATTCACTTGTTGACCGACAATTGCCCAGCAGAGGGCTTCAAAAAGATCTGGAATTCCGACTATACGCAGCCCCGAGAAGCTTTCTATCAGCGAACCTAACAGCGGATCTCCCTTGGACATCTGAATGAAAGGCTCCAAGTCTCGATCCAAATCAAACCAATTTCTGATATAATTTGTTAACTCCTCCAACTCCTCCTTAGCAAGAGGAGCCCCTTGCAGCAATTGAACCTGCATCATACTGCCTTGGGGACAGGTCACCCTAATTAATCGCTTAGCAACTCCCACCCTCACTAGACGATTGACCCCCAGTGCATCTGTCGTATACAAGCATTCGAATGGAGAACGGGCCATGTAATTCAAGCATAACTGGAAGTCAAACGGATGCGGCAGCGGCAGCTCAAAACCGGAATCTTTCATGTCCAATGGCCTCCTTATCGGTTACCCCTTCCAATGAAAGGAGGTCTTTCTTCATTTGGAGTCCCCCTCTAAACCCGGTTAACGTACCATTAGAACCAACGACCCGATGACAAGGTAAAACAATTGGCAGCGGATTTCGCCCAATCGCTGTGCCTACAGCACGTATCGCAGACGGTTTTCCAATTGTGCATGCAAGCTGCTTATATGTCCACGTTTCACCAATAGGGATTTGACTCAAGGCCATCCATACGCATTGTTGAAACGCTGTTCCTGCTAAGTCCATCGGCACCTTATCAAAGCTGACGGGAATTCCGGCAAAATACTGCTCCAACAGATCAATGATGCCGAATTCAACGAACAGACTGCGATTTTCATCTTGAGCGATATTTGGATCCAAACCGGCTAACAATGCGAGATGCGGAGGATATATCAGCTGACTAATTCCGTTCTCGCTGGCTATAAGTGTCCATGGCTGGTTAAAGCCTATTATCGTTTGTCGATATAATTTACTGGTCATCCAAGGAATCTCCTTCTCTTTGTCCATTCCGATACGCTGTAGGAGAAACACCCGTTCTCCGATAAAACCAAGACGTGAAATGGGATGGACTGCCGTAGCCTACAGCTGTTCCAATCTCCGAAATGGTAATGTTAGATTCTAATAACAGCCTCTGCGCATGGGTTAAACGAACGCGCTCGGTTTTTTCTGCAGGTGAGTATCCTCTCACTTGCTTGTAGGTTCGCTGCAAATGATAGGGACTTACAGCAAGTGAAGCAGCCAACTGTGGTAAAGTCAGTTTGTCTTTATATTGCGTTTCAATGATGGCATCCACCTGCATGGCCAAAGCCGCATCCGGTCGAAGTGCTCCGTTCTCATCAGGCTTACACCGTTTGCAAGGCCGAAAGCCAGCATGAAGTGCATCCTCCAGCGAGGGATAGAACGTCACATTCATTGCAAGTGGGATTTTGGCGCGGCAAGTGGGTCGGCATACGATCTTCGTTGTCCTTACCCCCGTATAATATACACCCTCATAGGTTGACTCTCGGTTAACTACAGCTTCGTAAACAAGGTCAAATAATTTTTGATCCACATCATTCACCTCATACACACAGTATAAGGCAATCTTTATTCCAGTAGTAGTGCACCACAATAGGATAGCAACATTTCGACAGTGGGTAGCTCAGTTATTAGCTTCATTTGCTCCACTCACTCCCAGGTACTATAATTTAGTAGGTAAAATCAATGCCTGATCTTGGCAATTGTTCTTGGAAAGGGGATTCCTTTAATGTTGTTAGCTATATTAATTTTCATCGCTTCCGGACTTGCTGAAATCGGCGGAGGCTATATGGTATGGCTCTGGATCCGAGAGTCTAAGCCGCATTGGTACGGTGTTGTCGGAAGTTTAATCCTTGTTTTATATGGGATTATTCCAACATTACAGAGCTTCCCTGCGTTTGGACGCGTATATGCAGCCTATGGCGGAGTTTTTGTTGTGCTGGCTGTGTTATGGGGTTGGTTTGTCGATAAGAAAACACCTGACATGTACGATTGGATAGGTGCTGCTGTTTGCGTTTTAGGAGTCTCCATAATGCTTTGGGCTCCAAGAAGCTAACTTATCCCACCTACATTATTGTGCACAAGATGTCGGATGCATACATTCAGCTTCTGCTATTCTGTTGATAAAGGAGGTCATATTAGTGGATATGCTTAAACATATGAATGGAGCAATAAAGTATATGGAGGAAAATCTTACTTGCGATATTGATTATAAAGAAGCGGCGAGGCTGGCTTTTTGCTCCGAATATCATTTTAAAAGGATGTTTTCCTTCCTTGCGGGTATTACACTTTCGGAATATATCCGCCGCAGACGACTTACTCTTGCAGCCTTTGAGCTCAAAGACAGCAACGTAAAGGTCATTGATATTGCTTTGAAATACGGATACAACTCACCCGATTCTTTTACAAGAGCCTTTCAAAATATGCATGGCTTAACTCCTTCAGAAGCCAGAAATAATGGCCATTCACTGAAAGCCTATCCTCAAATGACCTTCCAGTTATCAATTAGAGGAGGAATGGAAATGAATTATCGTATTGAAGAAAAAGAGGCTTTTCAAATTGTAGGCATTATGAAAAGAGTTCCTATCATTTTTAACGGAGTTAACCCGGCAATTGCCTCCATGTGGGAAAGTTTAGATGTTGAAACGATTCATAAACTTAAATCACTTTCAAATGTCAAACCTGTGGGATTGCTAAGTGCCTCCACGAACTTTTCTGAAGGCAGAATGGAGGAAAAAGGGGAGCTTGATCACTTTATTGGTGTGGCTACAACTTTGGACTGTCCAGATAATCTAACCCAACTTGAAGTTTCTGCCTCAACATGGGCTGTATTCGAAGCAGTCGGGCCATTTCCTGATACATTACAAAACGTATGGGGACGCATCTATTCCGAATGGTTTCCATCCTCTAACTATGAGCAAATTGAAGGTCCTGAAATACTGTGGAATAAAGATAAAGATGTAACATCGCCTACTTTCCAAAGCGAAATATGGATACCCATTTCGAAATTGTAAATCTGACCCAACAACACTTATGTTTATAATTAAACGGCAGAAAGAGACCCACATCGACAGGATGGGGGTCTTAATTTTATTGTGAAGTTTACCATCCATCATGATGTTTCTGCTAACTTAGCGGGCCATAAAGCATTCGAGCACGAACAACGTTTATTGGTTCATTTATAGGTATATCCAGGAAATATTCCAACTGCCATCTCTGAGTTTTAAGAGCCTGGCTGCTTTTTGGCTTGTCCCAAGGTGGGTATACACGTATTGCCCGTTTACCCCCCTCACCATTATTTGATACTATATTCTGTTGAAATAAGACGGTTTTCGGGAATACAAATTGACCAAAGTTATTACCTTGGCGTGTACTAATAACGAAAAAGTCGACTGGATCTGATCCATCAAACGGTTGGGTTGACCCATCCCCCACTCTCTGCCATAGCGTCACAAATTGCCCGACCTTAGTAGGAGTAATTTTAGCAGCACGAAATCTAATGGACATAGAATTCATATTAAATAAATAAGCCCCATATTCAGCGTTTTGTGCTTCCAAGATTGGTTGAGAGCATTCAAACCCGCATACCTTATAGACAAGCTCCCTGGTGGCTAGCAGATCACTATGAATGGTATCTGAAAAAGCCCGAGAACTTTGATTGTTAGAGCCTGCTTCCGTTAAAGTACGGTTGTTCCTATCCATATACTTAAATCTCCTGTTTCCATATAAGTTGGTTGCTTATCTACGATCGGTTACGCAGGGCGATAGCCGGGTTGCAGGACATTAAACTATCCAGCACGCTGCGATCAATTCCCCATTCCTCAGCAAATGGAATAAACTCCGTGAACAGCTTATGATATGGCCGAATATCACCGCCTTGCTCTTTTCCAACCGTGTACCAGCCCAGGTCCTGAGACAGCAGCAGCTTCTCTTTCATTCCGCGATCGAGAAAAGCTTGGAGCAGCCTGCAGTTATCCTCATGAGGCCAACGCATGATGGAATCAAGCTCAATCCACATCCCCTGCTTGAATGCCAATTCATGCATGTCTAAATCTTTTTCGTTCTGGGCGTGAACCCAGATGAATCGAGACGGATCAAAGTGGCGCTCTGCCATAATTTCCAGCACATGCATGACCGCTAAGCCATCGTTCGTATGGGCTTGGATTGGCAGACCGGTTTCTAGCGATGTGGTCAGTGCAGCACGGACGATCTTCTCCTGTACCGGGTTAAGCCGGCCTTTGTTCAGCGCGATCTTAATAAAGCCCGGCTTGACCCCGCTATCTCCGATTCCATCGTCATATTCGTGAATCCACAGCTTGGCAAGCTCCGGTTCCGGTATTTCGTACACAAATGGCGACAAATATGGAGCTTGATAAAATCCAGTATTCGTGATGATATGCAAGCCCGACTTTTCGGCCAACTCGCGTAATAAATGGGGATCCCGTCCCAAATATTCCGGAGAGCAATCGACAAACGACCTACAGCCCACACTCTTAAGCTCCAACAAATAAGGTAAAATATGGTCGACTACTTCTTGTCGATCATAATCATCTCGCGTCAGCTTCCCGTCTTCGATAAAGCCAACCAAAATATGCTCATGCGGCAGGGTAACACCAAGCTCCCTTTCTTCGATCGGACCAAGCACCGTATGTATCATAGTAGTGAGCCTTCCTTTGTCAGCATCCAATCAAATGTTTCTTTCAGAGCATCCTCCAGCTTCAACTGCGGCTTATATCCGGTTACTCAGTTAACCGTGAAGTGTCATAAATGCGATGCCTTGCATGATGGACATCGTTTGGCTTATTTTGCAAAAATGAGTGAAGCAGCACGGAGCTGAATTGCAGCTCTACGTCCAATAATCCGGCAACGATCTCGTAGTATCGCTTTGCCGTTATCGCATCAGGCCCTGCACAATTAAAAATATGTCCGAAGCTCTGCTCCATCCCGGCTATATGTGCGATGCAGAGCGCAATTTCGCGAGTCCATACCGGCTGGATAAGCATCAGCCCATCGTTCAGCAGCTTCAGGCCATCTCCGCTGCGGATTTTATCCAACAGCCCCGTATCTCGACCGAGCACCTGGTCGCTTCCTAGCTCCTTTCCCGCACCCAAAATATGAGGCGGCCGAAGAATCGTCACAGGGAAACGCTCTTTCTCCCAGGCCTCCAGAAACAACCGCTCACAATCAAGCTTCCCTACCGCATATGCTGTGTCACGCTGCGTTTCAGCCGACTCCGCTATTGGAAATACCGTCCGCGTAGTGGACGCGTATACATAATCGGTACTGATAAAAACATAATGCCCGCAACGTCCGTTCAAGCTGTGTAAGGAGTTCAATGAATCAAGCTCCTTATAACCGGCGCAATCGACAACAAGGTCGTAATGACGACCCTCCAATGCCGCTTGCAGCTCCTCCCGAATGGAACGATCTGCCTGAATAATGGTACCGCCCTTAGTAACTGGCTTGTTACCTCGGCTAAGCACATGTGTGTCCCAACCGTCCTCGATCAGTTGTGTAGTTATCGCGCCGCCGAGAAATCCGCTGCCACCTATGATAAGTGCGATTTTTCCCATAATCTATCACCTCTTGGTTATATTATAAAACCATATTCGTTGAAACACCTTACTGGAAGCGATTTCATGAAATCATTATAGCAAAAAGTGGATAGGTTTTGTTAGGAAAAAGCACTTTCACATAAGTTAATATAACTCAATTTGTTCCATTTTGAAGCATCCTTTTCTCTGCTCTATACGAACAGGCTGCCGATTGAATACTTCGGCAGCCTGTTTATTTCGATAATCTTTACCCTTACTTATTCTGTATCCCACTCTGGATTATAAACTACTTCCCACAAATGACCATCCGGATCTTGGAAGTAGCCTGAATACCCTCCCCAAAAAGTTTCATGAGCAGGTACTTTAATAATAGCACCGGCCTTCTTCACTTCTTCCATCACCTTATCAACCTCTTCTTGGCTGTTTACATTGTGACCGATGCTGAATTCAGTAGGGCTTGCTTCGGTCTGATTGATCTTCGCGTCATAGGCGAGATTTTTACGACTAAATAGGGCAAGCCTTAAACCCGCTTCCAAGTCGAAGAAGGCAACAGCACCATGCTCAAATTCTTGGCCTATAATCCCTTTTGTCGGGAGCCCTAGACCATTGCGATAAAACTCCAAAGATCGCTCCAAGTCATCTACACCCAATGTAATAACTGTAATACGTGGTTTCAAAGTAAATACCTCCCTATCATTGTGTTCCTTAATATCCTAACGGTTTCTAATAATTAAGGATTGTAGAAATCGGACATGCTTCCAAACTCTCTGAGCGCAGTAAGCGGAGAATCACCGTAAAAGCGTTTGAAATCTCGTATCATATGGGCTTGATCAAAATAACCATGATCTAACGCAAGGGCAACTCCGTCTATTCTTCGTGAGCTTTGTATGCAGTCTATAATCGCTTGGAATCGAACAACATCACAAAATCTTTTTGGGCTCGTACCGATCCATTGATAAAATATCCGATTCATATGACGTGAGCTAATCACTTCTTTATCAGCTAATTCCTTTACGCTCGTTTTTCCTTTAGCTACAAAAATGTGATAGAGCAGATTATTTATTATGCTGTCGTTCATGTTGTTTTTAGTCCTCATGCTAGAGAGTAGATATTGCTCCATAATCTGAGCCCTATTCTCGAAAGACGGCTCTTCGAAAATCCGATATCCAATTTCACTTGCGAATCCGGGCCAAACCAAATCTATGTCAAAATGAGAATTAGCCAGCTCATGCAGTGGCAAACCTAACAAAAAATGCGCTCCACCTGGAAAAAATCGTACGCCAAACTTTCTCACCGGGAAATTCTTATCGTAAGCAATTGTAAAGGAACTATCAAAAAATCCGCAAAAAACAATCCTGAATGTATTTCGCTTGAGGTCATGTACAAATAAAATGTCATTGCAGCCGTCCGGCAATACCCTGTCGACTGATTCTTCACGTATCACATTGAAGGATTGGGAAGCATCTAGGTGCTGTTTTTCCGTCACCGGTTCAGTTAGCCAATAACAAGATACATATGGAGCTAGTAACAGCGAGGGGGATATTTCCGTATATTTGTACGCTGCAACTCTGCCGCTTGCTTGTTTTGGCCGAAAAAGCGAATGCATCTGTACTTGCATGACGTTCGTCCCCCATTTGACTGTATGATTCACTACTATTAATGACTTATTTAGGGCCTGGTCTCTTTTGATTTCAGCACACTGTTACATACCCCTATAAAAACTATTACAATGAACGGCTCGGCTGTAACGTTAATATTACCATCGAGCTTGGCTCAGTGGTATACCCTTTGTGGTCATGCTTTTTCTTCAATCAAAAAAAACGACCCTAAGGCCGTGTCAGATTATATGGATACTCTTGCCCATGCGCGAATAGGAAATGCGCTCATACCTTGAAGCTTCATAGGGACTGCAGAGAATCGAAACCCTTCAGCCGGAAGCTGCTCCAGGTTGCAAATGTTCTCCACGATCAGAATTCCTGCTTCGAGCAGGATCGAATGAACAGGACGCTCGGGGTCACCCGTGTCATCTATATTATGGCTATCGATCGCAACGAGTAAAGCCCCCTCATCGCGCAAATATTCCGCGGCATCTCTTGTTAGGTAGGGATGCTCCTTAAAATAGACAGATGTCCCCCACGATTTCCAATGCCCCGTCTCGATAAGTACAGCTCGGTCACGAACATCACTCGCAGCTAGAACTTGTCTCGAGATTGCTCTCCCATTCTTCCCTTCGAAACGGATGACGATGCCATTGAGGTCAGCTATCGAATCAATTGGCAATTCAGCAATATCGGGCATACCGGCAAATCAATGAGCAGGACTGTCAATAGAAGTTCCTGCGTTAGCCACCATATCAACCCGGCCAATGTGAAAGGTAACTCCTGGAGCGTAATGCCCTTCAGAATTCTCATGACTCAAATAATCCGATACCTGTGGTTTCGGAAAGCCAGGGTACGTTTCCATTCCGTTAACGATCGTGTGGCTGAGGTCTATTACACGTTTATCCATTGCTGACGTATTATCAGGCATAACTAAATCTTCCTTTTTAATAGTTATTTGTAGTTTAGTCCAACTTCTGATCTGCAATTGTTTCTCTTAATAATCCTATAAATTTTTGTGCAGCAAAGCCTATATATTTTTCTTTGTGGTAAGCGAGTCCAATCTGCCTGCGAACAGGCGGCTTCTCAAGTTTGATCATTCTAATATTATCATTTGTCCATATTGTCAAGAGAGTTTTTGACAGGATGGATACTCCGGCTTGGGCTTGCACTAAAGTGAGAATCGATTCCGTTGCATCGGTTTCAATGATGGGATTTATTTGAGCTTCTATGGTTTTAAAAGCGGCATTAATTTGTTGTCGACACTGATATTTTTCTGGAAATAAGATGAAATGCTGATCCTTCACTTGCTCTAAATCAATGGTTTTCTTTGCAGCCAAAGGATGATTGTTCGAAACGGTCAAATACAAATCTTCTTCGTATAAGAGCTCTGTCGTAATTCTTTCATCATGAATCGGAATAATTGTTAAACCTATATCAATCTCATTACGAATGATTCCTTCTGTAACATCATCACGGCCAATCACTGCGATTTGAATGTATGGGTAATTGTTATGAAAATTGAAAAGTACTTTGGAAACCAATTGGTTCAGTTCTCCCGTCAAAACGCCGATTGAAAGCCGGCCACATTTAACTTCCTGCAATTCTTCGATTTCTTCTTGGGCATTTTGCAGGCTATTAAATACTTGGTTACTATGCTTTAAAAGGATTTCTCCTGCTTCCGTCAGTGCAGTCTTCTTTCCGATTCGATCGAATAGCGGCATTCCGATTTCAATTTCTAATGCCTTTATTTGATGACTTAATGTGGGTTGGGTCACCCCTAACTTTTCGGACGCACGAGTGAAATGCAGCTCCTTGCATACTGCCATAAAGTATTCTAGTTGTCTTAATTCCATATTATATTTGCCCTCCATAAGCCATGAATACTAATAATCAAAATAGAAATGGTTGTTAGTTCTAACTTGGTTATTATTCTTTCCAGGGTGAATGTAATACGCAATCGCAAAAGTTTATCCCTTGAAATCCTGGGAGCAAACGAGCACAAACATCTGCTTTTATATTACCAAATGTCGTTTCTGGTTTATGTTTGAAGCCTTCGAGGAATGCTGGCAATATCTTATTTTTAAATTATTACGCGGAAATGCAGATACAACCTTTTCACGCACTTCTTCTGTGATACTGTCAAAATTCTCACCCATCACATCGTAACCAACTCCCGAATAAATGAGAGCAACCTCAGGTTCTTTATATTGTGCAATTCCAATCGTTGTGTGAAAAGCAATCGCATCCCAAACTAAACGGATAGAATCATCGGGTACCCCGTGTTGCTGAAGATAACTGCGGGCTGCATTGGCACCATCTACCTCGAAACGTTTATCCGCGCTGCTATAATGCTTGGTAAGTCCCAAATCGTGGAATAGGGCACTAATATAAAGCAACTCAGGATCGAACTTAACCGCTGCCTTCTGACCTTGAAGGACACCAAAAAGAAAAACACGATGGGAATGGTTCCACAATAAATCATTACCATGCTCACGCAGCAACTCAGCTGCTCCAATGGCTAATTTACTATCGGGAATTTTGATATCTGCAATGATTGTAGACATAAAGTTCACCCTCCTAATTTGGATTTATATGCTCCCTGATTGTAACTGTACAGAAATAATTGATCAATATTATCATTTCTATAGTAACAATAGATTTTGCGCATGATAAGCCGTGATAAGCTTCATCCATGCAGCTTTTTGATCCATTTATGCCCTATCTGGTGACAGCTTGCGTCAGTACTTCCCCTATTTACAGCTAAAAGAATATATGGTAAATTGATTTTAGTTTCACTTCACGATAACATGTTTCACTAGATGAAATTAGTGTAATTCTAGCAAGTTAATAAGGAGGAAACAACAATGGAAGATTCGGTTAAGAACAAAGTGCAGCAGCAATTTGGTAAAAACGCTGAAAAATATGTCACTAGCAAGCGACATGCCAAAGGCGAAGATTTGTCGTTACTCGTCTCATTTTCCAAAGCCGATAAGAATATGGATGTACTTGACATTGCAACGGGCGGCGGACATGTGGCGAACGCTCTCGCCCCTTTGGTTCATCGGGTTACAGCCTATGATTTGACTGAAGAAATGTTAACGACTGCTGCTAAATTTATCCGCGGGAACGGTCATTCAAACGTCGAATTTGTTAAGGGTGACGCAGAACAGCTTCCTTTTTCCGACGCTTCTTTCGATCTTGTTACTTGCAGAATTGCAGCACATCATTTTCCGGATATCCCTGCTTTCGCGAAAGGAGCCTTCCAAGTCGTCAAACCTGGGGGCAAGCTGCTCCTTATTGACAATGTAGCTCCTGAGAAAGATGGTTTCGATCAATTCTACAATGAGATAGAGAAGCAAAGAGATCCTAGTCATGTTCGTGCATGGAAAAAATCAGAATGGATCAACCTTCTGGAGAGCGTAGGCTTCCGCATCGAAACGATCGTTTGTTTCCCGAAACCATTCCAGTTTCATGACTGGTGCGAGCGATCAGCACTCCCGGTGGAGGAAACAGCTTTGTTGGAGGCCAAGATGCTGCAAGTCTCAGAGGAGATGCAGCAGTTCTTCTCAATTCAAACCGATGAATCAGGCGGACTGTCAAGCTTCACAGGTGAAGTTGTTTATTTCCAAGCCATTCGTCCATCTTAACTTTATTAAGTTAGCTCAACTTACTTTAAGTGTTGACATAACAGCAAGATATGACTTCCATATACAAAATGCCGGCGTGAGCTGAAGCATCAAATTGTACCGCTCGCTCGATATGTATAGCCTGGAGATGCCTCTCATACATTGGAACATACGAACTATGGGGAGCTGATTGCTATGCTGGATCGGGGAGCGCAATACGAGCATCAATTTTGGCTGCAAATTTTGGGGGATCATTCCCGTTTTATTCATAACACTTTGTATCCAACCGAACACAAGGATATCGAAGCTTCCGGACAATTCATTCGGCAATTTGATTGGCTGCTCGAACGATCACGCGGGTCGTTAAATCCTGCGCAGCTTTCGGAATTGAATCATGCAGCCCATCGGGAGACAATCAGCTTGCGCGCCTATAAATTAAACCTGCTGGATAGATCTCTGCTAGGCGCGGTCAAAATCGGTATATCGCCTTCCTTCCTGAATCATATGGTTAATGAGCTAGAGGAATATATTCGTATACTTGATGAGCTGCTGGCAGGGAAAGCTATACCGAATTACCCTCCCATCCACCATGATCTACTATGGCTGTCGGATGCTGCCTTTCATTCCTCAGCCATTTCAACGTCGCTGGACTTCGTGGAGAGGCGGTTGATCGCCCGAAGTAAAATGTTCGAGCAGCATTTTAGCGAATATTATTTAAAGGCTATTGAACTGGCCGGATATTTGCGAACGATGAGAAATCAGTATCCCGCGTTTATCCGCTTTCATCGAGACATTAACATGGAAATGACTATGTTTATGGCTTTTCTAAAAGAATTGGAGCAGCTCGATTTAAGCAAGGAACTGCTTGGCAGCATGAGTCCACTACTTCCTGATCATATGTATCGGGAGGAATGCTATTATTTGCAAAAGCTCGCACAATCCGGAGAAATTACCACACCAGCCTGTAATCCGACCACATCTCGAGTAGATGGATGAATTTCACCGTGTAATCAAATAGAGGAGCTGTCACGAAGCAAGCCCTTCAATATTAGTAACGATACCAACCAGATACTTACGGGCACTAGAAAAAGGGTTACAAACCGGCATAACCGGATATGTAACCCTTTTTTGTATTGTTAGTTTGCAGTTATTTGAGTTCCATAAAACTTATACGACCGACGTATGGTTCATAATAGCATTAATAATAGTATCCCAATCGTTGAAATGTATTTCGTGGCCAGTTCCTTCGAGGGATAGCAGCGTTGCATCGGGAATTTCATTGACAAGAGCTAGACCATGTTCATATGGAAGTATGATGTCTTCTGTACCGTGAATAACCAATACAGGTACCTTGATTCTCTTTAATTTCCCCTCAAAAGAATCATCACCTTTAAGAAGTGCATGATTAAACATACTTAGTAGGTTATTGGCTCTTTTTATTTCTTTTCTTACCTGCTTATAGGCTCTCATCTCATCGAATTTATGTTTTGAACCACTGAGCAAGCCCGACCCTGCAACCAGGTAATTGGCAACCATTTCTTCATCTGACCAATTTAAAGCAGCTCCATTAGCATGAAAAGCCAATATCCTCTCATCCATTGGAGGTAAACCCCGGTCGTTGTCATCTGACCCGAAAATAGTTGAGGCTATCAATGTCATTGTTAGAATCTTGTCAGGATGGCGCAATGCTATAATTTGAGCTATCATCCCCCCTAACGACAGGCCGACAATATGTGCTTGCTCAATATGGTATGCTTCAAGTACCCCAACCGCATCATCAGCCATGTCTGCTACCGTATAATGAGAACTTCCCGGCTCATAGGCAATTGAGCGGCCGACATCTCGGTTATCATATCGAATCACATATCGCCCCGTATCCGCAAGCCGTTGACAAAATTCTTCATCCCAATAAACCATTGAACACGTGGCTCCCATAATGAGTAACACCGCTGGATTTCGGGGGTCCCCAAAGCTTTCTGCGCATATATCAATTCCGTTAATATTAAATATCTCTTCGCTCATGGTTATTCCTCATTTCATTCGATTTTGTTAAATGTAAACATGCACACTTAAATAATACCCAACACATTTTCCGAAAAAATGGATGAGCTTATTTGAACTGCACCTCAATTAACGTAAACGAATGAATTTGATAATCACGATAAGCACTCTCCTATACATATCTCAATAAGGGGTTTAACCCACTTCCGATTATAACATTTTTCTCTTTAATCAAAAAGAGGAGCTGCAACGTGCAGGCCCTCCTTCTCGTTTAACATAAATCATCTTCGATTCTACTTAAGCAAAGTAAGGATTACTTCCACAAAATTATCTACAAATGATCGTTCGGGACGAGATTTCATCATCACGGTAAGCCCTATTAACGATACGACTAATGTCTGTGCTAATTCTTTTGCCTTTACATCGTGACTAAGCTCACCTGAGCGCATACCTCGTTCAACCGCTTCTTGAAATAGTACCGAAAGATACATCTGATGTTCCCTTGTTAGGATTTCAAATTTCTCATCATGAGGCGCAAGCTCCACCATCGTATTGATGCAAAAGCATCCCCGGTTGGCACTTTTTTCATATTCTTTCGCCACTATAGTTTCAAAAAAAGCACGGAATGCTTCTTTGACAGAAGGATGGTTCTGAAGACTCGATCGTACATAGGCAGCATGGAATTGCGTATATTTGCGCAAGGCAGCTTCAAACAGTTCTTTTTTATCTCCAAAGGCCGAGTATATGCTTGGTCGCTGAATGCCCATTTTTGATGTCAAATCGCTTAAAGAGGTAGCTTCAAACCCCTTTTCCCAAAATAGTTGCATAGCTGCATCCAATGCCTTTTCCTCGTCAAATTCGCGTAGTCGAACCATAACAGAGCCCCTTTTCGTATCGAACAGTATGTTATGATTTTATTGTTAGAAGGCGGTTTTGTCAACAAAATCGTTCTTTTTTTGTAATGCATTGACAGTTTATATTTTGGGTAGTATATTAATCAGGAATCTTATTGTACTGATCAGTATGTTATAAAATTTGACCAAACTAATTGTTGAGGAGGTGTCATTGTTTTATGGAGAAGTTTGTTGAAAAACCAATCGAATCGCCCTCTTTAATGTCTCGATATGTGGCATACTTATTTGCAATAGCCTGCGGATTGTTTGTTGCCAACATCTATTACGCTCAGCCCCTTCTGGACGCTATTTCGAGCGAGTTCGGCATTACTCATTCATCCGTTGGCATTATTATAACTATTACTCAGGTTTGTTACGCGCTGGGATTGCTGCTGTTAGTGCCGCTCGGCGATTTCGTCAATCGACGTCGGCTAATCGCTGGGCAGATGCTTATATCTGTGCTGGCTCTGATTGTTGTCAGCACAGCCCGTACTAGTACGATATTGTTCATAGGCATAGCTGCGGTTGGGCTTCTAGCAGTCGTAACCCAAGCACTCGTTGCGTTTGCGGCAACTTTGGCTGCTTCAGCAGATCGTGGACGTGTTGTTGGTATGGTGACAAGCGGGATAGTTGTCGGCATTTTACTTGCCCGAGCTTTCGCCGGTGTTTTGACGGATCTAGCCGGTTGGCGTTCGGTGTATCTTGTATCTGCGGTATTGACGCTAATAATGGCAGGCGCGTTGATTCGGGTGCTTCCGCATGATGAGCAAGAAAGAGAAAGGAAATCATTATCCTACCTACAGCTGCTGCGATCAGTGTTTATGTTGTTCGTGCAAGAACGAATCCTGCGAATTCGTGCTGTGTTAGCTCTGTTGATTTTCACCGCATTCAGTATATTATGGACTTCCCTGGTGCTGCCCCTCAGTGCCCCGCCAATTTCTCTTTCGCATACCGCGATTGGAGCGTTTGGTCTCGCTGGAGTTACAGGAGCGTTAGCGGCAGCACGAGCAGGCCGACTTGCTGATCGCGGCTTAGGGCAAAAGACCACAGGCGTAGCCTTGGTTCTATTGCTAGTTTCATGGCTGCCGATTAGTTATACCGAACATTCGCTTCTCGCTTTAATTGTTGGTATTATCCTCCTTGACCTGGCGGTACAAGCCGTACATGTCACCAACCAAAGCATGATCTTTACTGTGCGCCCTGAATCACGCAGCAGGCTTACCGCCGGTTATATGATTTTCTATTCCATTGGCAGCGCCATCGGATCCATCGCATCTACCCGTATTTATCATTTCCTAGGCTGGAATGGCGTGTGCTTGTTAGGAGCAAGTGTCAGTGCTCTCGCTCTACTATTCTGGTCATTAACTCGTAGCACAGGACGTTACATTAACCCCATTAAATAATATTAATAACACAAAGAAAAACGCCATCTTCCTTTTCAAGAAAGTGACGTTTTCCTTTGTGCTATTTTGTGGCAATGATATCCCAATCGGATGCAGTGAAATTCCCCATATGCCAGAGAGAAATGCCTTTGAGACCATAGACTTTGGCGAGCCAGATTTTTTTGGCAATACTTTGAGTATCTTCATAATAGATTTCATTTATATTACTGCCGTCCTGGTATTGGACCAGCTTCAGGAAATACGGCATACTCCACGTTTTGGAAGCATTAGGATCGGCAATTCGTTTCTCCACCAGCTCAATAGCAGGCTTGGCCGTTGTTGTCTTGCTGTTCGTTGTGATCCACTGATTGGCCTGCTTTGAAATGCCCAGCACCAACTTACTAGCCGGCACCCCCTGCTTGAGAGCTCTCTCCACCCCATCCCTGACTAAAGGTAAAGGGGCAGAAGGAAGATGTGAATCATCATGCGTAAAATCGTAAGCCATGAGAATAAGAGAGTCCGCCGCTGCGCTGAGGTCTTTATAATTATAGCCTTTATAATAATGATCGGTCGGTACGCAAACAGAGAGTGTCTTGCTTCCAATGGCGGCTTTTACATCCCTCACAAACTGCGTATAATTCGGGGCGTCCGATCCCTCAATCAATCCTTCTAAATCAAGAGAGACACCGGAAAATCCAAATACCGGATCGCTAAGCTTAGCTACAAGTTGGCTGATAAATATCTTCTGCGCCAGAGCATCCTTCAAAAATGCCGACAGCTTCTCCCTATCGTTGAAAAAAACCATTAAGTCTTTATTCACATTCGCTTTGTCGGCGGCCTTCAACACTTCCTCGAACCCGTCTGGAACTTGATAGGTAGTTGTATTTGTCCCCAATTTGGCTGTGCCCGCTGTATCGTATTCGAGATGGGACCAGCCCATCGCAACATTGTCGACTAGAGACATACGCGTGATGGCGGGGCTCGATTTGATCGCGTAGAATCCGGTTACTTCCAATTCCTGTCCAACCGTTTCAATATCAATCAGACGATTAATCACAGCGGCGGCTTCACTGCGAATTAATCCGCTTTTCGGCCGAAAGCCCTGGTTATCACCTTCCATGACGGTCCGTTTTACTGTATAGAACACATAGGGTGCAAGCTTGTTGCTAATTATCTGGCTATCGCTATACGCACGTGCATCCCGTTCTTTCGACCAATCCCCCGATATCCACTGTGGGCCAACGGATTCATCCTTGTCCAATAGATACATACCGACGACGGCTGCCACTTCTTCACGTGAAATCGGCTGCTCCGGCTTAAATTCGTCTGCCTCGTTCACCATAAATTCGATCCAGTGCCGCTCCGAGGCAGCTGCAATGTATGGAGCCGACCATCGGCTGACCGCATCCGCAGGCACCGTTCCCGAAGTTTGGGAAATATCCAGCTTGGCCGCAGTAACCAACAGCTTAATAAAAGCTTCCCGTGACAATGCTTCTTCAGAATGATATTTGGAATCTGGATACCCTTCAATAATACCGAGCGCCGATAACGTATATACGTAATCTTTTTCCCAAGACTGCTCCATTATATCTTTATATTTAGCCATTGGTACGTCGTAGGCATATGCATTTCCGGCTGCTACGAACAGAAGTAAAATCATAAATCCTGTAATCTTATTGTACATATTACACTCCTTCTCTATGACGTCAACCTTTTTAGACGTGCCTAAACAGAGAAAGGTTGCTAGATTCATATCTTCCTTTACTATTCCGTTGAATTCAATAATATAAGACTGATGAAATACTGATAATTAGCCTTATACTAGTCCTCCATACTCACTATTTGCATCACAAGACTTGTCGCATTTTTACAATACGAAGTTTTCGAGGAATACTATAATCATATTTATCATCAAAAGTCGCTCAAAACCGAAATCAGAGTTTAACGAAGTCATTCGATTTGTCTCTGTTGCCGTGCCCAGCTCAGCTCTAGACAAAACCTTAAGAATTGCAACGACAACTCACACAACTTTATTCGAATGATTCGATTCGAAGCCACTGCCTCATCCTCAAAAACCTTCATCTATACAGTTATTTGACTTGTATATCGGCAGATTCTTGAATTCATGCGAATGTGCATTTATTTTTTCATTCTTAACTGAATCGGTGCGTTTTCCATGGAAATTGATGTACTTTCACAGGTCTTTTATCCCAATCGCGATTTCGGTAGAAAATAACTGCATGTTAGCAGGCTTTTATGAGGAGAAATAGTCGGAGGAGGGTCAAGCACTGATTTTGAGTTGGAGCCTCAAAGGGGTACAATAGGGTCAAAAATAACAATGAAAAGGTGACAATAATGAGCAAATTTGGAATGTACGTGAAATTCACAGCTAAATCCGGTCAGCGGGACGCTCTGGCAAACATCTTGTTAGACAGTGCGGCTTCTGCACAATCGCTTAAGGAATGCGAGTTATACATCGTCAATATCTCTGACACCGAACCCGATACCATATGGGTGACAGAGGTGTGGAGCGATCCAGAAGCACATGAGGCGTCCCTTGCTCAAGAAGAAACAAAAGCTTCTATTCAACTGGCCATGCCGTTAATAGCAGGAGTGGAAGCAACCAAGGTAAGGCCTATTGGTGGCAAAGGACTTTAGTTGGGCAGCCGCGTTCAGAGTGTGAATTGCTTCACAGCAGACGACCCATTAAACTATAGGAAGCCGTATTATTCTACTAAATGTAGAGTATCACGGCTTATTTGTAGTTAATGGAACGCCGTCCACAACATAGAAATTCCGGAACATAACAAGAGAAAATCTAGCACATACTTGAATGAAACAATACTCATACGCTGCACAACACTTTTCGCTATAAACGTGCCCAGCATAAGAGATACACCTACAGTAACTCCTTGTAATATTAATTCTATTGGAAGAGCTCCTAGCTCACGGAAAGTTACAACTTTACTTATATATAGTGCAAGTGAGCTGGCAGCTTCCGTAGAAAGAAAGGCTCCCTTCATTAATCCGTAAGAAGTGAATGCCGGAACACTGAGGGGGCCAGTAGATAGAACTAAGCCGGTCAAAAAACCAATGATCCCCCCAATAATAGATAGCTGCCATAAACGAATATGTAATTTTTTTGCATCAAGCCAATGCCTTATAGGAATAATAACCAGAAAAAAAATGCCTAGTCCGATATCGACAATATGTACGGGTAATACCCACAAAGTTTGTGCACCTATCGCTGCGGCAGGTATACCTGTTATTGAGTAAGCGGCAAATGCTTTCCAATCGATCTCACGCCACCAGGCAATAACTCTTGAAATATTCGCCATGACAGCAGCTACTGCCATAATCGGTACTGCTTGCTTGGGACCAAAGGTAAACACAAGTACGGGCAATAACATGATGGATGAGCCTGTTCCAATAACACCGCTGATAGCTCCTGCTAACAGTCCTACAAATAATACAAATAAATATTGTCCCAACTATAGCACTCCTAATTGAACCATCTAAAAAGATAGCAATAAATTATGAAGGATCTGATAAGATTTTAACACAAAGACTATTGATGAGCGATCAGAGAAAATTTCAACAGGTTTGCTGGAAATATCGTCTCTCTGAAATTGATGTTGTTTTTGGTGGGAAAACTAAAAGAAATCCCGGTAGGATCAAATTCATCTCCGGGATTATGTGATTCTAAATTAGATAAGGACAGCTCTAATAATTTGAGCATTTCTCAATACTCTTGTAACGATAATTCCTCTTGAATTCATAAACTTGATTGTTGTGGTAAGACTTCCCACTCACGCTATTACTCTTGCATTAAAAACGATAGTGGTACCAGTGTTAGTTCTGAAGACAATACCATAGAACCGGTTGACTATAAGGTTCATATATATCACCTCTCTTTCTGTGTGATGATATACTCTATTCATATCCTTCATAACAGAGAGGGCTTATTTAATAGATTTATAGAAACAATGCGAATCATACTTACTAAAGTTGAGAAACTATATAAAAACGAGTAAAATATAGGTATTAAGGAGGCGAATCCACTTGGCTAATCAAATAAAAAATATGGAAATTGGAATCAGCACTTTTTTGGAAACTACGCCAGACCCAGTGACAGGTGAGGTCATCAGCCACGCCGAACGGCTGCGTCATGCAGTTGAGGAGATCGTATTAGCCGATCAGGTTGGTCTGGATGTCTATGGAATTGGGGAGCATCATCGAGCCGATTATGCAGGTACTGCACCAGCTGTTGTACTTGCGGCAGCTGCTGCCATGACCAAGCGGATCAGGCTCACGAGCGCCGTCACCGTACTTTCCTCTGACGATCCGGTTCGTGTTTATCAAGCCTTCTCCACTCTGGATGGCATCTCAAACGGACGCGCCGAAATTATGGCAGGCCGAGGTTCGTTCATTGAATCCTTCCCGCTATTCGGTTATAGTCTGGATGATTATGACGAATTGTTCGAAGAAAATCTGGAGCTTCTTCTTGCTGTTCGCTCCTCAGAGAAAGTGACTTGGCGCGGCGGTCATCGTCCGGCAATTGATAACCTGGGCGTCTATCCACGATCCGTTCAGAGCCCTCTCCCTGTTTGGATCGCAAGCGGCGGGAATGCCCAATCAGCTGTTCGGGCCGGAATGCTCGGCCTTCCTATAGCATTCGCCATTATCGGCGGAATGCCTGAGAGCTTCGCTCCTTTAGTCGAGCTCTATAAGAAAGCTGCGGCACGAGCTGGGCATGATCCTGAAACACTGCCGATTGCAACGCATTCTCACGGATTTGTAGGAGAATCCACCGAGCAGGCAGCTGATTTATTTTTCCCTTCAACGCAGGCTCAAATGAACGTCATTGGTCGGGAACGGGGTTGGGGGCAGCCCTACAATCGCACCACTTATGATGCCGCACGCAGTCTACGAGGCGCTCTCTATGTCGGCGATCCGGAATATGTTGCTGAAAAGATTATTCTGCTGCGCAAAAATTTGGGGGTTACTCGTTTCTTCCTGCATGTAAATGTAGGTACGATGCCGCATCGTGAGGTTATGCGCGCCATCGAGCTGCTCGGGACAAGGGTCGCACCAATCGTACGTAAAGAGCTTGCTCGAAGCGAGTCGAAGGATTAAATAGAGAAAAACTTATTAAGCTTGCACCACAATTGAAATTGAACATCTGTGCGCTGATATTAACTAAGCCCGTACCCGCTAACACCTATTACTTATATGAAGCTGTCAAATACTTTTCTTTTCAGGCAGCTACTTCTTTCCATAAAGAATGATCAGTCGAAGCAATAGCGGACGTATTCGTTCCGCTATTGAACGGAAAGCACAAAAAACAGAGAGATAACGGAAGAACTACTTCCGTTATCTCTCGTTTTTGTGCATAGTATTCATCATTCGCTCCAAATAGCGGAAACCCGACTTCCGCTATCGTCTTAAATTGGAGGCGGATGATTAAATAACGGAACTTTCAGTTCCGTTTAGTACCTTCGGAGCACATCGCTACTACCCCGCTATCCAGATATAGAAACTCGTGGGTCCACACTTTCTTTTATATCCTTCCCTACAGCAGAATAAGGTTTGATTGAACCATCAATCCATCCTTGCTCTAACCCTCCAGCTTAACGAATATCGGAAAATTTAAACATATCCTTGAAAAAGACGAGCTGTGGAGGCACCGACTCATATACTCCGAAATGTTCCATAAGCTCCAGCTCGATCTGCTCCTTGAAGGATAGCAGCTCGCTCTCCTCCTCCACCGTCAGCTCCATAATTCGATAGCCAATTGAAATATGGAAGCGATAGTCATCGTGATCAGGAAACCGCAGCCCTAGCTCGTTCGAGACTTCGTCTCGGAACTCTTTCAGCTTTCTGGTGTCATCAACCGCCAGCGGCAGCAGATTGACGGTCAAAGCAAGTCCGTTAGTGTTCAAGTAGTTAAACTTCATGTTAAAACCTTCCGGTACACGAACCTTTGCCCACTTCTCCCGAAAAAAGCGGTCCACTTCCTCCAATGGTGCATCCAGCGGCAAATAGCGCGACCAAAGCTCTTGTTTCCGATCCTCGTCGCAAACGCCCTGAATGATGGTCATATGGTAGCTTGATGGCGGCAGCATCGTGAATTTCTGTGAGCAGGAAAGCTTGTGGAAGTTTTCTGCCAGCTTGACCAATTTTGGGTATACCGCATGATTCGGATCAATCGGACAGATGACCGTGTTGCCTGGAAAATAACGTACGGACCCATCCTCGTGGAATTTACGGCCAACCGCCTTCGTGAATACGCGATGGGAAACCGTATTGCTGCTTGAATCAAGACTAGTGCTGTTCAACCTTTCACCGCCCAAATAATCACTGCCATTCGAATAATTCATAGAAATATAATCCCCTTCCTTTTAGAATAGCTTAGGCCATTACTACAATTGTACCATCTACTTCACTGAGCCATCGACCATTCCCTTAACAAAATGCTTCTGCAGTGACAAATACAATACAGTGGCGGGAATGATCGCGAGCAGTGCTGCAGCTGCTGCAGCGTTCAGGTTCGTGTTGTTTTGGCTGAAAAAAGATGAAATCGCCAGTGTAACAGTGCGTTTGAGAGGTGACTGCATAAAGTATAGCGAGAATGAATAATCATTCCAGATCGACACGCTGTTCATAATGATCACAGTTGCAGTAACCGGCATCATGGAGGGAAGCAGAATGCGGTAAAATACACTGAATTTGCTGCAGCCATCGATAGTTGCGGCTTCGTCAAGCGCTTTAGGAATCGTAGCGATAAAATTCGAATACAGAAAGATACAAGCCGGCAGCTTATAGGTAGTAATCAGCAATATGATCCCCCAAAACGTGCTGACGCCTCCGAGCCCTGCCACCAAGCTGTACAAAGGAACCAATATTGTCAGCTTGGGTACCATCATGACAGCCAAAATGAAGCTAATCATGGTCAGATTGAAACGGTTTTTGACACGCGCCAGAGGATAAGCCGCCATCGCGCCGAGCAGAGCAATCAGCAGCACCGAACATATAGTCACAACCATGCTGTTCATCATTGCTTGCAGCAGCTTGCCGCCTCCCAAAGCCAGACGAAAGTTGTCCAGAAAGAAGTAATCCGGCAAAGTCCACCGGGATGTATAATCATTCGTTTTTTTGAAAGCCATAGTGATCAGGATATAGAAAGGCACAAAATGGATAGCCATGATGATGAGCCCTACGGTATTTTTTAGAAGACCTGCATAGTGCTTCATCAATACTCCACCTCTCTCTTCCTGAAAATTTTCAGCATCACATAACTGACCGATATGACCAATACAAATGTAATGAGCCCAATCGCCGCTGCATAGCCAGCGTTCTGATTTTCAAAATAAAAGTAATTGATCAAGGAAGACATCGAATGTGATTCAAATCCCGGTCCCCCTGAGGTTAGCGAGATAACAATAGCGAATAGCTCCAGACCTCCAATCAAATTAAGCATAAAACTCGTAGTAATGGCTGGTATCAGAAGGGGCAGTGTAATATGGCGGAACCGGCTCAGACCATTGGCTCCATCGATGGTAGCTGCCTCCTGCAGCGATTGTGGAATGCTCTGTATACCGGCCAAATAAATGATCATCGAAGTGCCGACATACTGAAAAGCGTTGATGCCTGTAATGATCCACACAGCGCGCGAGCCTTCAGCCATCCAGTCCACTGGCTCAAAGCCGAGTGACGCGAGCATATCATTAATCGCCCCTCCATCATACTGGACAAGGAAATACCAGATATAGCCCATAATCAGCTGAGCCACGATGACCGGCATGTAGACGATGGTACGCACCAGTATCCGACTTCGAAACTTCATATTGAGCAGCAGTGCATACAAAATTCCGAAAAAGTTTTGCAGAATCGCGCTTCCGAAACCATATATAAGCGTATTCAACAGCGACTTTGTAAAGCGTACATCTGTCATCAGCTTACTGTAATTATCAAAGCCGATATAGCTGTACTTTTGCGAATAGCCGTTCCAGTTTGTGAATGAAATTTGAATGCCCGAGACAAGGGGGTAAGCCACGAACAGTAAAAACAAACATAAAGCAGGCGCATACATCAAGGATAACCCCTTGTCTGAGTTAATCATTATTGCTATTTTCCGTCTCATTGCGCTCTCTCCTCGAAGAAATTACGGTCGTGCTCCACCGTTATTTTTGCGAACGGAGTTTTTTATAATCATCGTTCATCATCCGCGAGGATTCTTCCACCGTCATATCGCCAGTCAGCAGCGCAGGTCCGATTATCTTTAATGTGCTCCACATGCCATTGGGCAAATATTCCCGGTCGAAAACCGGAATCGTCCGCAGGCTTCCGTACTTACTAAAGTCTGCGGTCAAACCGCCCAAATCATATTTGACGTTCTTAAGTCCGGCAGGCATCCCTGTAGCCGCAGCCACTTTAGCGATATTGTCGCTTTTAGCCAAATAACTCAAGAGCAGCAGCGCTGCATCTATGTTTTTCGATTTATTCCATACGCCGAACGCCTCCCGTTCTCCGCCATTCAGTATCGGTTCATCCCCTTTGTAAAAGGCGGGCACAGGCATCATCCCAACCTGCGCATCAGGATTGATCTTCATCACTTCGGCAACAATAGCATTGTTTTCAAACAAGAAAGCCGCTTTACCGGTGGCAATCTTCTCGGCTGCACTTAACGGGTCGGCTGTGACGACATCCTTGTTCAAGTAGCCTTCCTTCTTCAAATTTACCAACTGCTGCGAAACCAAATTCCACCCGCTCCAGTCAAAAGTACCGTCTTTCAGTGAATCTCCGTAATTATGCGATTTATCCGATACAAGAACGGTTGGAGCCAGCTTGTTGAAAAAGCCTGCCAGTTTTGTCGTGTCTTTGCCCCCGATGTGGATCGGAGTGATGTTGGCGTTTTTGATCACCTTGCAGGCTGCCATCAGCTCTTCCCATGTCTTCGGAATTTCCAGGTTCAAATCCTTGAGTACTTTTTTGTTGTACACGATACCGGATTGGTCGATATTTAACGGCAGCACATAAACATTGCCTTTTTTATCGGAAATGGTCGGTTTGATCGTATCCGTAAGGTTGCCAAACCATGGCTGATCGTTAAGAGGACGCAAATATTCGCTGTACCGATTCACGGACCAGCCATGCGTTGCAAACAGGTCCGGCAGATCATTGGAAGCCATCTTAGCCTTCATCAGCTGCTCATAGTCCTTTCCCTGTGTGCTGAAATCGACCTGAATGCCTGGATTTTCCTTTGTAAATCCGTCTATTATCGTCTGTATTGCATCAAATGTCATACCTGTTGCGTTAGTCATCATCGTAAGCTTGACCGCCTTTGCCTCCTTAGTAGGAAGCGTGCCTGTGTTTGCTCCGTTACTTGCTCCCACTGACGTATTGCTGTTTCCACCGTTCGAGCATCCTGTTGCCATGATCAGTGCCGATAGGCCGATTGTACAAAGCTTCGTCATTTTTCTCATGAATCGTTTTATCCCCTTCATCGGTTAATTGGTGTGTCACATCGTCAGTATAACGGAATAAAACGGTCTCAAATCCGCTCAAAACTACACTAACCGTGCTGCTTTCTATGATACTGCTTTTTAGAGTCAGGGTTGATCGTTCTGAAGGAAGGAAGATCCTTGAGCATGTCGAATACGTTGTCTCAAGAAGAATCCCATCAGGGCAGGAAAGGTTGATTCACTCATGAAAGGCTTCGGGATCAAACTGTATCGGCCGCTTAATAAGAAGCTTGTCCTTATTTTCATGATCAGCACGCTGATGCCGATGCTGCTTACCACCTATATAGTCGCACGAGTTTATATCGATAAGAACAGCAACGATACAGGAATACTGATTGACAACACATTGATCTCTCTGTCCAAGAGCTTATCCAGCTACCTCAACGAGTTGGACCAGCTTACGCTTATTCCTTACTACAACGATGACTTTATTTATGCACTTAAGGTTAAAGCCTCCGAATCTTACGAAAGCATGAGCAAATACCAGGTCCTGAGCATTACTAATATGTTGGATTCACAGCTAAGGTTTGTTAGGAATACACGCAAGGATATTATGAGTACCCTGATCGTTTCGGACAATAAGCCATTGTTTTATTCAACCAACAACCCGCTAAATGATGTGGCATCCGATTATGAGTTTTCTGAAACAGATTGGTACCGCAAAGCTCTGCTCGCAGGCGGAAACGCCGTTTTCATTAATCCACACAAGCAGGACTATTTTACTCGCACTAAAAATGAAACGGTGTTCTCTGTTGCACGCACGATCCGGGAAATCCCATCCCAACGACCAATCAGCGTCATTATCGCTGATGCTAATACCGTTGTTTTACAAAAAATGTTTCAGGACATCGATTTCCATGTCCCTTCCTATATCGCACTCCTCGATGAGGAACGTAATTTCGTTTATTCAAATCACGAGCTATCTCCGACATTGTTCAGGCCGATGCCCGAAAATCGTTCCGTTATACGCGATGGCAGCAATTCCTATCTGGTGGTGAGAAGAACGGTGGCCCCGTACAACTGGGAGCTAGTCGTGCTTCTCTCCTACAAGCATCTGGAGCAAAAAACACTATGGATCTACCTAAACTCCGCTCTGCTCTATATCGTTTGTCTTGTCGTGGCTTTCTTGTTCTATCAAATACTATCTCGTAAAGTGATGGGTCCGGTCAAGGAGATCATTAAGACGATGCGCAAGGTCGAGCAAGGTGATTTTACAGCCCGCTATCGTTCCCATTCAAAAGACGAATTCGATGTGATCGGGCAATCACTCAATTCCATGATCGATGAGCTGAAGCAGAAAATCGAGATGGAATATGTACTGGTGCTGAAGCAGCGTAATTCCGAGTACAAAGCGCTTCAGTCGCAGATTCAGCCGCATTTTTTATTCAACATGCTGAACGGTTTTGTCGCGCTTAACCAACTAGGTGAGCGGGAACTGCTGGAAACATCGATTATCGATCTTACTCTGCTGCTGCGGTATATTTTGAATCATCCGGATATGACTACTCTCGAGGAAGAACTGCAGCTTATACAAAAATATGGTTCCCTCCAGCAGCTGCGCTTCGGCCAACGCCTGCAAGTCCACGTGTCGTACGAAGATGGTGTTCGTTCTTACAAGGTGCCCAAGCTGCTGCTCCAGCCCTTGGTTGAGAATGCAATCATCCACGGAATCGAACCCATGAACGCTCCTTGCAGCCTTGTGATTGCAGCCGATATGGTGGTTGAGAATGAAGTCATGTATGTACGTATCCGTATCGAGGATGACGGCACCGGCTTCGACCCGGAGTTTCCGGAAGAACATGGCAAAATAGGCCTGACCAATACCATTGAACGGTTGCGGCTGTGCTTTCCTGACAGTCTGTTTCAGCTGAAGAGCTCTATTGGTGAAGGAACACAAATTACTATCATGATACCGGAGGCCAATTTCCATGAAAATCCTAATAGCGGATGATGAACATCTGATTCGGCTGTCAATCCGGCATAACCTGGACAAACTGAATATTCCTGCGCTAAGTATTCACGAAGCAACCGATGGCTGCGAGCTCCTTCACGAGTTGGAACGACTGCAGCCCGATGTTGCTTTTGTAGATATCAAAATGCCTTC
This sequence comes from Paenibacillus sp. GCM10027630, assembly GCF_042676305.1. Taxonomy (NCBI): domain Bacteria; kingdom Bacillati; phylum Bacillota; class Bacilli; order Caryophanales; family Paenibacillaceae; genus Paenibacillus; species Paenibacillus sp. GCM10027630. Next base: position 81,871 of record NZ_JBHTGY010000039.1, on the reverse strand, counting down.
GCTTGGCGGTTTGGAAGCCATCGAGCAAGGCAAGCTGGTTTCACCACACACGGAGTTCATCATTCTGACCGGATTCTCTGAATTTGACTATGCCCGCAAGGCAATCGCTCTTCGGATCAACGAATATTTGTTGAAGCCAGCCAGCCTTGACCAGCTGAAAGCGGTCATCCACAACATAATGGAGCTTCTTGAACGCAAAGCTGAGGAAAGAAACCGGCTGTTCAGCCTGCAGATCGCTGAAATCATTACTACAACGAAGCCTGCAGAGGATAGCCGTTTACCACTGGATGGAATGAACTTCAAGCTGGTTGCCCTATGTTTTGACGGATTGAAAGAAACGAATCGTTCGAGCGCCGAAGCATGGCTAGATCGAGCCAGAAGCTGCGCCAAGCCATACATGAGCCGACAATTTCACATGACCATCATGAAGCCGCGCGATAATGAATGGATTCTTGTGCTTGGCATCGAGAAGACCTGGGAAACCGGCAATGAGAAACTGTTGTCTTGCCTGTCGGAGATCCGACACATGACGGCAGCCTGGCGCAAGGAGCAGGGTGACCTAACCCAGATTACGAGCAACACCATCCCCTTCAGGTTGTTCTTATCCACATATGGGGAGCTTCTGCAGATGACCTGCCTGAGAGCTTTACTCGGTATTTCCGTTGATTATTCCCAGTCGTTTCTAAAAGCAGTTATTCAGGATAAACCTCATTATCTCACTGTTTGCACTTTACTTGTCGAGTTGGCAAGGTATAAGGAGCTTCAAAGCCCTATTGAATTCGGCAGCGCGATCGAGCAGCGGCTCATCCCTCTTGTAGAAGATCAACGACTGCATGAAAACATTCGAGTGATTTCCGCCATAGGATTGTTTTTACGTTGTTCGATTGGGCTGTCTGTGGAGGCTGATGGCGGGTATTCTAGCTTGAAAAGTGAGCTGTTGGACTATAGCAAACGTTTAATAGGTTCCCAAACGGATCGGAGTCACATCATTCGGTCTATCGTCGCTTACGCCAATTCCCATTACGCAGATGAAATAAGCGTCGCCAAGGTGGCTGACCTGTTCGATATTAGCCCCAATTATTTAAGCACATTATTTCATAAAGAAACGGGAAATCGATTTGTTGAGTATATAGCGGAGTTGAGGATGAAGGAGGCGCGAAAACTGCTTCTGGAGACTGATTTATCCATACATGAGATTACAAGGAAAGTCGGACTTTATAGCACAAGCCATTTCAGTAAACTGTTCACCAAACATTACAGTGTCTCCCCCCAAGAATATAAAAGAAATGCGGGCTCTAATCGTTCGCAGCCCCCTGCTTTACCTGAGTAAATTTGTCTTTATCATCGTAAAACTATAAGAAAAGCTTCTATTCGAAGCCCATTAGATGAAGATACATTCGTGTCTTAAAGGTAGCTTTTCTTGCAATATCAGACTTCTTCAGCTCCGCTGAAAACTTATAAAGGCTAATATTATAAAATAAGGCTGTCGGTCGATCCGACAGCCGGTTATAATATCTTCTCATAGTAGATAATCTCCATCTCTTTATACAGCCTTCGATTTATTTCTATATATCCATTCCGCTCGAATAATTTTTGGGCCGGCAATTGTTTGACGGTTGTATCTAGAATGAGTTTTTGGTAGCCTTTATCTTTTGCCGAGCTCTCTAGAGCCGTTAAAATCAACTGACCTATTCCTCTTTTCTGATAGTTCTGATCAATTCTAATTCTCTTTATTTCTGCTGTTTCACTATCATACTTTCTATAAGCACCCATGCTAACTATTTGATCATTAATTAATCCAACTATAAATTCTCCGTTATTATTTAGGTAAATCTCCTCGATCCGCTCCATGTCTATATCTAAACCGGGGTTCCCTATACTTGCGTTGAATTGATTTAGTCCTTCCACGTGCAGCTTCATAACAAATTCATGATCGCTTGGTTGATACTGTCTGATTCGTATAGACATTTTATTTCCCCTTTCAATATAGCCTAATTTTCTTTCTCTTAAAGCATTGTGGTAAATCTGTCGAGACGGTAATCCTCTATTAATTCTATATTTTTTTTGTGTTTTACATACGTTTTGATTTGTTCCTTAATATTAGGAATCAGCAAAATCGAATCCAACTCATCTAATGCGATCCATTTTACTGCAGATTGATTCGGGTCTGGATGCTGAGGCATTTGAGGCTTTGAATGATCCTTTAACGTACATTCGAAAATTAAATGAATTCCATGTTTATCAGTCGGTAAGTATTCACCTGATTGTTTGTGCGGAGCAAATTCATACACTAATGCTAACGGTCCAACTTCAACTTCTGCGGCAGTTTCTTCGTACACCTCTCTGATTACTCCATCAATAACGGTCTCACCCGGCTCTGCACCTCCGCCAGGAAGATTATAATGGATTCCATTGTCTTCATATTCTACAAGCAAGATTGAATTATCTTTTATAATTAGCGCTGTTGGTCTTATCCTAATATGTGACAAAGTATCGCCTCCATTTATTGTCGTATTAATTATTCTTATTGGGCTGTATCAAAATCAAGGTGCTGCGTTGCCATCCCTCCTGTATGAGGATTACGGTGACAGATAACGGGGTAGGTATGAACAAAGAACAGCTGGAGAGGATTAGTAAGCATTTCCGTCAAAATACTGAGATCCATGACCACATCGGATTATTTAATACGAATAAACGGATGACCCTTACATATGGGGAAGCATACGGCATTCAAATTCGCAGCAAGCCAGGATTTGGAACTGTTATCGATCTGAATATCCCTAATTAGTCCAACAGAGACAGCCGCATAGCTACGAAATCATCTATTTAGTTGTGGCTGCTCCTTTTGCTTTCCTTATCACGGATTCAATAAATGGAGCTTTTGCCTTCGTATACGCAACTCTATCATTCTTATAAACAATTTCAAGTTCTTTCTTTAAAACGTTATATTCCCTCAGTAAATCAGGGTGATTAATTAAATAGTCTCTAAATAATAAGTTGGAATTCCAATTATCCGCCTTGTGCTCGTATATATGCAAATGATGAGTTCCTGCACGCCACTGCCCCTTTCGAAAAAACCTTCTTTCGGGAAAATGGGGATGATCAACAAACTCATAGCCGATCGTTTTTAATTGTTCACAATGCAGCTTAGTCAAGTCTTGCAAGTTATTTATTCCAACCATCATGTCAATTACAGGCTTGGCTGCCAGACCAGGAATAGCTGTGCTTCCAATATGCTCTATTCCTTGAATCAAGTCCTGCAGGAGCTGGACTATTTTTACCTTTTCAATATTATACTCAGTAACCCACTCCGGATTGTATTCGCAAACAACAACTTCTTCCATCAGCAGCTCAGCCCTTTCAGTAATTATGATTTAAATAGATTGGGCCTATTTTTCATAAGCTTCTCTCCTATGTAAGGCCTGCTTTGTAATACTACCAAGTTTTTACAACAAAATACAACATCAAGATGTTAAACCTGATGTTGTATTTTTCAATTGCTTTATGCACTTTTTATCAGCAAGCCTTAGTTTCAAAGCGCTTAAGGCTGGACATCCATCAATCCGCTTCAATAGCCTTTGATGGAAGCAATCGATCCAGGTAATAAATATTCGCCAACCTGTTGGGGGTGAAATTCGATGCAAAGCCGAAGCTTAACTGAGCTTTATGCGGATGTTTACTATCCGGCAAATGAATAGCTAACCCTTCCGGTTCTCTGAAAGTGAGCGTATCTCCTGCGGTCATCAGCTGCTTATCTATAACTTCACCGGTTTTTAATTCTACAGCAGTGATATAAGTATTTCCTACGGGTGCAACGGATCCGTTCGTGCCGTAAGCGGTACCTTCCAACAGGTATAAATAACCTCCATAGGAAGCGAAGCCTTGAAAAGTACCAACTGTAGGTTGAGGCACGTCAGCCAATGGTGTGTAATTATTCTGCTTAACTTCTTCCAGCGAATATACGCCGAAACGGAATGCACCGTCTAAACGGTAACGCATAGTTAACAAGCCGTTCGCTGCATCAATATTGACAGTCGTTCGATCTGCACCTTCCACAAGACGGTATTTTTCAAGCTCAGGCGACTCGGGGGTCAAAATTTTACCATTTTCAAACGGAAATCTTGCAAGCTGCGTTCCCCAGCCACTGCTCCCCTCCGTGACGGAATCCGTTTCCGTCCATAAATAGGCTGTTTCTCCCACTGTTTCCACACCGATCTGGACACCATGGCCAAACCCTTTCAGGTACATGTAGCCGAGCTTATTTCCCGACATATCAAGCTGGGTTAATGCCAGATCGCCGTTGAGATCCCTGCTTGCTCCGCTAACTGTCCCTGCCTCCCCTGGCAGCTGCTGTCCGCCTGCCATCAATTGAACCACATAAATGTGTTGATTCACATTATCGAAAGCGAATGATTGCAATACCGTCCCATTTTGCAGCGCTTTTTCATTAATCAGTTCAGCAGCCGGCTCCGAAAGGGCAAACATCTTGGATTTCAAAACATCGCGTTTGGCTTGGATAGGAGCAGCTGACCATGGGAGAAGACTAATAATGGCTGCCCCAATTACAATTTTCAATAATTGACTTCGGCCAAATGACTGCCGGATCGTCTTCTTCCGTCTTATTTGAAACATACTCATACTTCACCTCCCATTATGCTCGATCACATATCGAATTTCTTGAGCCGGCCTCGGATTGTTGCAGGTCATTAGAGTAGAGCCGCATCCAAGCGCATAATAGACTTGCTGATCGACATCCGGGCAATAACACCAAGGCAGAATATCCTTATCCCGAAACTCCTGAACCAGCTTCGGTGTCAACAGCTTCATACTGATGCCTACAGCCCACATCTTAGAATAAGTACCTTCGGGGCCTGAATCAAAATTATGCATCAGCTCTGCCGGGAAACCCTGCGTCTTTAGCTGATAAGTATCATGGATATAGGCGATTATGACCGCATCAAAGCTGGTGAATACGCAGCGTGGAAGATAGCCGAATTCGTCAAGCATGGCGACAGCCTTATCCACGACCCATTTCGCATGAGGGCTAGGCTTAATTTCTACATTTAACAGCATCTCGGGGTAAGAGGCAATCAAGCTGCACAGCTCCTCAAAGGTCGGGATTTTCAATCCCTCAAAAACAGGGTCAAACCAACCTCCCGCATCCAATTGTTTAAGCTCTGCCAAAGTATGGTCCATCACCTTACCGGAACCATTCGTCGTACGCTCCAATGTCTCATCATGGATGACCATGACCACGCCATCCTTGGACAGCCGAAGGTCGAGCTCTAGCATATCCACCTTTGACTCCATAGCTTTTTGAAAAGCAAGCAGAGTGTTTTCCGGATAATCGCATTTTAAACCTCTATGTGCTGCAACAACGATCGAGTTATTGTTTTCAAGACGTCCTATCATGTAGTCCTACCTTCCTTTCCATTTATTTTTTAATAATTCGCTCCGTTTCTTTCTTAAACGTGTCCAGTGTGGTTTCAATATTTTTGTTGTCATACATAATCGCTTGTATTGCTTTGTTAAATTCTTGCATAACTTGTGTCCAAGCTACATGCTTATTCGTGTCAACTGCATATTGAAGCTGATAATAGGCTACTTTACGATTCGGTTGTTTGGCCCAAAGATCCTTCATCTGTTGGGACTCAACCATTTTTTTAGTAAACGGAAGATACCCTGTATCGAGAATGAATTGCAAGCCGCCCTGAGGGTCCGTCATCGTCCAACGAATAAACTCCCACGCCGCTTCTTTATTTTTCGAATTGGCCATCAAAGAAACATTCGCCCCTCCTGTAGGGTTTGCATATACTTGGTCCATTGGCAAATAGGCTGTAACATAATCGAATTTAACCGTGTCCATAAGACTTCCGATGACGCCGGTGGACTGGTACATCATACCGATCTTACCGCTTGTAAACATCTGGTTGACTATATTTCCAGAGTCCTGAGCTGGAGGATAATACAAGGCGCCTGTGCTCTGCATATCCTTCAGGAATTTAAAGGTTTTCACACCTTCACCGTTATTAAATCCAATTGAAGTAGTGGCATCATTAAAAAACTTACCCTTTGCTTGTGTGATCATGGCAATAGGATACCAGGTGTCATAGGGCATACTGTACCCGTAGCGCTTGTATTCGCCATTCTCCTTAATCACAAGTGCATTGGCTACTTTACTCAATTCATCCCATGTTTTCGGAATAGCGAGCCCTTTCTCGTCCAGCATCGTCTTGTTTACATGTAAAATTGGAGTAGAGCGGTTCAATGGCAAGGATACCAATTTATTATCGAAGGTAGAGTGACCCAAAAGACCTTGCGTAAAGTCATTGATGCTTAACCCTGATTTCTTGAGAAAAGGGTTCATGTCCTCCAATACATCCGAATCAGCAAACAGCTGTACATAGGCGCGCTCCAGCATTGCTACATCCGGCCCGGTTTTAGCAGCAACCGCTTGCTGCACCTTCGTAACCGTTTCATCGTAAGTCCCCTGGAAGGTGCCGACCACTTCAATTTTATTTTGAGATGCGTTGAAGCGTTTGATCATGGCGTCTGTATATTCGCCATTCTTGCCTCCCAGAGAATGCCAAAATTGTACGGTAGTTTTCCCTCCCGAGCTAGCTGGCGCTGGAGTTGCAGTAGATTGAGGATTGGTTTTTGGATCTACAGTCTGTTGGGACTGACCGCCCGAGCACCCTGCGAGCAGAGTGGATAGCAAAGTCGCTGACAACACTGTAACTGAAAGCGTTTTCTTCATATTCGATGACCTCCAAATAGATTATAGTTTTTCTGGTAAGACACCCGGATTTATTTAATTCCGGAATAAACGAAAGCTTTGACGATTTGTTTTGAAGTAAAAAGATATACAATCAAGATGGGGACAACTAATACAACATTACCGGCCATGATAATGTGCCAGTTGCTTATCCCCTCGGTCTCCCTTAGCATGGCAATTCCCATTGTTAAAGGTCGGACCTGAGCGGAATCGGTCATAACAAGCGGCCAGAAATAGTCGTTCCAATGGCTGACAAAACTAAATAATGCGATGGTTGCTAAAGCCGGCATGGACATTGGTACCATGATTTTCATAATAATTTTTAATTCACTGGCATTATCCAATCTCCCTGATTCTATAATTTCCTGCGGAATTTGCATAAAATATTGGCGCAGCAGAAATATACCGAATGCATTTGCCATGAATGGAATGATTTGGGGAAGCAGTGAGTTGATCACTCCCCAATCCGCAAGCATTAAGTAGACTGGAATGAAGGTCACCTGTCCAGGAATCATGAATGCGAGCAAAACCAATGAAAACAATATTTCTTTCCCCACAAACCTGTACTTGGCAAAGGCATATGCTGCTGGAATCATCACAATTATTTGCAGAATGATAACGGAAAATGTAACGATAAGCGAGTTCCCGGCATAGGTCAAAAAGGGACCTGCTCTCATAGCCGCCACAAAGTTAATCCATTGCGGCCATGCGGGAATCCACGTAGGCGGAAACGCCAATGTTTCCTGAAAGGTCTGCAGCGAGGTTGAAATCATCCATAAAAACGGGAATACAAACACCATCAAAATAGCCGCTTTGCATAAAAATCCTAATGTATTCTTGATGGATTTTAAATCGAATGTCACCTTTTTCACACCCCCTCTATGTGAGTCATCTCGTCTCGACAGATCATTGATAATGTACTTTTTTGGACAGCAATCGGAAGTAAATAAACGTCAGGATCGCGATGATCCCCATCAAAACCACTCCAGTCGCTGAAGCATACCCAATGCTATTGGTTCTGAATTCATAAATATAGTAAACAAGAGTAGTCGTTGCGTTATTAGGCCCACCTGCGGTCATGATTTTTACAGTATCAAATACTTTGAACGAACCGATCGTCATAATGATCAATATGAAAAACAACTGCGGTGAAATTAGCGGCAAAGTGATCTTGTAAAACATCTTAAACCGGCTTGCGTTATCCAGTGCGGCAGCCTCATAGATGTTTGGCGGTACGCTTTGAAGTGCAGCTACAATGATTAAAGTGTAGTAGCCAATATTTTGCCATACCGAAACGATGATGACTGAGACCATTGCAGTACTAGAGCTCTGCAGCCATGGTGAGGATGGAAGTCCAATTGCCTTAAGCAGAAAATTAAGCATGCCGTGGTTGGGCTCCATAAGCCACATCCAGACGAGCGCAACAGACACAATGGAAATAATGTGTGGAGTAAAGATGCCTGCTTGCACAACCGCATTGAAGCGTGTCTTTTTATTAAGCCAAATGGCAATCAACAGAGATAGCAGCATAGTGAGTACAACTACCCCTATCGTGTAAACAACCGTATTGGTCAGAGCGCCGTAGAAATCCTCACGGGTAAAAATTTCTGTGTAATTATCAAATCCAATGAACTTGCTTTTATCCTTATTCATCAGGTTGTATTTATAAAAGCTTAATTTAATTAAATAGATAACTGGATATATGACAAAAAGAAAAATGCCCGTCATAGCAGGTAAGACCATAATATAGGGTCGAATCGCTTCCCACAGTCGTTTTTTATCCATACTGCTGCCCTTTCAGCATTCTTAAATAAGTTCCAAATCGTTCGTCTTCCTGACTTATTCGGTTCTCATCCGCACCAAAGAAAAAGATTTTAGCCGCTTCCACTCCAACATAAACCTCCTGATCGAAGGAAAATAAATCTTCGGTGCATTTGATCATAAACGCATGCTCGCCGGATCTCACCTGATAAATCGTTTCAGAACCTAGCATTTCTCTTGTGGCGATCACTCCGCGCATGGAAAAATGACAATTGTTAGGTTCGGCAGACAGTACTGCACTCTCTGGGCGGAAACCGAATTTCACCCCGTCTGCCCCTAATTCACCGACATTCATTGGCGGTACTCCGATAAACTGAGCCGCAAAAAGATTATTCGGTTGACGGTAGATGACCTCAGGGGGCGCCTCCTGTTGAATCCGTCCACGATTCATAAGAACAATAGTGTCCGCCATCGACATCGCTTCTACCTGATCATGTGTGACATATACAAATGTCGTTCCGAGTTTTTTGTGCATTTCAATGAGTTCAATGCGCATCTGTACCCTGAGCTTTGCATCGAGATTGGACAGCGGCTCATCCATTAGAAATACGGACGGTTTCTTCACCATGGCACGGGCCAATGCTACACGTTGACGTTGGCCTCCGGATAATGTGGAGGGTTTACGATCCAGGTATTCAAATAATCCGACTGTTTCACTAATTCCCTCTACCAGACGGGTTCTTTCTTCCTTGGCTACTTTATTATTTTTCAACCCAAATTCAATGTTTTCTCTTACAGACATGGTCGGGTAAATCGCATAGTTTTGAAAAACCATGGCAACCCCTCTTTGACCGGGAGCTACTCGTGTCACATCTTTCCCGTTAATAAGAACCGAGCCTGAAGTATGTGGATCAAGCCCGGCGATCATTCTGAGGAGCGTAGTCTTCCCGCAGCCTGATGGACCTACCAATACCGTGAATTTGCCGTCCTCTATCTTTAAATCCAAGCCTTCAATTATTATGTTTTTATCAAATGATTGTGTTACTTGAACGAATTCAATGGATGCCAAGAGCAACCCTCCTCACCAATTATTCCCAGAATCCTTAAATGATTGCGTTTACATTTTCGTGCAGCTGTACAATTCGCGGTTATTAACAATTGAATGGATTTATGGTACAATCCATTTACGACTTTCACTGTGTCACCAGTGAAAGTCCAGGATTGTTTTTTTCCAGTCCCTGTGAGTCATGGCAGATTCCATAGCGCCAGCGAGGTCTTCTGCCGTGCTCACAACCGTATATTTCTCGGGAAGTAATTTTCTTAATGTGTCCTGACAATCTGTGCTTTCCATAACCTTCAACACTTGTTGGAAATCCTTTGCCGAGCTGCGGCTGCTTCCATGGAGTGTGATCCCTTTCTCCAACACATCGCGCGTATTGATCGGCACCAGATCCTCACTTACCCCCATTGCAATAAGATGGCCTCCGGGTTTTAGAATATCAATCCCTTGATTGATAGCACTTTCACTAAACCGCCCTCCTGTACATTCCATCACGATATCAACCTTCTCACTAGCTAAGAAATCGTAATTCTGCACCAGTTCAGTTGTTGCAAAGGTGAATTGATCCAGCTTCTCTTTTATTGCACCGAAGACAATTAAACGATCCCTGCCAATCTTATATCCGTGATGCAACATAGCTGCGGTCAAGTATCCGACAGGTCCATCTCCAAATACTGCGATCCGAGACCGATCCAATAAATGACTTATTCCTCTTATTGCTCTGTACGAAACACTGCATAATTCCGCTAAAACGGCGATCTCATCAGGTATTGATTCAGGAATCGGAATCGCACACATATCAGGTAGCACCAGCCTGCTTTGAGCTATCCCATCGGTACCGCTTCCCAAAAACTTGGAATGATAACAATAGTTATCTTCAATTTCATTTCTGCAAGCGGGACAACAAAGCTCAGGTTCGATTCCCCGAAGCAGGTACCCCGGTAAGTTCGGAACAATGAGCACTCGCTGACCTTCAGAGAGCTTAGATGAGCTGCTCTCGACCACGATACCGATTCCCTCATGCAGTAAGGCCATCGGCAGTTTTTTGGCTAATACCTCAGGTTTTCTCTGACCGCTGAAGTAACGCAGATCAGCGTGACAAATACTGGCAATAGTTGGTTCAACTGCAACTTCATCCTTCCGAAGCTCCCTGGCTACTTCCAGCTCTTGAATTTCACTCGGCTTAGTTAAGCGTAGAGTACGTGATTTGACTGTGCCGGCTTTACTTCTGTCCACTAATAAGAACACCTCCGTTTAAACCTATTCAATCTATATGAAATTTCAAGGAAGCATGAAGCATCCATGAAAATATCATCGTGAATTAAACAAGAATTACGTTCACACCAGAATCCTGAAATTGCTTTTTATCGTATTCTGTAATCTCCTTAGCCGTAATTAAAGTTTGAATGGCTGAGTTTGGAGCGACCGTATGAAGAGACAACTTGCCTATTTTGGTATCATCAGCAACCACAATCACTTCCTGTGCCGCATTAATCATACCTTGTTTTGCGAGTACCAGCTGCGCCTCCGGATGCATCAATCCATGTTTGGGATGAATGGCAGGTGTACCAATGAAAGCTTTGGACACATGAAGGGAACGAAGCGCTTGATCCGTAAACATACCATTAAGCATAAAGCTTGATGGATACAGATCTCCACCGGTTACTGTAACCTTCACACCTGGGGCATCTCTCAGCTCGGCAGCAATATTAATATCATTCGTCACTACAGTAATGTTCGAATGGTAGAGCAAGTTCTTCGCAATGTGAAGTGTAGTTGTACCCGAATCAATAATGATATGATCCCCGTCTTCCACCATACTTGCGGCCATCTTACCGATGCGCATTTTCTGTTCAAGCTGCACATTGAACCTGTCGTTAAAAGAGGGCTCATTGTGAGTCAATTGCTCCACTATGACTCCACCGTGAGTTCTCTTTAGCAAGCCTTCCTGTTCAACCTCCGCCAAATCCCTGCGAATAGTTGCCTCATGAACATCAAATTCCAAGGCTAATGCCGCGACTGAAGCAACACGATGCTGTCTTACATATTCTACGATTCTCATTTTTCTTTCCGCAGCCAACATGGTTTACGCTCCCTCTCAGACAAACACGGTTTTGCACTAAATTGTTTATTAATGTTTATATTTGCTCTTTTAAATTATCATTGGTAAACATTTCTGTCAATACTTTATTAGATAATCCTTTATCTTTCAATATAGAAATGGGAATATAAATGTTTATATATGTTCATTAATGATTATTTTATTTCAATGATATGTTTAAACATGTTATTATTATTGTTGTTATTAACTTTAGAATAGCAATCTATAAGAATTCCCAGAACCGGTTATATGCTAGAATATACCCTGTAATTGAAGTGAAAGCATGAACTAAAGATAGGAGATCTGACATGAAAACCAATAGAATTAAAACAATCGCATACTGGGTAACCACCCTATTAGGTCCGGCAAGCTTCGTTATAGGCGGCTTCCTCTTCTTCACTCACGGAGAGCAGCAAGTGGAAGTAATGAACCATCTTGGCTATCCTTCTTACCTCCTTACTATTCTAGGTTTGTGGAAGTTACTAGGCGTGGTAGCTATCGTAATACCTCGTTTTCCGCTCCTAAAGGAATGGGCCTACGCGGGATTTTTCTTTGAACTCACAGGGGCGGCAGCATCTCACGCTTTCTCGGGGGATAGCCTGGCATTAATCTCCCAGCCGGTAGTCTTCCTTGCACTAGTCATCGCGTCGTGGGCTTTGCGTCCGCCCAGCCGCAAGCTATCGGGCCAATGAAAATAAATGCAGTTCATTAACAAGCTAAAAGCCATCGCATTGAACAATGCGATGGCTTTTAGCTTGTTATCCTAGCAATTAATTTTGATTAACCGCACTTTCATCCATATATACTAATTCCCAAAGATGACCGTCTATATCCTGAAAACTCCATGAATACATAAACCCATGGTCCATAGGTTCTTTGGAAGGTGTTCCTCCAGCTGCCAAAGCTTTATTTACAATCTCGTCAACTTTTTCCCTGCTGTCAGCAGATAAAGCTATAATAGCTTCTGTACTTTTTGTTGCATCAATAATATCTTTTTGGGTAAATGTTTTGAAAAAGGGTTCAACTAGCAGCATGACAAATATGTGTTCACTGATAACCATACATGTAGCATTTTCATCGGTAAATTGGGGGTTAAATTCAAAGCCTATAGTAGTAAAAAAATCGACGGTTTTGTTTAGATCTTTGACCGGTAAATTAACAAAAATTTTGTCAGCCTTAACTCCCATAAACTAACACCTCTTCTTCTAGTTTTAACTTGTACACTCTCCCTATTATAGCAGAGAGCAAGATCAGTGATTTCTTATGGATTGCTGTTTTGGCTGATTGCATCGAATTGCAACATGCTATTCAAGAGCAAATGTCGACTGCGACTGCTCCTCTTCTGAACATTCGAAGCAGATCAATGTTTTATCCTCAACTACGATACCGTTAAGAAATCCATCCTCGCACATAATCGGTTTGTTACATTTTATACAATGACCAACAAGCTCCTGCATATTCACAACCTCCCAAGATATGTTACCAGATGGCAGCCTATCATTACATATAGGATGGATTTAAGCCAACCCACTCCTTATATGATTTCACAACAGGCAGTATGCGGTGGCTGAATTGCCTATATTTCATCGCATGGGAAGTATTAAATAAAACTACCTCGTCATGCCGGCCAATCCCCCCTTGATCAAGCAAACGAATTAAGCCGGCCCATGTGGCCGCGCCTTCTGGTGATGAGGATATTCCCAGCTTACCCAAAGCGAGCTGCGCTTGGCGTATTTCTTCCTGTGATACAGCCAAAGCGGTGCCTCCCGATTGACGTATTATCGAAACGAGGAGCTGACCGTCAGGCGGATACGGCACTCTCATGCCCGTAGGGCTTGAATTCACATCTTCACTCTGAGGTGAAAATAAGTCATTGTTCTGCAGAGCTGTGACTAATGGTTGGCAGCCTGTCTCTTGTATGCAAACTATGCGAGGGAGTTCTCCTTGAATAAAACCTAGTTGCTTCAACTGCTGAAATGCAGTCCACATGCCGATAACTCCAGAGCCACCACCTGTCGGGTAAATAATAACTTCAGGCAGCTTCCAATGTAACTGCTCGGCAATTTCCAGCCCCATGGTCTTCTTGCCCTCCGCTCTCCCCGGCTCCTTCATGGTACCGACATTGTACCAATTCTGTTCTTGCTCTCCTTCTCTGATCAATTTGCCCGCATCCTGTATTAACCCATCTACCAAGTAAGTATGAGCTCCATATTGAATGCATTCTTCTATAATCAGCCATGGACAATCCTTGGGAAGGAACACATACGCCTCCATTCCCGCGTAGCCTGCATAGGCCGCTAATGCAGAGGCAGCGTTGCCATTAGAATTAACCGCCACCTTGTGGATCCCATATTCATTAGCAATAGACAATGCGACTGAAAATCCTCTGGCCTTGAAGCTTCCTGTAGGATTCTGTTCCTCTCTCTTGACCCAAAGCTTTCCAAGAGGGAGAGCTTGTTCAGCTTTTGTCAATGGAACTAGTGGCGTAAAGCCTTCACCCATTGTGATAATACTTTCTTTCTTCTCAATGGGCAGAAGCTCAGCATATCGCCACATCGATGCTATACGATTATTTAAGCTTTCCTTTGACAAGGTATGTTTAACAAGCTCCAAATCATATTCGACCCGCAATGCGCCTCCGCATGAGCATGCTCCAGCATTTATATGAAAAGAGATTTGTTTCCCGCATTTTCTGCACTCTAACCAAAATCTCATAAGCTGTTCGCCCTCCTGTCGTCAGGTTTCTTTAACAGCATATGAGGATTTGCTTATTCCGCAAGGGCATCTATAGGGAGCCTGTTTTATTTTACACCAACGTCCAATCCTTTTTTTAATTTCGCTCATAAGGTGAATGAGAGTCTTTTTTTCCAATAAGGAAAGAGGAATGATGCTCCATGCAAAGATTGATGTGTAAAGGGAAAATTCATAGAGCCACCGTAACCGAAGCGAATTTGGACTACGTAGGAAGCATAACGATAGACGCTCTCCTTCTGAAAGCCACCAATATTCACCCATATGAAATGGTTCAAATCACCAGTTTACGCAACGCAACCCGTTGGAAGACCTATGCACTGCCAGGACAAGAAGGCTCAGGCCAAATATGCTTAAACGGACCGCCTGCTCATCTCTTTCAACCTGGAGATTTGGTTATTATACTCAGTCTCGGATTATTTAACGAAGCCGAGCTGCAGGCACTGGCACCGAGAGTCGTTTTTGTGGATAAAAATAATCAACTTACAAGCTGTGAAGAGCATCCATTATTTAATGATGCCGGGGATGTGAATTGGCGTGACTTACAGCCAGAGTAAAGTGCAGGATTATGGTTCACTAATACGATAGAGGGGGGAACAATAAAATATGGCTTATCATTTGGATAAATGGACCAAACATAAGATCATGATCGAATCCTCTGAACTGGCGTCCGCACTTCCTGCTACACGTGTTTTGGGATATCAATCTTTTTCCACTCTCTTAGATCAGTATAACAAAGTCATAGTCAAACCATCAGGGGCTTGTGGAGGATTGGGAGTAATCCAGGTTTCTTCGAAGGGAGATAGGCAATACGAGGTTCATTATGGGAAAAGCAAAAAAACGATTGTAGGACTTCGATCTACTTACAACTTCGTACGCAGCCAATCCAAGCGAACTTTGAAGATTGTTCAACAGAAAATCCCGCTTGCCCAAGTAAACGGGAAACCGTTTGACGTTCGTGTTATGGTTCAAAGGACTATTAAGTCGAATTGGACGATTACAGGTAAATTGGCAAAAATAGCCGGTTCCGGCTACATTATTACCAACACGGCTCGCAGCAAAGGCAAGGTCGTTCCTATTTCAACAGCCATCCGGAATTCGACTATTTCTGGTATTTCTGAAGAAAAGATTCAGCAAGAAATAGATCGAATTGCACTAAAAGCAGTTAGACAGCTGCATTCCTCATATCGATGGATCCGAATGGTGGGATTGGATATTGGGTTGGATAGCAAAGGAAATGTTTGGATTATTGAAGCGAATTTCGAGCCATCCAAAGCTCTATTTTTACATTTGAAGGATAAATCCATATACCGGCAAATTATGTCTTATGCCAAAAAACGCAGACCATAACAAAACTAAGCCCAAGCTCCTCTATCTAAGCAGGGGCTCAGGCTATATTACTTGATTTGCTGCTTCTGCTGCCCAAATCTCTGAAATAACCATATGGCAACTGCCAGCCAAAAGCCGCTTGCTAAATAACCGCCTAACACATCACTGGGATAATGAACGCCCAGATAGATCCTGCTTCCCCCGATCGCAATGATCATTCCAATACTTATAGCAATTAATATCATTCTATTTATTGCATGAGAGGTATGTCGCCATAGTAAAAAAGCTGTCACTCCATATAAAGTAAAGGCTGCCATAGAATGACCGCTGGGAAAGCTAAACCCGGTTTCTTGTACGATCTGGTGAATCGTTGGACGAGCCCGCCTAAATAAAGTTTTAAGTCCTAAGTTCAAAAAGCCTGACCCAATGTTAACCCCAATAAATAGAACAAGCTCCCTGCGATGCCCTAAAACTTTATATAAGTAAACAGCAATGATTGGGATGAGTATGGCAATGACTTTGCTCGACCCAATAAATGAGAAGCCATTCATAATCATTGTCATCAAGGGAGATTCCAAATTTTGAACAAAATGGATAATGGATTGATCAAAATGATCAATCGTAGTTTCATGAATTAACATGGCTATAACACCGAAGCCACTTACACAAATAAAGCTAATAATGAAAGCCGGGATTAACCGTAGCTTAAGATTCAACACGCAGCCTCCTTGCTACTCTAGCTTTTAGAACCACGGTCTATGTACTCCTCTCTGCAAGGAAGCCATATAGTCACGCTTGTACCTTCATTTTCATTGCTTTCGATTAGAATATCGCCGTGATATTTATTTATAATACGTTTGGCAATTGCAAGTCCTAAGCCGCTGCCCCCCAGCTTTCGATTCCGAGCCTTATCCACTCTGTAAAACCGGTCAAATACAAACGGAATGTCTTCTTTGGGAATACCTACACCATGGTCCATAATTTGAATACTTGCTGTATTGGGTTGAACTAGATCCATATTAATCTCTATCGTTTTCTGATTAAGTGAGTATTTAACGGCATTATCAAGTATGATCAAAATAATTTGTTTCAAATGATGCGTAGAAATTTGCAGCAGGCATTCTTCTTTGGCCAATCGTACGATAAATTCAACATCCGGATGAAGCACGGAGAGATCATTAACGACCTGTTGAATAATCGATCGCGCATCGGCCCAATCTTCAATTGCATTCTCATGGATGGATTCCGCTCGTGAAAGCTCCAATAATTCTTGTACAAGCTCTTTAAGTCGGACAATTTCCTCTAATGAGGATGTCAGCGATTCATCCAATATGTCTGTATTAGTTTTCCCCCAACGGTTCAGTAAGGACAGATGCCCCTCAATTATAGAAATAGGTGTACGAAGCTCATGTGATGCGTCCTCAACGAACTGCTTCTGCTGCCGGAACGATTTCTCAAGCTGCTCCATCATTTCATTGAACATTATAGCCAAGTAAGACAACTCATCCTTATTATCATGAAAGGGGACACGTTCCTGCAAACCATTTTCCATTATTTTCTTCATCGTTTCTGTAATGGATTGTATAGGCTTGAGAAGCTGACGGGATATGAGCAATCCACCTAAACCACTAAGAATAACAGCAATCCCCGCTCCTGATAGCATGATAACTATAAGGGTTTGGTTGAGGTTATCCAATGACTCCAGATTGTTAATGATCTCAACAGTTCCAGTAAAACTGCCCGTATTTAATGGACTTCGTATAATAAGCAAATGATCTTCAAGGTACCATTTTGTTTCCATTTCCGGCTTTGTTACAGGCTTAGGGGCTACCCCCTGCTCAGGCAAATCATTGCTAACTATTAGAACTGGGTCACCACTATTGTTTATAACACGTATTAACTGATTGTTTTTGACGATTTTTTCAACAATAAGGGTCGCGTCTGCTATCTGCTCTTGATCTGACTTCTCTGCAATAAAATAATCTTGTATGGAATTCATGTCCTTGCGAATTTCTTCATAGGTTTGGTTCATATGCCAATGGTAAATAACTATGTATTGGGCCGTGTTATAAACGAAAAATATGATAAATAACAGTATAAACGACCAGAGCATTAATTTCCATTTTATCGGGATTCTAGAATATTTTATCCCCATGGTATCATGCTCATTACATCCTCAACGATAAAAATTATTACCATCCCGAATCCCTCAAATTCATAGCATAAGTTGTTTATTTCTTTATAAGTATTCCACTTCTCTCACAAATTCATCATTAATGAGAATGTTTTACTTAATTGCTCTTTCATGTCAAGACTATTTACATTAATTATTTCTAATGAATTTCTAATAACACCGGTCAAAATCAAACGGCGTAAGGGTTTTCCCCTCCTCAGGTAAATAGTGGCTATTTTTCTTGTGGTATGTTGTTGTTAGGCCAAAGCCTACACCAGACAAAACCATAGGAGGAAGAGTTATGAACAACACGAAGAAAAACCATCTTGGTAAAGCTGTAGTGGGAATCAGCCTCACCCTAGCGGTTGCTTTTACAGGAAGTACGCTGGTGGCACCTCAATCCGCTCACGCGGCTACTGTGTCCAGTACGTCTGTGGCAAATAATGTTATTGCAACGGGAAAACATTTTCTTGGCGTCCGTTATCAATTTGGAGCTCCTTCAGGAAAAACGAATGTTTTTGATTGTTCATCGTTCACCCAATATGTTTTTAAACAAAATGGAATCAACCTGCCACGTTCCTCCAGACAGCAAGCTGGAGTCGGTACCCCTGTATCCAAAAGCAAGCTGCAGCCGGGAGATTTAATTTTCTCTGACACTAACCGTGATGGCGTTATTAATCATGTAGGTATTTATATGGGCAATGGGAAAATACTTCATACCTATAGAGTCGGAATTGGCGTTACGATTTCCAATTTTGCCGGAAGCACATGGGATCGGACATTCGTGACAGCCCGCCGCGTCATTAAGTAGCACGTCAAAAAAGCCCCAAATTCGGGGCTTTTCTCTTTAACATCAGGATAAGGAGATTACTACTACAAATTCGGTAAAGCCTTCGTTGCTTTTCACTTGAATCGATCCTTTATAACGAATAATTAGCTGCTTCACTATATGCAGCCCTAGTCCGCAATTTTTACCGCTGACTTTGGAAGAAAAGCCGGATTCGAATATTCGGGTATGTAATTGCTCGGGAATAGCTGGGCCTGTATTGCTTATTGTAAAATGCAACTGGTTGTTCACTATATCCCCTTTAACTTTGACATGGCGATATTTTTTTTCGAGCTCCATCGTTGCGTCAAAAGCATTATCTATTAAGTTGCTTAGTATTTTCACGACATCCGTAGCTTTAATCGGGCTTAACTTCAATTGATCCATATGTTTGAAATCGTACTCACACAGGATATGCAAAGACTCCGCTTGCGTTATTTTTGCCTGCATTAGCGCTATAAGAGCGGGATCATTAATATTTATTAGATCATTAATAATTCGTATCTCTCCCACGAGAGAATTGGTGTATTTCTGCAAGTCATCATAACGTTTTAAAGTTAGGAATGCATGAATGGTTTGTATATGGTTTATAAAATCATGCCTCTGCTCTCTAACCGATTGAAACAGCATTTCAATATTTCCAACATAAGCTTCTTGAACATTTTGAAGCGCAAGCTTCTTATTTCGTCTAAATATCCACAAAATGGAACTCACAATAACTATCGCTAGTAAGGTACATAGTCCCATAAACCACACGGTGTTCATCAATTGTTTGTTAAGCACCCTATTGATTTCGGCATAGTCGGATGTAATTGCTATTAACGGTGCACTTCCGGAAGGATTATATTTTAAGTAATCCGTCGGGATAGGAGCGAAGCTTTTCATCACAGATTTACCGTTTATTTCTGTAGTATAGAAAACCATTTCATTTGTTACCATAGACAATGCAGCATGCTGCTTCTCACGAGGGTCTCTAAGCTGATAAGTTCCAAAAAAAACTTCTCTTTCTGAAAACCAACTGCTAGGGGTCGGATTATCGCCCGGAAGCTTGCGATCAAGAAATGTATTGGAGTTTAAGACGCACACTTCCATTATAGTAGGGCTATTTTCCTTCATTAATATTTGAATCGCATCTTCTATTCTTGTAATTTCTTGATATTCACGAAAACTCTTTTTATGCAAAAAGGGATTAATTATATAATTAGTAGTACCATCGTAATAGTACCCCCATTTATTGATTTCATTAGGGCTTGTCGTGGCAGTGTCGATGGGATAGCTCCAATAATGTGGTAAAGTTTGGCCCATGCCCACATTAACATCCTGCAGCTTAAACAATTGATTAAAAGCAATGTAGATCGTATCCCAGCCTTTGGAGCTAACATTGATCTCTTTCGGATCTGACGATCTCACTCCTATAATATCGTCATTGGTTTTGGCGAATAACGTAATCTCATCAACTCCAAGATCGCCCGCCAATGCCTTTAGTTCATTATTATCGATTTTATTGTAATCGGGATCTAACTTTTGCTTGGCTGCAATCGCAACCGTTCTAAGATTTTTCCCCAGCAATTCCTCGACAACCGACTCTCCATCCACAGTATGTTCAAGGTTCGATTTAATGCTTTTATATAGAAGATTCATCACTCCCTTCTGGTTCTCTATGAGCAGCTCCTTATAATGCATATAATAGGATGTATTCAACAAAATTAGTATTATTATAAACAATAGAGATGTTTTTAGAGGTATATGTTTTAACAAACCCATATGGATCACCTTTTCTTCATTCTCATTCTTATTTTCATTATAGCAAGGATTTGAAATAATTGTATTATTTTGTCGAAAATAAGAAATGAATACAGCAAATAATAAAGTAAAAAAGACCCAATTTTGCTGAAAATCTGCTGTTTTTACGCAATACTGTTATAATGTAACTTTGTAGAAAAAGCAGAAAAAAGTCATTTCCAATTCGGGAGGTTTAACATGAATGATAAGGTTGAGCAGGCTTTAATCACCACTCTAAAAAACTGGAAGTCTATGTCGGGAGCGGAAAATGCTGAGGCAGAAGAAGTTGCGAATGGATTTGAAGCTTCATTTTACTTGTTCATTGATGCGGTTCGCGAATGGTACCAAGAGCTAGATCAGCGGCCGCAAACATTGGAGGAGTTCATAGAATTATCCGTGGTCAAAGATATTATCGACAGGCTTCCTGGTCCTTTGTATTTGAATTTTGAAACCGAAGCCGAGCTTATTATTGAAAATAGGCATAGAATCGACGACGAAAAGTATGACTAACCAGTCGCTGCAGTGTGAAAAATAGCTCTCCAACGACTTGGTTTAGTGTACCTTTATGGATTGAGATGATTCAAATGTTTTTCAAAAAGGTTTGAATTCTATCCAATGCCTTATCAAGCTGTGTTAACGATGTAGCATACGAGCATCGGACAAATCCTTCGCCACCAGCCCCGAAGACATTGCCTGGAACCGTAGCCACTTTCGCCTCATCAAGCAGCCTCTGAGCAAATTGTTCAGAGCTTAAACCCGTGTGCGAGATAGACGGAAATACATAAAAGGAGCCAAGAGGTTCGTGACAAGGCAAGCCAATCTGGCGTAGATTCTGTACTATCATTCGCCGGCGTTGATTGTACGACTCCATCATGGAGTCCTTTTCTTCCATTCCGTTTTTCAATGATTCAAAAGCTGCTATCTGTCCCAAAATAGGCGCACACATCACGGTATATTGATGAATTTTCAGCATAGCCGCAATTAGTTCCGGATGGCCGCATACATAGCCCACTCTCCATCCAGTCATTGCAAATCCTTTGGAAAAACCGCTGACCAGCAAGGTCCTTTCCTTCATTCCAGGCAGAGAAGCGAAGCTGACATGTTTGCCCTTATACGTAAGCTCTGCATAAATTTCATCGGAAATGACAATAAGATTTCTTTCCTCTACTATTTTGGCGATTGGAAGCCAGTCCTCATAGGTCATGATGCCCCCAGTCGGATTGTTCGGATAGCAAAGCATAAGCACCTTTGAGCGGGGTGTTAATTTATTGATCAGAGCCTCTGCAGTGAGCTTGAAATCATCTTGGGCAAATGTTTCAATCTCCACAGGCTTTCCGCCGCCAAGAAAAGTAAGAGGGGAATATGAAATGTAGCAAGGAACTGGCACTAATATCTCGTCATCGGCTGTAATAATTGTACGCAATGCAAGATCAATAGCTTCACTGCTTCCGACCGTGACCAGCACTTCATTGGATGGCTCATATTTGACATTAAAGTTAGTGAACAGATACTCGGCAATCCCCTCTCTAAGCTCAAGAAGTCCTGAATTCGGAGTATAGGTTGTTTTTCCTTTCTTCAGCGCTTGTATACACGCTTCTCTAACATTCATGGGAGTAACGAAATCCGGCTCTCCTATCCCAAGTGATATAATATCCGCCCTTCCATTGGTTAAATCAAAGAACTTTCGAATTCCGGATGGCGGCATTTCACGTACGGATGGCGAAATAAAATCAGCTATTGAATGATGTGTCATAAACAATTCCTCCTCTTTTTGAAAAAACAAAAAAACCCGCCCCTTGTCAAGGGACGAGTTTTAACCCGTGTTACCACCCTAGTTTCACTTAAAAAAGTGACACTCTGCTCACGTATCCATCAATACGTGTTCCTTCTAACGCAGGAAATGCGGCGGGGCTTACTTCATTTCAGCTCGCTTCTCGGAGACGGCTTTCGGTTATCATCTGAACGTTGGTTTTCAGCTACCCCAACTCTCTGTAAGATCAGACCTGCAACCTACTTTTTCTCTTCAATGAATTTATGGTACTAATATGAAATTAAAGGTAATGATAAACATACTTTAAAATTCTGTCAATAGAAATTTCAAAATAATGCTGCGGATTCTGGTTCCTTATCATTTTCTTTTAACACGAATTTCGTGAGCGATTTGCTCTGTTATCTCATTTAGACCGATAGTACCGAGGTCACCATCCCCCCGATTGCGGACAGCTACCGTGCTTGTATTTTTTTCATTTTCGCCTACTACCAGCATGTAAGGTACTTTTTCTAGCTGCGCCTCACGGATTTTATAGCCAAGCTTCTCGCTCCTTATATCGACCTCCACGCGGATACCTGCATCCTCTAATGTTTGTTTCACTTGAAGTGCGTAGTCGATGTAATTATCAGATACCGGCAATACTTTGGCTTGCACAGGTGCAAGCCAGACGGGGAAAGCTCCACTGAAATGCTCTGTTAATATCCCTATAAAGCGGTCTATAGACCCATAGGCTGCGCGATGAATAACGACAGGACGGTGCTTTTGGTTATCTTCTCCGATGTAGGACAGGTCAAATTTTTCGGGCATTTGAAAATCAAGCTGAATAGTCCCACACTGCCAGCTGCGTTTAAGTGCATCAAGAATATGGAAATCGATTTTAGGTCCGTAGAATGCCCCATCCCCTTCATTTATGCGGTATTTAATCCCCCTCACTTCCAATACATTCTGAAGAGCCGCTTCTGCTTGGTCCCATAGCTCTTCAGTGCCCATTGAATCTTCGGGTCGTGTAGATAGCTCGATTGTATATTTAAATCCAAATACGCTGTATATCTGATCGATAAAATCAATAACTCGACCAATCTCCTCTTGTATCTGATCAGGTCTCACAAATAGATGAGCATCGTCCTGACAAAATGTCCGTACACGCATCATTCCGTTTAAAGCGCCAGAAAATTCATGACGGTGTACTTGGCCTAATTCGGATATACGAATTGGAAGCTCCCGGTAAGAGCGGAGGGTGCTTTTGAATATAAGCATATGTCCCGGACAATTCATTGGTTTAAGCGCATATTTAGTTTCATCCACATCTGTAAAGTACATGTTTTCATGATAATGCCCCCAATGTCCGGACTGTTCCCATACTCTCTGGTTCATCATAAGAGGAGTGAGCACTTCTTGATAGCTTTGCTTTATCTGCTGCTCACGGGAAAAGTTCACGAGCTCTGTACGTATCGACATCCCCTTAGGCAGGTAGAACGGCATACCTGGAGCTTCTTCTGAAAACATGAACAGCCCAAGCTCTTTGCCGAGCTTACGATGATCCCGTTTCTTGGCCTCCTCCATTAACAGCAAATGCTCATCAAGCTGAGCCTTCTTCGGGAAGGAAGTTCCGTATATGCGCTGCAGCATCTTATTGTTTGAATTGCCGCGCCAATAGGCACCCGCTACATTCAAAAGCTTGAATACCTTAATCCTCCCTGTTGATGGAAGATGCGGTCCGCGACATAGATCAAGAAACTCTCCCTGATCATATATCGAAATTACAGCATTCTCCGGCAGATCATTGATTAGCTCCAGTTTAAGCGTGTCTCCCAGCCTCTCAAAAATCTTTATGGCTTCTTCGCGGCTTACTTCACGTCGTACTATGGGAATGTTCTCTTGAACTATCCTCTCCATTTCTTTTTCAATAGCAGCCAGGTCATCACTTGAAAAAGGCTTTTCAATATCGATATCGTAGTAAAAGCCGTCTTCAATGACAGGTCCGATACCGAGCTTGACGGCTTGCTGCCCATAAATGCGCTTAATGGCCTGAGCCAT
The DNA here is from genome assembly GCF_042676305.1 of Paenibacillus sp. GCM10027630. NCBI lineage: Bacteria > Bacillati > Bacillota > Bacilli > Caryophanales > Paenibacillaceae > Paenibacillus > Paenibacillus sp. GCM10027630. Next base: position 57,505 of record NZ_JBHTGY010000039.1, on the reverse strand, counting down.
CAAATGCGCTGTACTATGACGGTAAACTTGTACGCCATCCTTGCTTTCAAGCGTTACAATTTCAACTTCACAATCCTCCACGATTCTTCGGCTTAAATCAACCATTTCCCCATTAATTTTCCCTGCCACTGCCGTTTTCTTTAATCCGCTGCTAATGGATTCTGCCACCATCTCAACTGTCACACCATAACCATAATTCCGTATAGATCCATCAGGCAGTTTGATCTTGATTTCCATGTCCATTCCTCCAAAATTAAATTTTTGAAACACAAAAAGCACAGTTCATCCAAAGGGACGAATGTGCTCGTGGTTCCACCCTAATTTTGACCCCCAAAAAGAGAGGGTCCTCATTAATTTTCTGTAACGGGAATTCCCGGCGAAGTTTACTCTCATGACGATTTCAATATCGCAGCTGCAAGGGGGTAAACAGCTTACGATCTCCGAAGGGGCTTTCAGCCGGTGACCCCTCTCTCTGTCCGGTATCTATAAGCGTTCATGTCCTTGGTTGTAGCTTTTAATGTATGAATATAGACGCAAAAAAGCACACAAGTCCTAAAAGGGACGAGTGCGCTTGGCTCGTGGTTCCACCCTGATTCTGACCCTCATTAATGACGGGTCCTCATTGATTTCTGTAACGGGAATTCCCGGCGAAGTTTACAGTCATCACGAATTTCTCATGACGATTTCGATATCGCAGCTACAAGGGGGTAAACAGCTTACACTTTCCGAAGGGGTTTTCAGCCGGTGGCCCCTCTCTCTGCTCGGTATCTATAAGTATTCATGTCCTTGATAGTAGCTATTATTTGTAGATTATAATAACTAAATGAATATTACTTGTCAAGCAGCATAAAATTTTTGAATGAGGAATTTGCCTCGAACATTCGATTATAGAGCCGGGGTATCAATGAGATTGCGTGAGTGTTAGAGCAGGTAGGGGTTATCCCGTTGTTTTTTACAAGGCAAATGCCTGCTCCAGCTTAAGCACTAGCTCATCAGACAATTTCCACCCCGTCGCTCCGGCATTTTCTACTATTTGTTCCGGACGTGTTGCACCAATAATAGCCGAAGAAACAGCTGGACGGTTAATGAGCCAATTCAAGCTAACCTGGGACGGTGTTTTTCCAAGCTCCTGAGCTACCTCTCTTAGTACTGAAAGTCCATGTTGAACCCTCTCAACTTGTGATTTCATCCGGACTGCTCTATCAAGCGTTAGTGGGTTATTATCGCCAACACGGCTATCCGTAGGTATTCCTTGATCATATTTCCCCGTTAAAATACCGCCTTCCAACGGACTGTAAATTATCATTCCAATCCCTTGGTCAACGCATAATGGCTGAAGCTCCTTCTCTACCTCACGGCTGATCAAATTATATTTGGGTTGTGCGGAGCTGAAGCTGACCAGGTTTTTAACATCACTGATCCATAGCGACTTTGTGAGCAGCCAAGCAGGGAAATTGGAACTGCCAATATATCTAATCTTGCCTTGACGAATCAGATCATCAAAAGCACGAAGCGTTTCCTCAAGAGGCGTCCCCCAATCAACATCATGTGCTTGCAATAAATCAATATAGTCCGTATCAAGCCGTCTTAAAATATTATCAACCTCTTGCATAATATGTATGCGGGATAAACCCTCGTCATTGGGGCGGTTGCCTACTCTTTTCATCAGCTTGGTTGCAACCACGAAATCAGAACGACGACCTTTCATGGCGCGGCCTTGGATTTCTTCCGCTTCTCCACCTGTATACCGGTTAGCATTATCGATCAGATTAATACCTAGGTCATAAGCTTGGTGAATAAGGCGAATCGAATCCTCAGGCGACACTCGACCCGGAATACCAAAAGCAGGGTTCGAGCTGCCGAAATTCCAGCAGCCTAAGCTAATTTTCGAAATTTTCAAACCACTTTTACCCAATTTACCGTATTCCATTCTTACCCTCTCCATTCGTAATAAAAATTTTAGTTCATTTTATTCATTGTAAAGGTATACCTGTAAGGTATTTTACAAATCCTTTGAAGGAGGACTTATTTAGAAAGGTGTGACGACATGGCTGAGCAAGAAGCATCCAAGCAAAAGCAAGTACAGCAGCAAATCGAGCAGGCAGCACAAGAGGCGCAGCAGCTCGCCCAACAAACCGAGAAAATAGCTCAACAAGTTAACGAGCAGCAATTGCAGCAAATCCAACAACAAGTCGAAGAAAGCTCTCAGCAGCTTCAGGAGCTCCAGAAAACCTTGCAAGATTCAGAAAATTCAGAGGATCAGAAGCAGCAACAACAACAACAACAACAATAGCAAAAATCAAGCCCCGATTGAAAGACCAGTCATAAGATTGGTCTTTTAGTCTCTTGAATGGCTTATCGAACCTCTTTTGCATTTCTATTACCAAGTTCTAACACTTGCAAATCATTAACATATTCCCATCTGGATCTTTAAAGTTAAACCAGTGACCATGCTCAATATCCGTAACCAATTCAACCCCTAGACCCTTCATGAAGTCAAAAGATTTTTGTATATCATCCGTATTAAAATGAAACATCGGTGTTCTAAAATACGCATCCTCCGTATAGATTTTGCTGTCCAAAACAACGTTCAAACCGTTATTATCCATCGGAATACAACACAGATGACCCGCAATAATATCAAAGTCAGGTTTAAGACCAAGTAATAAGCAATACCAATTTCTTGCTTTTTCAATGTCATTTACAGGTATAAAAATAGCTCCGACTTTACTCTTAATAAGCTGTGTCTCCAGCGTCATCCCTCCCCATATGCCATTAAAAGTAAAATTCGATCTGGAATCGATATTTCCCTCTTTTTTCTTCAAACAAAAAAGGGACTAGCTGTAATGAAACAGCTGTCCCTATCGTTGCTTGAAGTTAACTCTATTGAATGATTAATCTGGCACTATGAAATAATTTCTACCAAATAAATCGACTACATCTTCAGACTTTAATTTATTGCCGCCATTCCGATGAGCCAGATACTGAATGAAATCATAAGCTGCTCTTTGATCAAGTTCGTTTAATCCGTCCAACAGGTTAAATAATTTTTCTTTGCTGACCATAAATAAATCCTCCTCTCAAATTAAAAAAAGTAGAGACGGAAAGATTTTTTTGCTCCTTAAAACACAATAAACACAAGGCTAGACCTTGTGCTTAAAAAAAGCAAATCTATCCTTCCCACTTGCGCTTACGAGGTTAGCTGTCGGATTTGGGCGGTGAGAATTCGCCCTACAACGTATATGAGATACGTCGATTCACCCCAATAAACTTGGTTCCCCCGTTTTTCTTAAAGAAAACTCAGCGTGCTAAAGTGATATTAAGTTGTACTATATTCTAACCCCTAATTGCATATTTTGTAAACCCCATTTATTAAAAATAAGGCAATATTACTAAATCATTAGAATTTCTCGAATTTCATGCTCCGTCAGAGCCGTTAATGCTTCCTGTCCGGGCTGGATCACTTCATCGATCAGGTTCTTCTTTTTTTGCTGAAGCTCGTACATTTTATCTTCAACGGTCCCTTGGGTTACAAGCCGGATCACTTGCACTACATTCTTCTGTCCAATTCGGTGTGCCCGATCGGCTGCCTGCTGCTCCACTGCGGGGTTCCACCATAAGTCATACAGGATAACCGTGTCCGCCCCAGTCAAGTTCAACCCGGTCCCGCCCGCCTTAAGCGAGATAAGGAATAAGTCTCTTTCACCATCATTAAATCGGCTGCATAGCTCAACACGCTCGGAAGTTGGGGTATTCCCATCCAAATAAAAGTGAGGTACACCTTGATAGCCGAGCTCTCTTCCAATCAGGCCTAACATTTCAGTAAATTGTGAGAAAATCAGCATCCGTTTACCTGCACTTCTGCATTCATCGATAATCTCCATTAACTGCTCAAATTTAGCCGAGCTTCCAGTATAGTCTTCAACGAACAGCACAGGATGGCAGCACAGCTGGCGAAGTCGAGTCAAGCCGGCCAATATTTTGATCCGGTTTTTCTGAAAGCCCTCCTCATTCAGATGCTTCAATGTTTCCTTCTGGAGTTTGGCCAAATAAGCCACATACAGCTTCTTCTGATCAGGCAGCAGCTCGGAGGCTTGCAGCGATTCGATCTTCTCCGGCAGCTCCTTTAGTACTTCTGTCTTCAGGCGACGAAGTAGAAACGGACGTAATCGTTTGGCAACGATTTCGCGAGATAAATCATTAAATGCCTTTCTACCTGGGAACAACTCAGGGAACACCGCATCGAATATAGACCATAATTCCTCCAGCCTGTTTTCTACCGGTGTTCCGGTAAGGGCAAATCGATACTGGGCCTGCAGCAACTTTACAGCCTGTGCTGTCTGAGTAGCGTGATTCTTAAAAACCTGAGCTTCATCCAAAATAAGGGTGTGGAACGATTGCGTAACATATAGATCGATATCCCTGCGCAATAGCGGGTATGAAGTAATAATTACATCGACTTGAGATAGATTCTTCAGAGCACTGCTGCGCTCCGCTCTACTGCCATCGGCGATGATAGACCGGATCTGCGGCGCAAATTTCTTCAGCTCATTCCGCCAATTGTAAACAAGTGAAGCTGGTGATACGATAATCGCCGGCTGCTCTCGATTTCTTATCTCCGGTAGTTCCGAAACGATGAAGGCGATGCTCTGCAATGTTTTGCCAAGACCCATATCATCGGCCAGTATACCGCCAAAATGGTAATGCGCCAGTGTCTTCATCCATTGGAAGCCATACTTCTGATAGTCCCGTAGAATAGGTATAAGACTTTCAGGTACTGCAAAATCCAGATTATCTGGATTTCTTATATTTTCCAATAGCCTTCGGAACGATTTGCCTAATTTAACCGCATTGCCTTGTCTCTGAGAATCCATCAGATGGAGGCCGCGAACTACTGGAATATGAAATTTCGTCCCTTTTAGATCTCCTTTACTGATTCCCATTTCATTCATGAAGCGGATAATCTCTAGAAACTCTGCACCTTCTAGTGGTAAAAAAGCTCCGTTAGGCATCCGATGATAGTTGCGCTTCTCTTCAAGGGATTTCAACAGATTGCGGATTTCCGATTCCGGAATACCTTCCATATCAAACTGGAATTCGAGCCAATCGGTTCGTTCATCCACATCAACGGATATTTTAGGAGGTGTATGGCCAATATAAAGTCTTGCTTTAACAGCCGATGTGGCGTATACCTTTAGAAGCTTTTCCAGCTGAGGTACGACATGATACAGAAAATCGTATTCCGCTTCTTCGTCATCCATGAAGTATCCACCTTCTGTTTTGGTGAAGAGACTTTGCTCCATTAGCTCCATGATTTGTCGTTCCTGGTCACCATCACGCATGAGGATGCGATCGCTGCCGCGCTTTTGACTGTTTCCTTCCAATGGATTGATGACAATATCGCCGTATTGAAATTCTAATCCCGCCAGCAAACGATCCCTTACTCTATCCAAATAAAGCTTAGCCTTTAATGGAGTATGCTCAATGCGTTCTGAGACGGATTGAGCGATACTAACGCTACCCAGCTTCATCAAACCGGGTACTACCTTTTCCATAAAAGGCTCCATTTGTTCCTGCGGTATCTGGATTTGATGCTTGCGTGAAGATTCCAGCATTTGCTTAAGCTCCACTAATCGCTTACATTGTTCTGGCTGCAGCTTAAGAAGCCTTCCTTCAAAAAGGGCTATCCCATAAGATTCCATTATAGTAATCTGCTCCAGACCTTGAACATCCAATTGATACCCAGCAGAATGTGAGGACTCGTCAAATTTAAAGAGAAGCGGGATCGATTCATCGGATAGATGAAGCCCATCGAATGTCCGGTCTTCATGCACCAGCTGTATGGATGGCGCCTTGATAAGCAAAGGAAGCAGCGCTTCCCATGAATACGATGGAATCAGAAGCATTCTATCGCCGCTCATACCATTGCCATGACTAGAATAAGGATTAGAGGTTTCACGATACATCTGCTCATTGTTATAAATTTGGGCTAACTGCCGAATTACATCATCATTCTCCTTCTGAAAACTATGGAGCTCCGGATCATAGGAGAAATTTTTAGAAAATACATAGGATTCTCTGTGGTCGAATCGATCAAGAAAATCTCTTATTTTCTGAACAATATATAGTCGCTTGGGACCAATCTTGATCTCAATGCCGAACAAATACTTCCGATAGCCATAGGGAAAGGTTTTACAAATAAACTCCACCTCAAGAGGAGTTCTTGCATCGAATAGAGGACGGGTGCCGCTTGAACGCTGTGGTCTGAGGTCAAATAGCTTCAGAATTCCGTTGGTCAGTTGAATATCTCCTGCCGGATCAGCAGATCGACCACCTCTGGAACCTCCGAAACGGGGTTCGACATGCCCGAGCCTGTTTCGCGATTCGTATTCCGGCTGCAGCATTGAAGTGTAAGAGCGAATCGGTACTTCACCTTCCTGCTGTAGATCATGGATGTTCAGTAGTACAGCGGCGATATGCTTACAGTACTTGTCACTTGCTAAATAAGCAGGACAAGTGCATTCCGCATCCACATCCCCGTTTCGATCAATTTCAACAGTAACCTGGTAGCTGCTGCCACCTTGGACAATGGCTTCATATAGTGATGAATTCGGATTATTATTTATTGAAGTTACTTTATGTGCGCGATAATAAGCTTCTCCTTTTTCATAAGAAAACGAGCCGCATAACAACTTAATGACACGCTGAGTCAACTGAAAGCTCATTGCCTTACAATCCTTCCTTGGTTCAATCCATTCAATATATCGGATTTGTTTTATTCCTTAATGATAGCAGAAAAAATACTAATAAATAAATGGAGCCACATAAAGAAAATATATCAGAGATATGAATAATCAGCCCTATATATTCATACCTTTTACGGTAATGACAGCTATGCTGGTATTCCCCCTGCTTATGTTTCGTTTAAAAAAAAGATGGGTAATAAGTGCCAGCTGGATATTTATACCAGAATCTGAAAGTTACATAACAATAAAATAAAAGGAGTGGTTCAAATGAATTTGCTAAAAACGAAGTTTTCTGCACTTGTGGTCTGTTCAGCTTTGATGCTTACAAGCGCGGCTGGCGTTGCGGCAGCAGCCGATTCAACAACATCAACACCAACACCCACAACGATCCATGTCACACCTCCACCTCTAATCTTCTGGTCCGTAGGCCAAACCATGGTTAATGGTACATATGTTCCTGGCAACTATTTGATCGGCAAAGACTCAAAAGTAGCCTTTATTCCAGGCGGCGTAGGCTTGGTTGTTGTCGATAAATCAATAGCCCTACCCGTTGGAGCTTATTATGTAAAATAAAAAGCACATCGTAACCACTCATCGAAGTAAATTTGATGTGCATCTACAGATCCTAAAAGGGTCTTTAGATGCACATTTTATTTGACATCGATCTATGCGGGATGGCTTTTTTTGTCCGCAAAAGCAGAACCTATCATTTTAACTTTATAAATAATTCCTTAAGCTCATCGGCTGTATTTACTATAAAGGCTTCTACAACGTCCTTAGTAAGATAGGTTATAGGAACTTGAGGTTCGTTACTTGGCACATCAAACCAATCAAAAACCTGCTTCCGCCATCTATGAAGTTCATTCGAAGTGTATAGGCTTGTTAATTCGTAGATAGGTGCATGCATAATTTGATCTATAACACTGTCTTTCCACGGTACTGTACGAAATAAATTAAAATCGTTCTGGTTCTCTTCATCCCACAATAAGTCGTTTATTGGATTAGACTGCATTTGAGAAATGGCTTTCTTAATCATTCCCCAATTAATATCGGCGACGATATGACTTATATAGCCCAAAAGAAACGGCTTGAAATTTACATCAGTCGATAATTTACTTTGCGATTCATAGAAGGTAACGAAATCTTCCGTTTGACCCGTAGCTTTATTCAATAAATGGGATTTGGATTTGCTCACTTTACCTTTTTCTCTTACAAGTACTGCGTCCGGAGCAATGCTTCCTAGTAGAAAACTTGGATTTGCTTCAGCGCCATATATCTGATTAGCTATTGAGAGATGAATCATAGACCACGGCAAAACTATCACGTCCTTTGCTATTTGTTATGTAGCTGAAGAGGACTTCAATTAAGGAATACTCTAATAGTACTAATCAGACGTTTAATATGTAAAATATGTAAAAAAGATCGAATTGATCTCATATAGATATCATTAAAAGTAAATACAATACCGTTTATAGATGGATGGTCCAGCAATTTAGAGAGTCTTTTTGTCCACAACAACGGTTATTCTTCAATAAAACTAGACTTGAGACGGGGGGAAAACTCTGCTTGAGTCCAAGGCTATATTTGTTTACCCATGTTAAACTGAATGTAACTAATACTAGATTACTAGATTTCATTATTTTGACATGCATTTTTTATGAAAAGAGGACGTTCTCAATGAATCCAAAACGAATTCTAATGATCAGCACCATGACGCTTGGCATAACCATTAGCGGAGGGTTGTGGAGCGAGGAAACGAGTGCTAAAGCTTCACACGGTCAACCGGAGAAATATGAAGCTCAGAACTTGCAAGTTGCTGCGAAAGATGATTTTTTACAAATGCTCGGCGCTTCTTCTAATGAGGAGGTTTATCATTCTTTGTTGGAAGGTAAATCATTGGCGGATATTGCAGTTAACAATAATGAAGATGTGAATCATATTATTAATCTGCAAATCACTGAATTGACCAAACAATTGGACATACGATTCGCTAATGGAAGCATTCCTCCATCCGTATACCAATCGCAAAAAAAGGAGTTCGCAGATATCATTAAGAGAAGTGTTTATGGAGACAAAAATACATAGAAACGGTTTGAGTCCTTGTAAGTTTATGTGCTACTTGGGCTGTAGAAAGACTCACTCCATTTCTGTAACGCCAAATCTTCATTGTAAAATCCTAAATGTTCGGTTACTTTCATCTCATTTTCGCATGATTCCCTGATATAGTGTAGAATAGAGAAATACAGGATAGGATGTCACATAAAAATTGTACACATAATTAGGAGTTGTCAAAATGTCAAAAGATGAAATTGTTTTAACACGAGAGGGATTAACTAAATTAGAGCTTGAATTGGAAGATCTTAAAACAGTAAAGCGCAAAGAAATAGCCGCTCGCATTAAAACAGCTATTAGTTATGGTGATTTGAAAGAAAATAGCGAATATCATTCTGCCAAAAACGATCAGTCTTTTATGGAAACAAGGATCCTTACATTAGAAAAAATGTTAAATAAGGTACGTGTTGCTGATCTGGATAGCTTAGACATAACAACCGTCAGTGTTGGTTCCATTGTTATACTGAATGATGTAGAAGTTTCGGAAAAGCTGGAATATAGGATCGTAGGCGCGGCTGAAGCTGATGTTCTGGAAAATAAAATTTCATATGAAAGTCCTTTGGGAAAGTCCCTCATGGGAAAATCAGTTGGCGATATCATTAGTGTAAATGCGCCCGTTGGGCTTATCAAATATGAGTTGCTTGAAATTAAGGCGATGTGAATTAACACAATCTGTATTCAATTAAGAAGAGAAGCCAATGACTTGGCTTCCCTCATTATTAACTTCAACTTATGCAAGCTTTATCTGCTATCTAGCGCATCACACAGCTGTAATTTTAGCTTTCATCCTTTTCATCTTTCACATTACTTTCATCGATACCAGATTCCTTGCGAATTATTCGAGCAGGTCGGACTACCCAGTTCTCGCGGTTCATCCGAGTTACCCGATTTATCGGATTATCCATATCCACTATGTGGCTTTCAGTAGGAACTGCTCCAGCTTGCTGATGAGGATTCTCCTTAGAGGTCGCTGCTTTATTCTTACTTCCCCCTGGCGGTCCTCCCCCACCATTGCGTTTGCCCTTGTTCCAGACTCTTCCTTTACTCATCTTAACACTCCATTATTATGTTTATTTGGTGTGAATGAACTCTAAAGACAGCAATAACGTGTAAACGAAATATCACTTAACCATATCACACTAACGCGAATGATTCCAGAACCTAAGAAAAAACCTCATCCCTTGCAATTCTCCAAGGAACGAGGTTTTCTCATTATTCGTAGTTTAAGGATAAAATGTACTTTGAGGCGTGGTCGATGGGCACCAACGTGAGTTCAGCAGAAACTCGATAAGCACATTTTTGGCTGAATCTGTGCCAATATAATGAAGCGCTTCCGCGGCATGCCCGCGAACATAACGATTATCATCCTCCAGCGCAATTTCAAGCGCCGGCACCGCCTCATCGGCAGCAGCTCCCATTCGGCACAGAGAAAGGCCAGCTATGAAACGAACCTGTACATCCTCGTCCTTAAGACAGCGGATAAGTCCCTCAACAACCTGATCTACTGGCGCTCCGATCAACGCCAGAGCCTCTGCAACAGTTTGTCGGATAACTACATCCGTTGACGGGTCAAGCAGCTCTAATAGCTGCGGAATTGCCGAAGCAGCCAAATGCCTCAATTCGCCTAATGCAAAAACTGCATGAACCACGGTTTCAACCCGTTCTGCTGCAAGTGCTGCTTCCAGACCGGCCACAGCTCCCGAACCCGCTGCCACTAGCCCATAAGCCGAAGTACGAGAAACCTTAATGCTTTCGTGACGAAGTCCTTGCAGCAGCGCCTGTATACCCGCTTCACCCATTGCTGCGAGGTTGTATGCAGCATTCAATGCGTTAGGCTCGAAACTATCTTCGAGCTGCGCCGCGGCTTCTTGCACCTTAGCCGTATCAACCTTCTCGCTATCAGCCAAACTGCCTATTTGACCAGAAAGCCAGTTCCAGGTTTCCTTCCACATCATTTCATGCTCATTAATGTTGGTGCTGAAGGCTGCCGGCTGTTTCCATTCCCGATCCAAGCAATCCCAGCTAGGTGCTGTAGGAGCTTCGGTTCGCATGAATTCAAATTTCAGCATGTATCTAGGCTGGCCCAGCACATTAGGTGTTGAACGATGCCATATATCATAATGAATTAATGCGAAGGTTCCCGCATTGCCGCTGGCTACTGCTTCTCCCTCCGTCTCATCCGATTCGAAAGTCCTGCTCTCATAGTTTTGCGTGCCAGGCATAACGCCTGTTGGGCCGAGTTCTACCGGTGTATCCTGCGGGAAATACATGATCATCGCCCACCATGGATGATGATTGCGCATTTTTTTGTAACCCCAATAGCTGTCCTTATGCCACCCTCCCGCTTTTGGAGAGGCATTAAAATGACCATGTCTATGAGTATGCATTAAATAGTTAGGTCCCAGGACACTAGTCAATGCACCGGTAATGATTGGATTATCAAAAACCTTTTGCAAATCTCTAATACGTGGAAGCAAATTGTTACCTGGATTGCCTTCTTGCTCATATACCTGATTTAATTGCTCCATAAGCTTTTGATGAAATTGTTCCGAGAAATCAGTTTGAAGTATTAAAAAGCCTTCTGTTACAAACTTTCTCATTTGTTCATCATTTAATAATACTGGAACTTCGCGACCCATGCCTCTACCTCCTAATGTGAACTTGATTCAAATTATAATAATTCAGGAGGTAAGATCATATGCAGAATGCTAATTCAAGTTTGCACAAAAGTAAGGTGTTTCGATCAAATGATTAGGCTGAACAAATAAATAACCCATACCTAAGAGATAATGGGTTGTTTAACAGTTAATTGCATTTTTATATAAAGGACTATTGCATTACGTACACAAACTCAGGTTAGTCCCTGTTGCCAGTCACAATCACACTTAATCTTCACCGGTAATTCTACTTACAATTTCAAGCACGGCATCTCTATTGAGTTTGCTTTCACCGTTCGACAAAGCATAAAGGGTACCATGTGCCAAAGCCAGAGGAATACTGCAGAAATCAAGAATTGGCCCAGACTTAATATCCGCAATATATTCAGTAGCCATCTCCAGATTGCGCTCGGTGTATGCAAACATTTCTTCAAGCCCCCAATGAGGCGGGAAAAAATCAACTCCTCTGGTGGAATCCTCAATACGGTTGCGAACAATATTTACAGCTTGAAGACCACGCCCAAAGGCCACCGCCTTGACTCGATCGGTTTCCGTACCATCAAACCATTTCCAAAGGTCGGAGAGAAGTTCTCCAACGGCCCCTGCAACGCAATAGGTGTAATAATCAAGATCCTCTTCCGTATTAATCTTCCAATCCCGTTCAACCCATTCAGCCATTTGTTCAGCCATTGTTGCCGTACTTTGAATGACTCGAGGCGCAATTGAAGCAGGACAAAGATTAACCCAATCATTAAGACGTACTGTTACATCACAAAGCGTACCTTGATAGGGTTGAAACAGCGTACGCAGCTCCGTTTCTCTTGACGGCTCTTGGATGAGCTTGCTTACCCCTAATAACAGCTTAACTTTTATCTCGGCAGGTAGTTCAGTGTGGTCCTCGATCTCATCAATAGCACGCATACAAAGATATGCAGACGCTACCGCTTCCTTTATTCCAGGTACCAAACGGCTAATCGGAATTAAAAAGGTTCGGCTTGTTTCCGCCAACATATCCATCGCATCGCTTAATAAATCATTTGTCTTATTCACCAAATGCCCTCCAACATAAATCGATTCTCTTTTGTAAACATAAATATAATTTCATAAAACAGGAATTATTTTATTAGTTCTTTTCTTATTTTACTGTCCTCTATCGCAATATGCAAAAAAAAACACAGAAAAAAAGCTTTTAAGTATAACATATTTATGAAATTAAGCATTTCATTATTTAAATACGTAAAATTCGGCTTTATTTTGACTTGAATTAACCTATTATTACCAAAAGCATATCATTTATTATAGGTTTGTGAAGTTGTATTTACCATGTACGTTGTTTAGAGGTCTCAAGAGAGAAGAAAAAACCGCCATAGCGGCGGTTTTCTATTTAAATTATGAAGGAAAAGCTGGTTCGCCTGAGGAATCATAAGCTTGCAAAACCGACATCAGCAATCCTGGAAAACGAGCCTCGAGATCATCAATGCGAATAGAAAGGAATCTCATGGTTCCGTGTATCCTAACATTAACAACACCCGCTTCCCTAAGTGTACGAGCATGATGGGAAACGGTTGATTTAACAACGGGGACTTCGAATTCGCCGCATGCTCGCTCTCCTGCTTTGTACAGCTCGGAAACAAGATACAAGCGAATGGGATCGCTTAGGGCATACAGCACGGAGGACAACTGGATATCCGCTCGGTCTGGATGGTGTAGGACTTTCATGAAAAAAGCCTCCTTCATACGTTAAAGCTTATGATTGCATTTTACCATATTGCATGTTATATTTCTATTGTTCGATTATAATCGAACAATAGAAATATGTGAGGTGTAAATGATGTCAAAGCTAGATAGTCACAAATCCGACGGTAAACCACAGCCGACCAACTTGCGCGAAGGAAGAGTCGCTATCCTCCTGGGAATCTCAGTTGTATTGGTAATTATGAATACGATGATGTTTAATCTGGCGCTCCCAGACGTATCTCGCGCATTCAGTATGTCAGCTTCATCTACTTCCTGGGTAGTAACTGGCTACTCCATCGTATTCGCGATCTCATCCATTACGTATAGCCGATTATCCGATTTTGTTCCTATTCGCCGGCTATTCATTATTGGAATTCTCTCGCTTGGCATCGCCGCTATTGGCGGCTTCTTTAGCAATAGCTTCGTACCACTGCTGATCGCTCGTATTCTGCAAGCATCGGGAGCCGGCTCCATTCCTGCATTGTCGCTTGTGCTAATTACCCGTTATGTACCTCTGGAACGGCGTGGTAAAGCCATGGCCACGGTTATGTCGGCTGCTTCACTCGGATTAGGTCTCGGACCTGTTGTAGGTGGCGTTATCGTTGAATATTTGGGCTGGCATTATTTATTTGCCGTAACCGCAGTAACATTATTGCTGGTACCCTTCTATACAGCACTTATCCCTAAAGAAACACCTGCCAAAGGCTCTTTCGATGCACTTGGAGCACTATTAGCCGGTATCGGAACAACGGGGATCCTACTTTTCTTAACAAACCAATACTGGATTGCCCTGGCAGCGGGATTGGTATCTCTTATCCTGTTTGTGATTCGGATTCACCGAGCAGCTGATCCATTCGTGCAGCCTGCCCTGTTCCGCAATCGTTCCTACTTAACGCTAGGCTCCGTTGGAATTGCAGCCTATTTATGCAGCTTCGCTACATTATTCCTAATGCCTCAAATTCTCGTACATCAATATGGATTGAGCGCAAGCGCATCTGGACTTATCATATTCCCAGGGTCTTTACTGGCTATGTTTGTCTCACGTAAAGTAGGCAGAACTATCGATCGGTATGGCAACGGTTCTATCATTCGATATATTCCGCTGCTAGTACTCGCATCCGTGTTGCTGTTTGCTCTGTTTGCCGGCACTTCTTATATAGCTATATTGTTCATTTATATGATATTAAGTGTAGGATTTACGTTTCTTACCAGCAGTATCTCTAATGAAATGTCCCGCATTCTGCCCAAAGCCCAAATCGGCTCCGGACTAGGTCTATTCCAGCTGCTGCAGTTCTTCAGTGGAGCGTTCGGAGTAGCAGCAACGGCAAGCGCCCTTGTGTGGCAACAAAAGCTGCCTCTTACACAAGCCTATGCGAATATTTATTGGGGACTCGCAATCATCGTTATAGCCTCAATAGGCTGTTCCCATCTGTATCTCCGTTATACTTCAAGGACAGTTCAGCAAGCTTAATATTTCTACAAAGGACCCTCCCTATCCAGCTTACTTGATTATTCTCATCATCGTATAATCTTTGATTCTGCTAATTTATTTTTTTGATGAATAAGTCTCATGTCATGTAAATATTAGTGAATCCGTTTATACTAAAGTAGATAAATCCATAAGCTGGATTGAAAGGGAGGAATTATATTGTGAGTTTTGAAATAGTAGAAGCAACGATCCCTGACATTCAGGCCGCTCTCGATTCAGGTGAAATGACTTCGAAGGGTCTAGTACTTATGTATCTCGATAGAATAGCTAATATTGACAAGCTCGGACTCACTATCAACTCCGTGCTTGAAATAAACCCGGATGCCTTATTTATCGCAGAGTCGTTAGATGTAGAGCGGGCAGTTCAAGGTCCAAGAGGTCCGATGCATGGAATCCCTGTTTTGCTGAAGGACAATATCAACACCGGTGATAAAATGCACACAAGTGCTGGTTCCCTTGCTCTCGCCAACTCTTATGCGACGAAAGATGCTTTTATCGTGCAAAAGCTGCGAGAGGCCGGGGCAATTATTTTAGGAAAAGCCAATATGACGGAATTCGCCAATTTTATGACCAATAATATGCCTTCTGGATACAGCTCTCGCGGGGGACAGGTTCTGAATCCCTATAATATTTCAACTCCGACTGGCGGCTCTAGTGCTGGGTCCGGTGTAGCGGTGGCTTGTAACTTTTGTACGGTCTCTGTTGGTACGGAAACGTCGGGCTCTATTCTGAATCCAGGGAATTTGAGCTTAACAATTGGTATCAAACCTACTGTCGGATTAATCAGCCGCTCGGGCATTCTTCCTCTCTCCAGTAGTCAAGATACGGCTGGACCTATGGCTAGAACAGTTACCGATGCTGTTTTACTGCTGAATGTTCTTGTAGGGGTGGATGAGAGCGATCCCGCAATGGGTACCGGCTTAGGGAAGCAATGTGCAGACTACACAGATTTTTTGAACAAGGATGGTTTACGGGGCGCCCGAATAGGCATTCCAAGGGATTATTATTTTGAAGAATTAACGGAGGAGCAGCTCAACCTCTTTAATAATGCCGTTGACATCATGAAGCAGCATGGCGCTGTGATAGTAGATCCTGCCAATATCAAAACAGCTCGTGAAATTAAGTATTCCTCCGTCATACTCAATGAATTTAAAGCTTCTCTTAATGCATATTTATCCCAGTTAGGTCCTAATGCATCCATTCGCTCTCTAAAAGACATTATTGATTTTAATAACAACCATCCAATGGAAACTTTAAAATACGGACAAACATTACTGGTCCAAGCCGAATACAACACCTCAGGTACATTAACCGAACCCAATTATATTCATGATCGTGCTTTGGATTTAAAGCTATGTCAGCAGGATGGAATCGACGCCGTTATGAAAGAACATATTTTGGATGCGCTGCTCTTTCCAGCTGATTTTGGAGCAAGAATTACTTCAAGAGCCGGTTATCCATCTATAGTTGTCCCGGCAGGTTACACTGCGGCAGGCGTACCCTTTGGTGTCACCTTCTCAGCCCGGGCCTACTGTGAACCCATGCTCATTAAGCTCGCATATTCATTCGAACAGCATTCCCAATTTCGTAAAGCTCCTTCTTTAAAAAGCTTCCTTTAATTCAACTAATGAATCTTTCTCTTAATTACAAAAGCTTTATCTGCCCTTTCAAACCCTATTTTCTCATAAAATCCTACAGCTTTGGGCGCCGAGGTGAGTATATATTGAATTTCTTCTTCTCCTACTCGGTGCCTTAGCATTTTAATTAATTGTTTTCCAATTCCTAATCCCTGATACTCTTTATCGACAGCAATATCTGAGATGTAGCAGCAATAAGCATAATCCGTAATGGCCCTTAAGAAACCAACGATTTTCCCATCGGCTCTTGCCGTAATGATTTCGTCCGCATGATGTTAATCATTTTATTTATAAGTCCTTAAAAACGAATTCACGATAAGTTTTGTACCCATGTTTTCTATAAAAATCTTTTGCAGCACCATTATTATTCCAGTAATCCAGCTCTATTTTTCCAATCTTATATAATTCCGCTATTTCGTTTATCTTCGCCATTATTTGACTTCCATAGCCTTTGTTTTGCTCGCTTGAATTTATGCTCAGTTGATGAATATTTATCGATTTATATGCCTTTTTAAATGGGTTCTCCGCATATTCCTTGATTTCTATCCAAGCATATCCAATATTTTGTTGATCATTCTCCAGTATTAGAAATATGTAATTAGGTCTATCTATGATTGATTTGAAAAACTCCTTGATCGTCTCGTAATTGTATTCCTTAAAGTGGTCTGGATATAACTCCACATGCACGTCCTGCACAGTCTTATTCAAATGAGCGATAGCTTCAAAATCCTTGGTTTGAAAGATTTGCATGTCAGCTTCCATCCCTTTTCTTTTATTTTTGGCTTGCTGATCCCCTACTCCTTCAATTGACCTGCTAGGATACCAGCTTTCCTAATGATTGCAATTCGTTCTTCTCGTCCCTCGATTTTTTGTATCATGTCTATTGCCGTTTCAAAATTCGTTATTACATATCCCGTCGTTTCATACTGTTGAGGCATTTCAATGAATTTCTTAACTTTTGTCAAAAAATACAGCCTGTAGGAGCCAAACTCTTCCCAATACCAGCAAGCAAAAGGAATTACCTCGTCTTCTATTTGTATTCCTGCTTCTTCAACAGCTTCTCGTCTCAATGCTTCTATTAATGATTCATTTTTTTCGAGCCTACCACCAATTGTTGTTAATACTCGTTCCTCCTTATCCCAAACCATAATCAGGTTTCCATTATCTAAAACAGGTATGCAGTGAACTCCACTGACTGGCTTATCGACAGGTATTTCCTGGATAAAGGTTAGCACAACAACTCTCCCCCTTCTGATTGCATTTATAGAGTCAAATAATAATGATAAAACTGCTCATCCTTCTTGTATCCATTCCGTTCATATAATCTTTGAGCTTTTACATTATCTTGCGCCGTTGCCAGCTCTATGCCTTTAACAGCGCAAGCTCCAGCATAATTCCTCGCTTCCTCTAATAATTGCTGAGCGATCCCATTCCCCCTATATGCCTCAACTACATATAAATCATTGAGTATCCAGGAACGTTTGAGGGAGATGGAAGAAAATGAAGGGTATAGCTGCATAAACCCTACCGCTTTTTCGTGTGTTCTATCCTTCGCAATAAAAATAACTGACTCCCTAGCAACTAGTCTTTCAAATAAAAATGCTCTTGCACTTGTCTCATCGGATTCTTGTCCATAAAAAGTTCTGTATTGATCAAACAAGGGTACTGCATCCTCTAAATCGTGGATTGTCGCTTGCGCATACGTGAAATTGTTCATCATTAAATTTCTCCTCACTTCGTTCTCTAGGAAACCGTTACTATGTTTTAAAAATCTGATACTTATACAAAGTTCTACTTTTTCACTTCAAAAGGCTTACTATTTCATTCAAATCGCTGATGGTTACTTGTTGATTCCAATTCCGCTCTGCTCCACTTCTATTAATCAAAACTGACTTCATTTTACTTTGGTTAGCCCCCGTTATATCTTTCAATTCATTACCAACGAACATCATGCGACTCGGATCAGTACCTAATTCATTTGCTAGCCTAATATAACTTTCGGTTCGTGGCTTCCTATAGCCAACATCAACCGAAGTAATACGACATCTATATAATCTCTTATTAGATCTACATCTCTTAAAACTAAATTCTTATTCAATCCTTAAGGGACATCGGTCAATATCCCAATTTTTATTTGCTTTTCTTTGAGACTTTTGAGAATGGGTAATGAATCCTTGTATAGTTCAGTCCCTTGTTGAAAGAAGCCAAAAAACGAATCAATCGCTTTACTTAAACACAACTTATCCTGTCCCCAGCTATCTAAAATCTCACCGAAAATTTCAAAGTCTCTTTTAGTGCAGGTATAAATTATTCCTGGAAACTTCCCTGCGGAGCCAAATGTTTACGAACATTCTCTCTGCAGCGACAGGTGGCGTGTTCACTTTCCAAATTATGGACGTGCTTGGGGATCTGCTGCATCTATAGATGGATAAGTATAAGCGCCGACACGAAACATGTCCCCTCCTCATAGTTTATAAGTATGAGAGGAGGTGATAATATGCGCAGATTCACTTTTTCACGTAACCGCACAATTACTTTGCGTCGTGGTCAGTCAATAGCGCTTTTTTGCGGGATCGCCTTAGTTACTCGTCGAATAAGGCTCAGACCTGGAGAATTTGTCACCGTAACATGTGACGCAAGCCCAAGAACAATAATTGTTGCTTGTCATTCGTTTGTTACACGCCGACGCATTCATTTAAGACTAGGGGAAAGATTAATTATCACGTGTAGTTAATATGGATTTAGAATGAGCGCTGACAATTAGTCGGCGCTTTTTGCATTTCTATACAGAGAGGTGCTGAAAACTTGAAATGGTATCATATAGCCTCCCTATTGCTTCGATTTCGAACATTTCATTTCTCGCCCGAGCCATCTAATCATCTCCCTAAAATAATAAAAAGCATTTGATCAATGACCAAACACTTTGCCCAGGCGAACGGCTGTATAATCCATGTGTTTCCTCGTAGTTATCTACGTTATCGCCAGTTACACATGTCAAATATTTACTATAATCATATCTGAATATTTAGAAAAATCAATATTTTTATTCCATAAGTTCTTATGTATGACTTGAGTACAATAAAATGCCGTCTCTCTTCATCCAGCCCGAGCGGTTCCAGAAATGATTTCCAATTTCATTATCTTCGATCACCATGATATGGCATTTGTCTATCCCTTCCAATCTAAGCTTAGCTAAACTGCTAGCTACTAATTGCTTACCAATGGAATTCCCCCGATATTCCGGATCCACAGCAACATGATAAATGTAGCCTCTTCGTCCGTCATGCCCGCATAGTATCGTTCCAATGACTTGTTGATTATCTACACAAACAAAACTCATTCCAGCATTTCTAATCAAATAATTGTGGATGGACTCCCTTGAATCAGCGTTACTTAGAGCCATTCCTTCCGTTCTTTTCCATAGTTCGATTGCCATATCATAATCTTGTATGTTCATTTCTCTTAATGCATACATTTCGTTATCCCCTTATCCATGTCCCTCTTGTATATCCCAGTCTCATTCCTGCTCTTTCCATATTCCTGAAGCTTGTTGAAGCATACGCCGCTTGGCTAATGACCAAATTACAGTTGTTTTTGCAAGCTTCCCCTATTCTTCTTTCTATTAAAGCTTTTTGAACCCCTTTATTTCTGAATTCCTGCAGAGTTGTTGCAAAGGTTAGAGAGGCTAGTCCATCTTTTATGTACATGACCCCAACGCCAGCAGGAGTACCGTCAACAAATCCGCCAAAAAATTTCCAGCCTTCTCTATTAAAAAGAACCCTATTATTATCGGCAACATGACTTTTACCAGACAATGATAGGCCTGTTCCGAGACAATGTATTTCTGCATACAAATCAATCTCATCAGCTTCTAGTTCGCGAACTGTAACTGGGCCATCAGAGATGCTCTTTTCTGCAGGGTGCCCATATAATGTGGCGTGAAAATCAGATTGATAGTAAGCTCTCTCGAACAGAGCCTTCATTAGTTCTTTTTTGGCCTTGGTTGGGATAATTTCAAATTGCAATCGGCTGCCTTTGCTCTTATAAAATTCCAGGATATCATCCAAGACATGAAGATCATCAAGGCTAATTCCTTTCACCGTATTAAATTGAGGCCAGGGCATTTCTTTACTGTAAAAGGCTGTTGCCCTGCCAAACTTTACGATTTCGATACCCATCGGATTACCAGGACGTTCTTTTATTGCATTCATTCGATCGATCATATAATCAATTTCTGTTTTTTCCATAATCTCAGCAAACTCATGCGTTTGTATTTGAAATGACATAGGACAGCCCCTTTTAATTATAATCCGAATGATGTGTCTTATGTGCTGTAACTACCCGCTCTGCTTCACTCCACTGCCAATGATAGCCAAGCGCCTTCACTGCTGTTTCCCAATCCACCATAACAAAATTATTCAATACATGGACTAGAGGCGATTCGATAGTCTCCTTCATGCCCGCATACGTAAAGGAAATCCGCTTATTTTCAGCATCATATCGTACATTTTGGGCTCCCAGCATTTCAAATGTCTGATTTAGTGGCACCCAGGGTATCCCTTGAATGAGAATGGGTTTGATTCCGCTAAAAGATAGCTCCCGTCCATCAACCACCATACGAATAAACGGCAAATGCTGAGCTACGGTTTCCCCAGATAGGAGCGTCAGGATTCCCTGATCCAGTTGAGTCTTTTCCCTCTCAGAAAGATGTGCGACTTTATTATTAGATTCCCGCGGCTGGAGTTTGATATGATATTTTTTCTCCATATACCGATGAAGCCGGTCCAGCTCTTCCTTGCTTGCAGTCCTTAAGCTTCTTCCCTGCATTTGCGCCATCAGTACTCCTATGGATTCGGCCGCAATCGCGCCATTCGGTTGGATGCGCGTACTTCCATAAGCGACCGCCGTTGAGCCAACCAATTTGCCCGCTGTCACAACATTACTAGTGCCTTGCAATAAATAACTGCGCAACGGAATTCCATATTTATCAGGGCGTCCAATTGCAAGGCCTTCCCTATTGGATCGAGATCCCTGAATGTCCAGAAAATATCCGCCAATACTGACATTATCCCAGAACATCCTGCCACTCATCAGATCAGACGCCTGCATCACATACTCGGTAGGATAATGATTATATTCACGGATATACAAATAATTAGGATCCCCATTAAGCTCCAAGCCTTCGAAGCCGATGATCTGCTTGCGCAAATGATCCCTAATGGAAGCCATTTCCTCCTTGGCTAATCTCATTCCCCTATCAATCGTTTCTTCTCTGCTGGGATCCACCCCATACACCTGGAGTGCGTTAATGACAATCTCACCGTTGCCTTGATTTAATATATTAAGTCCACGCAGATTAAGCCATTCCTTGTTGTTCAGCTTGTAAGCTGACACCACTGGAGGAAAGCCATACGAGATATTGGAATCCACATACGTTTCCGGTCCGTACTTATGAGCCCGCTCCACCTTATCCATTTTCCAGAAGTGACTGTAAAATTTATGCCAATCGACACCCTTGAACCGCATCATATAGGTAGCGCTCATATATTCCTTTTCCCTAGCTCCGTAAAGCGCTTCCAATCCTTGAAGCGGCTCCAAATTCAGCTTTCGGATCAGAGCGGCATCATCGGAATTATCGACCACATAATGTGGATATACGGTTCTTGTTTTTCCAAACCGATTTACATATTGGATGGAAACAACCTGTCCCCCGTCTGAATACACGTTCTTCAATTCAACCTTCTTTTCAAGCGGGATTCTATCGATCAAATGATGAAAATATTGGGCAAACTGCGGTTTATTCCGAATGGCTCCAGTTTCATATTGATGAAAGAGCTCCTTCATGCCCCCTTGTACTAATGAGTTGCCCTGATCATCATAGGTTCCATCCAAATAGAGCATTTCACCTTGAAGAAGCTGTCCTCCCAAGCTGCTTTTCGGTTCCAGAATGAGGACATTAAGCCCTTCCTGCTTAGCCTTTTGAGCCAAATACATCCCTTCAAGCTCAGTGCCAATTACAACGACATCCGGGTCGTGAGCGAAATTAGGATATAGTGTATAACTGCCGTCGCTGTCACGGTGGAGGCCATAATAGCCAAACACACCTGCAGTAATTGCCGAAGCAGCAAGGAGTGTGCTGGTTAATAAAATGCTATTGAACGTTCTGGGTAACCAATTATTTATGTTCACTTCTGCTCACCGTTCATTCTCCTGATATTGGCCATGCTTTGTTGTTATCTCGTATATCTCGATTCCAGCTTACGGCCCATGAACCAGATTGATACCAGGAGAATGACGATAGCGATCATTTTCCACGGCTGGTTAAGCAGGTTGCCAAGATCATGCCCCGCAATTGATACAATTAGGATCATTACAGCCTTCCCCATTGAAGTAGCGATCAGAAAAACTCTCTTAGGCAGCTTAGAAATTCCAGCTACAATATTTACAAACGCAGAGGGTGTAAACGGGAAACAAGCCAATACAAAAATCGGCGTGAATCCGTGCTGTTCTACCCAAACAATGAACTTCTGCGCCTTTGGATATTTACGTTCAATATAGCCGCGAAAACGTCCACCGAATTTTCTGAAAAACAGAAATACACATACGGCACCGCTAACAACACCGATCCACGAATACAAAGCGCCTTCCCAAATCCCATAAGCATTCACATTAGCAATGATAATTGCGATTAAAGGCAATATGGGTACAAACGATTCGATAAACGTCGCAAGAATACCCGGCACTGGACCGAGTGCTTCGTACCGGAATAAAATAAGTTCTATATCCTCCCAAGTCAAACCGGCAAGCTTGTCTATCCAGCTCATTTGAAGTAGTCACCTTTCTTAGCGGCTCTTTATAGTTAAATGATCGTGCTGCTTGGCCATAGTAAAATCATATTCGGGCTCAAGACTAATCATGTTCTCCCAAACTGAATTAGTAATACGTACAATATCGTTTGTGGTTGCTATACAGCCTATCTAAAATTTTTGTTTAGCTCTACATCATTTTATAAAGGCATAGGTGTTGAAGTTGGTTTGGCAAACCCGCTTTTGTACTTTCCATCGATATAGGCACGAATATCCTTATCAGCTAGACCGTCTTTCTTGAGCTTGGCAGATTCCAAAGCAATGTTAAGACATACACCACATCTGGTGCCATGATCATCCCATACGACGGACCCGTCTTTATTTACCTCTTTAATAAAACAATTCTTATTGCTTTGGTGGCCGACACTCTCTCCGCAGCCGCAGTAGCAAGGCATCCATTGCAGCAAGTCGGCGTTAGCGGCAGCTATTTGATAAATCATCCGTATCTCTTCGCGCTGATTCGCCAAAAATTTAGGCAAAACCTGCAGGGAAGATGTTTTCTCCTGTAAATCCTTTTCCACATGCCCAGCAGCCTCATGACCTTCGTGTACTTTAGTTGCAGCCTCTTTATTGGAGCTGCAGGCCACCATGGCTGCCAAGGAAACGCCAATAATCAATGACTTTGATAACAGCTTCATAGCCCACCTCAAATTTATGTATAGTAAGTACTTGTATTATATAACGCTTAGAGTATTATTTCATCTTTCCCATCTGAGAAGAAGGTAACCCTTACATGAGTCACATAATCGCAAATAAGGATGTTATTCTGTTAGTCTTTCTCAACAGAATAGCATCCTCAATCCAACCGATACATGTAAGTGCAATAATTAACTGAACCGTTTCTTATATTCAGATGGATAACAACCGACAAATTCGGTAAACAGCTTCGTGAAGTGCCTTGTGCTGTAATAGCCAACCCTCTCAGCAGCCTGCTGCACCTGAATGCTCGGCATTGCCAGCCATTCCTTGGCCCGGATCATTCGATATTCGGTTAAATATTTCATGAACGTCGTTCCCATCCGCTTATGGAAGAGCGTGCTTAAGTAATTGTGCGTGACATCCAATTGTTCAGCTATTTGCGAAATACTAATGTCTTGGTCATAGTTTTGTTCTATAAATGCTATCGTAGCTTGAACCAGGCAGGTGGCATTGTCAGTTCCTTGATGTTTGGACAACAGCTCTTCTCCCTTTTTAACAAGCGCCTCATACCATTCGTGAAACGGCTGACAGGCATCCAGATGACAATCCATAGACACGTTCAGAAAGTGGCTTAGCTGAGCTTTATGCGATGATGCCAAAGTCTCATTGAGACTTCCGACCTGCATTTTGAACATAGCCACTACTTTCATGTATTCCGTGTGATCTTGCTTCGTATAATGATCCAGTAATTCGAAGGCTTTTCGCGCCAGCCCGGCTAATGAACCCTTATGTTCCAGTTCCTCTAAAAAATGGAGCTCCAATGTTTTTCCGTGCTCATATAAGCAGCGCAGTGCCGAAAGCTCATGAAGTGAAATCCACTTGCTTTGAAAAGCAGCGATACTGCTGCAAGGCTCCAAAATAACCGATGTAATTGCATATTGCCCCGTTTTGAACTGTTGAATCGAATTATTGATTTGATAAATTATGTTAGAGGATTCTGCAGCCCCTCGTTCATAATTATCCGAATTCCAAGAACAAATAAAGGCGAGTTCACCTTGAGGTAAAACCAATTTAGCCTTGCGAAGTCCTCCATGCGTCTGCTCATCGACTATGTCTCTTATAATTGAACCTATATCACGCTGCTTGCTTGCTCTTGAAGCAGCGGATAAACTGCTGTCCGTATATACTATTACGGCTTGAAAGCAAGACTCTGAGAATAAAGCTCCGGACGGTTCAGATTCAAGTGTCGTCATTCCAAGCAATAAAGAATGCATTGTTGACTCAAATTGCCTGTTATGAAGAATACGCTGCTCTCTTACGCTTCTGCTTACTTTGATCAACGAAGACTCCAGATCATCCGGACTTACCGGCTTTAACAGGTAATCCTCTGCGCCTAGCTTCAAAGCTTCCTGAGCGAAGCTGAAATCGGAATAGCCGCTGATAACAATGAAGGAAGTATGAGGAGAAACCGTATGTGCTTGTTGGATCGCTTGCAGACCGTTCATCAAGGGCATACGTATATCAATAAGCACAATATCGGGAGCGTCGCTTTTCAATAATTCCAGCAGCTCCACCCCATTGGTTGCCTCACCGGTAACCGTCCATGTCGAGCCCATATCCTCGATCATACTTCGCAAGCTTATACGAACCAGCACTTCATCGTCAGCAATGACAATTCTCATAGTCTCACTTCCCGTAATGGTATGGTGATCGTAACAAGGGTACCTTGGTCGCTTTCACTCCATATGTGAATATCCGCATGCTCGTAAGCAATCAGAAGCCGGTTTCTTACATTCGCTAGACCTATAGCCACTGAATCATCTACCTTATCTGGGGCAAATCCCGCACCATCATCCCTAATCGTAATTACAAGTGCTTCTTCATTCTGAGTATTATCTATGAGACATGACACTGTTAGCGTACATGAACGATTTAACGGCTCAATACCATGAATGATTGCGTTCTCAACAAGTGGCTGAAGCAGCAATTTGGGAAGAAGATATGCGGTTGCAGCTGGGTCCGTATATAAATCCAAGGTCAAGCGGTCTTGAAAGCGAAGCTGTTGAAGCTCACCGTATTTTTTTATAAATAGCATTTCTTCAGCGACGGTTGACCAATCATTATGCTCCAATATATATCTAAGCATGCTGCTGAGTGATAATATGGATTTTTCTAACAAACGCCGGTCCCCCACCCGGTTTAATCCAATAAAGCCATTTAATGTATTGTATAGAAAATGGGGCTGAATTTGTGACTGCAATGCCCTGTACTCAGCATCCCTTTGATTTAAAACCGCCTTATATTCACTCTCTATTAATTCCTTAAGCTGGTCGATCATCGTATTAAGCGCTTTTCCAAGCTCCGCAACCTCATCTTTTCCCCGAACGGCAACACGAGTAAGAAGCTCTCCTTTTTGCACCCTTTTCATAACAAAGGTCATCTCTCTAAAAGGCTTAATAATCCATCGGGACAAAGTGAAAAAGACAAGCAATGTCAGAACAATACCGCCTCCAGCAAGCAGCAAGCCAACAATATAAATGCCCTCCAGCTTGGCTTTGAGCTCTGAATTGTCTAGTAGCACAACAATATTCCAGTTAGCTTGAGTGACCTTCTTCGAAACGACTACGTATTCATCTATGGTTTGACCGTTCAGCGCTGGGAAAAGCAGCTTTTGCTGAAGCTCCTGCGGCAGGCTGGCTGTGGAATAAATCAAATGATGCTGCTCATCAAAAATTGCAACGATCGACCTCACATTAAATTTAATGTCATTGGCAATTTTTTCGAGAATGACCGTATCCGCATCGGCCTTCATGACTGCTAGCGGCTGTTTAGAATCGGGATCCTTAATCAGTCTAGCAACGGAAAACACTTGGGTAATAGTAGGCTTTTTTAAATAGTCCTGTGCGTGAGCACTTATAAAGCTGACCTTGCCGTCAGCCTCTACAGCCTGCTTATACCAGCCCTGTTCTGTAAATGGATAATTGTCCACCGGTTCATTTTTGAAAGCAGAAGTGACATATACGGAACCGTCATAGGAAAGTAAAATCGTGCCTAAGATATCGTTGCGGGGGTTTTTCAAAAAATTAGGCAATGTCACATTCAGTGCTTTATCCGTTAAAAACTGCGAATAAGCGTCGGTTGACTCATAGGAAACATTCGCCTTTGCTTTCAATGCACGCATAACCTCTTCACTCCAATAAGGAGTAACGGTGAGGCGCTCCAGATCCTCCAAATACGTTTCGATATTATGTGTTAAAGAAGTTAAACTGCTCTCAGTCAATGTTGTCGTATCGGTTGTGATGAGCTTTTGATAATAGGAGGGCATTACAAAAACGATAATAATCAGAGGCACGATGAGTGTCAGGAAGAATAAGATCGACAGCCTCATTCGCAGAGAATAGGATAATTTCAACGGAAGTCACCTTCTCTATCTGCTGGCATCACATCCTCGGCACAACCCTTTACGAATAAAGCAGACCATCTGGTTGCCACCCTGAGCAAGTCATATTCTATTATAATATAAGTTGGTAAAATGTGGTATCCTCAAGCTTTAATAGCTCCAGCAGCCATACCTTCAATAAAGTACTTTTGCAAAAAGAGGTAAACTAACGTGATAGGCAATGCTGCCATTAAGGAGCCTGCGGCAACCCAGCCTACATTATTATTGAATTGTCCAAAAAATGCGGCTAACGCAACAGTAATCGTATGAACCTCCGTCTTTTGCAGGAAAAATACAGAAAATTGGTAGTCATTCCAAACCGCGACGCCAGAAAGAATAATAACTGTGGCCGTAGCAGGCTTTAACAAAGGTAAAATAATGCGAAAAAAAAGCCCGAGCCGCGATGAACCGTCCATCATAGCCGCCTCGTCAAGCTCTCTTGGGATTGTACTAATAAAGCCGGTGTATAAGAAGATGGTAATCGGAAGATTAAAGGTAACGTGCAGCAGGACAATTCCCCACAGTGTGTTCAGCGCGCCTAAATCTACATATACCTTGTACAAAGGTACGAGAATAGTCAATGGAGGCACGATAAGCGCGGATATAAAGACCGTATACATCAATTTATTCCACACTGTTCTGAATCTGGCCAGCGGGTATGCCGAAATCGAGCCTAGTACAATAACCAGAATTACTGAGGCCAAAGTGATGATAATATTGTTCTTGAATGAAGTGCTCAATCGTGCTTGATTCCATGCATTCAGGAAATTGTCCAGATAAAGATACCCCGGTAAAATCCATTTGGAGCTGGGGTCGTCGATTGCTTTTAATGAAGTAGTGATCAATATATAAAAAGGGATGACGTGAATGAGCGCAATCACAATAGACATCACTACCGGCCATTTCGAATGACGGTTACGGTTCAATGTGCCACTTCCTTCCGCCGCAACAAATACAACGAGGTTATGCTGATCACTGATATAATTACAAACATCAGATTTCCAAGCGCTGCTGCATAGCCGGCATCCTGTCTGGCAAAGTAAAGCTGGTACATCAAGGTGGATAAAGATGCAGAGGCGTATCCTGGCCCTCCACCCGTCAATGATGTAATGACATCGAACAGCTTAAGACCTCCAATTAGATTCAACACAATATTTATCGTTACGGAAGGCGCAAGCAATGGCCAGGTGACATGCAGGAATTGAGAAAGCTTACTTGCACCGTCGATTTGCGCCGCCTCATAATAGTCCTTCGGAATAACCTGCAATCCTGCCAAATAAATAATCATCGCAATCCCCAAGTATTGGTAGGTGTTCACCAGCGTAATCAGCCATACATTAATTTCCGGGTTGGCAAGAAGGTTAATGGGCTCATCTCTGAAGAGAAGAATAATATCGTTAAAAGCTCCACCATAATATTGGAAAATAAAATACCAAATATATCCCATAATTAACGGACTGATGATAACAGGTAAATAAATAATGGTTCTTGTAATCCCTTTGCTTCGAAAGCTCTGATTCAATAGCAGCGCGTAGAGCAGCCCCATCATATTTTGTAGAACAGTACTGCCTATGCCATAAATAAAGGTGTTTTTGATTACATTCAAAATTTGCGGGTCCGAAAACATCCGTCTGTAATTATCCCATTGTACCCAGGAGTAATCCTGATTATAGCCGTCCCAATTCGTATAGGAGATCTTAATCCCTTCAATAAAAGGAAAGAAAATAAAGATGGCGAAAAGCACTAAGGCTGGAATATACATCACATTCAGGATAGCAGGAGAATTTAGCAGCTTACGTATGGCCGTTGGCTTCACATTCTGATATGGCTTCGTCTTTTCGGGGGCGGTGAACGGCATATCCTTTCCTCCATTCTCTTGGATCGGTTAACCTATATCGAAGAAAGGGGGGACAACACGAAACGGTTAATCCCCCCTGCTGGCATTTATTTTTTGCGCAGCCGTTCCACTTCTTGCTTCATAATCTGAGAGAATTGCTGGGTTGTAATCCTACCCGCTATCAGCTCGGTGCCTTGTTTACACATGACGTCCCACATTCCATTTGGCAAATAGACACGATCGAAGTATGGGAACACGCGGATGCTTTCGTATTTTTTGTAATAGTCCGAGAACTCATGATTAGAGCTTATACCCTTCAAGCCGGGAGGAAGCTTGGTTGCATTTGCGATCTTTTCCATGCTTTCTTTTTTGGCAAAATAGGCGATCAGCTTCTTCGCTTCAGGCAAGTGCTTCGAGTCTTTCCAGGCTCCCATTGTGTAGCGCTCGCCTCCGGAGAAGTTGGGCTCATCTCCAGCTACCATAGAAGGAACTGGCATGTAACCGATCTTGAGGTTAGGCGTGATTTTGTGAACCTCATCTGCAAAAGAAGGACTTCCAAGAGCAAAAGCCAATTTCCCGTTCGCAAACATTTTCGGTAAATCACTGTATTTGGCTGTTAGCGCATCCTTGTTGATCAATCCTTTTTTCTGCAAGTCGAGCATTTTCTGGGCAAGATCTCCCCACTTATTCCAATCGAATGTGTTATTCAGGAATGCGTCCGCTTGATTATCCTTTGGACTGATGAACAAGGAAGTAGCAAAAATATCCAGGTAGCTGCCGAACATCCATGAATCAATGCCAGAGAAATAGAAAGGCACGATATCCCCTTTACTCTCATTTTTGATTTTTTCTGCAGCTGCAATTAGAGCGTCATAGGTCTTGGGAGGTTCAATGTTATATTTCGCCAGAATATCCTCACTGTAGGTGATACCGTCCTTCGCTTCGCTCATGACAAGAGCATGAACCTTTCCATCTTTATCCGTCACTACATTTTTGATCGTATCGGTCTGCTGCGATGCCCAGCTTTCGTCGCGCAGATCAGCCAAATATTTACCATAGCGGATTTGTGCCCAGCCATGGGTGTCGAACACATCAGGCATATCATTCGCTGCCATCTTGACCTTCAGAATATTTTCATATTCAGAGCCAGGGAACTGAAGCTCCACATCTACGCCTGCGTTTTCTTTCTTAAACCCCTCGACAATCTCTTTATACACGTTTTGGATTGGCGGATCATTTACTGTGCTGTAAACGGTGATCTTCATCTTCGCTGTTCCTGTAGCGGGTGCGGGTGCGGGGCTCGCTGTGTCCTTTTTCTCCGGAGGTGCGGGATTGGCAGGCGCAGGTGTTGCCGTTGTGCCAGTACGGCTGGAACAGCCGGATACAACGAGCATCGCCATGAGGAGAAACGAGAGTGAGTTGATAAACCACCTTTTCATTTACATATTCCTCCCATAATGTTTTATAAAGCGCTTGCCTGTATAATGGAAATGTCTGGATGTTTGCGCTTACATGAAAATCATAGCCGAAATCACTGTACTTTCATATACAGTAAAACTACACTCGGCGCGCTCATTATTAATGTGCTACAGTCCTATATTGCTTTTAAGCCCCTTGTAGGCTCCACTTTCCGGGAAGTTATTTCTCAGGATATGAACAAAAGTATCTGAAAACCCCAGCTCGCTTAATTCCTCAAAAGGTATCATTCGTACATCCGTAATCGGGTTTTTATCAAATTCGTTGGAAGGCAGAGTAAGCTGTCCATCAATTCGCTGCATTAAGAACGAAATATGTATTAATGATGGATTAGCCTGAGGAACATCGCAGAGATAAAGCAGCTTGACCACTTTCGTATGTAATCCTGTCTCTTCGAGCAGTTCCCTCACTATCGAATCTTCCAACGTCTCTCCTTGCTCTACCCTTCCACCAGGCAATGACCATCCTCTGGAATTGGACACCTGTTGTTTTACCAGCAGAATTTGTTCGTTCTCAACTAATATTCCAGTGACACGTACTTGCAGCAAATTGTTCATTTTCATGCTCCCCCGAATTAAGTTATCTTTGTACCTGTAATGAGTAGATTCTGGTTTGTTTCCCATTCCAATAATATCCAAACTTGAATTTCCTCATTATATCATCATCGTCTTAGAAATTATTTACTTAATTTTACATGGTTGCACAAAAAAAAAGATCCTGCAAGGAACAGCAATGCCTTGAGGATCATCTGTACGGTTTTTATTTTTACCTATTCTATCCTATCAGTGACTGCAAGATTGACAACTGTATTAGCAACTTCTTGTCCATTTACCACTAGTGCAATCCTGTGCTCACCCGGATAATGGCGGCGAGTAGTCAGATTAGCCCAGCTGTGGTTGCGTGTGCCGTTAAGCATAGTGCCGCCGGACACTGTTTTGTCAGATAGCAGGAATAATTTGCGTGATGTATTCCGTTTACTTTTCACAAAATCGATTCCATATTCTATCCGAATGCGTACCGGCTCTCCTTCACGGACTTGAAGCTCATAATGAAGTTCGGATTTCTCACCAATGGACAGCACCGTGGGTTCTATTGATAATGAAGCCGCGGTTATTAGCGGAGTCTCTTCTGCAGATTCCGCATAACCAAACAACGCAAGAATCTCAGGATCGGCCTTTCTAATCAATGTTCGGCAACCATGACGTACAATCCAGTCAGTGTCGGGATGCGTGCCTTTCCATCGACGAGCGATGTCAAGAACAACTGAAGGATGATCCTTTGCGATATCATTCAGATTG
The DNA here is from genome assembly GCF_042676305.1 of Paenibacillus sp. GCM10027630. Lineage (NCBI taxonomy): Bacteria > Bacillati > Bacillota > Bacilli > Caryophanales > Paenibacillaceae > Paenibacillus > Paenibacillus sp. GCM10027630. The sequence continues at coordinate 25,572 of NZ_JBHTGY010000039.1, read as the reverse complement.
TTAGCTACGCTCTTACGTACATATAGAGCAGGGTCTTCCTTCAATTGCTCCAGCAATGGAAGAATCGGAGAAGGATCTCGCTTGAACATGGGAAGCGCCTGTCCCCAAGGAAGACGCGGCCGGCTGCCTTCACTTGCAAGCCGCCTGACATGTTCATTCGGATGCTTGGACCATTCCAACATCTGACTCATCATTCTTTCGGGGTCACGAAGAAGAAATGGTCTAACAGCAAATTCAGCAGAGGACCTTTGTGTAAAGCGTTCCAATGCTTTCATGGAAAGCGACCAGTGCCTATCCTCCTGACCGAATACCTCGATGAAATCTGGAAAGAACAAGTATGGGAAGCCCGTGCAGGCCTCATCAATCATAAACAAAATCTCTATTGCTTCTTCATATTGAGCAGGCAAATAGTCCCCAAGGGTTTGAGTAATACGCCGCATACGAGCCTTCAGCTCAAGAATCTCCCAACTCTCATCCATCGTCTTGGCAATGAATCCTTCCATGTCGAAAGGGGCATATGCCTCATGAACTCTCTGTGCGAACAGGTGCAGGAACTTCTCACTATATATGGCTTTCAATGGCTCTGCCATCTGTTAATCTCCTCTTTTCCGACTGATTATAGGCAGGTTAGAATTTGTTTGTGCTAGGGGTGGAGAAGATTCGGAATTCATAGTCACCACGGGGGTCCCGCTTGCATTTGGATTTGCAGCTTGAAAGCAGCCCGATAACAGTAAAACTAATGATAAAGTGGAAATCCACACAACCAACTTAATAAACTCACTCCCCCTTCTTTTTATTTATTGTAGCCTCTATCGCCATAGGGTTTAAGCTCTTGGAGCCACTTTTCTTCTAATTTTTTCAATTCATCCTTTTCGTCAAAATATCCCTCTTTTTTAACAAGAACCTCTAATACTTCAATCATAAACGCGGCTTCACCAAATTCATTCCATTCTTTTTGGAGCTGTTGATTTCGGTGTGAGCCCAATTTCAGCATAAGCGTTTTTCCATTCAAGGATCTTAAATTGTTAGTGCTGGCAACAAGAATCTTCTGATTGATGTTGTTTTTAATTTGATAAATTCCAGCCTCTGTTTTGATCTCTTTATATTGCTGTACGAGTTCTTTTCTGCGATCCATAAAAAGTCTCTCCTTACTTTTTCATCTTATCTTCCACTTTTTCCGATTACTCCTTGATCCAATACTCGCTGCCATCGGACTTCCGCTCCAAGAAGCCATATTCGATTAAATATCTTCTCAACGTGACATAATCAGGATACACAGCCTGAAGTATGTGATTTATCTCTTTTTCTGTATAGATTTGCTCACTTTTAAATCGTTTGGTTACTTCACGAAGCACAACAAGCTTATCCTTTTCCTTTTTGGAGAAGGCTTTTATAGGCCCGTCTGTTCCATCAGGAAAATATTTTTTCAAAATGGCTTCATTCTCGTCATGCGTAATATTGTATCTCTCATCAACCATTTTTGCTGATTTATGAAGCTCGACGAAGGCAGGCGCATGACTATCCTTTTCCTTCAGCAGCTCCATCATAGCCAAAAATACTTTCGACTGCCTCTCCTTCTCCTTCAAGGCAAAACGATGATTCCGTATGGTTGAGGCGCTGCCGATCCCCATTTCCTTCTGAACCTCCGCATCACTTTTCCCCTGATGGAACAGCTTTAGCAGATTATTTTGATGATCGGTAAGACCCGTCAGTTTTTTATCCAGCTGGATCAGGTACTCAAACACAGAATGATGAGCTTTCTCAATGTGAACACGCATAAATCTCTTAGCCTCATATAAAATGCCATCGTCAGGATAAATGATCCCCTTCTCAAGCTTCTTCCCGCATAATAAACATATTACCTGCTCTCCCTCTTCATAGCAGCCGCTTTTAAGCTCCTCAAGAGTCGCATTCCAAAATCGTTCCGATACTTCCAATTAACAAACACATCCTTATAATGTTTACCATACAACAGACATAATACATTACCGTTTATATTTAGTCAATCTCCAACACCTAGGTATGGATACAACAAAAAAAGACAGAGAATCTTTACTCTGCCTTCATTCAACGCTTCTGAATTGATTGGTAAACAACGATTATCCGTGCTTAATATGCTGCAGCATTTGGACAAAAATTTGTTCGATATGTTCGTCATCCAGCGAATAAAATACTGTCTTCCCTACTTTACGGCGCTTAACAATTCGCAAATTACGCAAATACCTAAGCTGATGAGATATAGCGGATTGTCCCATGTCCAAAACGACAGTCAAATCATGTACGCATAACTCTGTTTGCAATAAAGTGTATATAATTTTGACACGTGTCGGGTCCCCGAGCGCTTTAAACACATCGGCCAATCCTACCGCTGTTGTTTCGGGTATTAAATTTTGCTTTAGCGTAACAACATTAACAGTACCTTCACATGTCTCATCACATTGATCCTGAAGCACCTTTTCCAAATCAAGCACCACCTTCTCTATGTACAGCTGCATCAAGTCCAACTTATATAAATATTATAACAGAAAGAGGATCACTAGGTAGTTTCCACCCGCATTTCATACATTAAAAGGGCTCTAGCCCTGGCGCTCCTTCATTCGATGCCATCCCCAAACAGCAAAAGCTATTAGGACCATACAGCCGCCCACAGCGCTCACACCATTCCAACGCCACAAGCTCCATGCATAGCTTCCCAGTGCAGACCCTACTGAACCAAACAAAAAAGTAGATACCATATAAACGGTATTCAGCCTGCCGCGGGCCTCCGGAGCTAAGCTGTATATGCGCGATTGGTTGGCGATTTGCCCCCCCTGAACTCCCAAATCCAGTAAAATTACACCGATAACAAGACCCCATAAGTGGTCGCCGAACTGCCAAAAGAATACAAAAGAGAGTAAAGTAATAAGAATAGCGAAGCCTACAATGTATTTGGTGTTATAACGGTCTGACAAACGTCCTGCAAGAGGAGCTGCGAGAGCACCGGCCACCCCTACCAGCCCGAACAAGCCGGCAATTTCACTGCCATAATTGTATGGAGCACCTTCTATGTAAAAAACAAGCGTGGTCCAAAAGACACTGAAGCTGCCGAACAGCATTGCAGCAATTAGAGAGGCTTCTCGAAGAGTGCGGTGCTTGATAATTAACTGTCCGATCGAGAGCATTAACTGACGGTATGTTATTTTGGATTCCGGATAGCTTTTAGGCAAATATAATCTTAGTATAACCGCAAGTAGAAGCATCATTACTGCAGCTATTCCAAACATCGTACGCCATCCTAAAGCTCCGCCGACGATTCCGGAAACCGTTCTGGCCAACAGGATGCCGATCAATAAACCACTCATAACCGTACCTATTACTTTGCCTCTTTCAGATGGAGCGGCAAGCTGGGCGGCAAGCGGAACCATCATCTGCGGGATAACCGTTGTAACTCCAACCAGCAGACTTGCTATACTAATCCAAATTAATGATTGTGCCGTGGCGATCCCGACAAGCGAAAGGGAAACGGCAATGAGCAGCAGGCATAGCAGCTGTCTCCTTTCCCGCATATCGCCTAAAGGGACAAATAGGAATAAACCTACTGCATATCCGATCTGAGTTAACATAGAAATGATTCCGATTTGATTATCGCTCACATGAAAGCTTCGCCCTATATCCGCTAGAAGCGGTTGATTATAATATAGATTTGCTACTGTCATACCGCATGCAATTGCCATTAATAATATTAAACCTTTAGACAAGCTTTGCCCCGCCTTTATATGCAGGCTGCTCTCTACTGCTGACTTACTGCTCATGCAACTTCCTCCAACCGATTCATTTGAGTAAACAATCAATTATATATCTGAACAATTAATTCCCCGTTCCTGGCAATAACCGAATGCTCTGCCAATTGCTTGCCAGGTATATTTATACAGGCACCTGTATGTTTGTCAAAGGACCAGCCATGCACGAAGCAGACCAATTCTCCATCTTCAAATTCAATTAAGCCCCCTGAATGTGGGCAAACCCGGGATACCAGATGATAGGTATTCCCATCCTTCAGCAAATAATAGAGTTTTTGTTCAAAATGAATCTCTCTGGGCAGGTCAGTCCAGTCTTTTTCCAATCCAAGTGAGACCTCTTTCATCTGATATACCTCCAATTCATGTAATGGCATTTGCTTGCCAGAAATTGTCTTATCCAGAATAACAAGTTTATATCAATAAAGCCAGTGACTTCTTTTAAGAAGATCAGTGGCTTGCTTAGTATTTTGATCGAATGCAAAACGAGTCCATAATTTCAAATAATAATTTGAATTGATAGAATATTCAGCCAAACGCTTGACTACGAACAAATGTTTGGTATAATAGATTCATAGAACAAATGTTCCTATTTTGAGAGGGGTGTAGACGATGAAGGTGAAGAATGTAAGATTTATTGAACGCGATTATTATAAAAATTTAATGGTAACGAACAGCGAGTTCATTACTGACAGTCAAATTGAGAAAATTCTTGATACAGCTGACAATTACTGGCTAGATTTAACCTTTAAATGCTTTGATAACGGGTCGATGATTGTCATTGATAACCACACCGAGCTACAAGTTCCCCTACATGATCTTAAAGGAGCAGCCTATGATTTCTATGTTAAACAAAGAATCAGAATGATCAGAGAAAATTTGGAAGCCAAAATTCTGCAAAGCGCATAATTTATTAGGAAATCAATCTATATACCTGCTTGCGGGACTGTATTTAAACAACAAAACCGCCCTATTGCCATAATTAACAATAGAACGGCTTTTTGTTGTTGTCACCACCATTTCCGTTGAAAGAACTAGCAGTGTTATAGCATTAGGCATTAGGAATCAAAGCTTTTAAGTAAGCTGCGTCGCCTTAACGGCTCCTTCAATTTGACTAATAAATTCATAATTTCCGGATCCAATCCGATATTTATGTTTACCATTTTCCAGACCGATTTCTACGGCACCGTCCGGTATAAGAACATTTGTTCCGTCAAGGTAAATTGTTGCTGTTGTATTCACAGGAATAGATACCTGCAGCGAGAAGCGTTCGCCATTAAGCTGCCACGAGGAAGAAATAGCGCCATAGCTGCTCTCCACAGTTGCCTTGACATAAGTTAGCTTTCCTCCGGGACGGGGATGAATGACTATATGCTTGAATCCCGGCTGCTCAGTATCGACATCTATACCTGCCATATATCGATACATCCATTCCCCGACCGATCCAAGCGAATAATGATTGAATGAATTCATGCCCGGGTTTTGAAATCCAGCCTCCTCCGTCCAACCATCCCATCTCTCCCAGATTGTAGTCGCGCCTTGCTTGACTGAGTACAGCCATGAAGGGAACGTATCTTGATGCAGAAGTGAGTATGCCAGCTCGTCCAGCCCATTCTCCGTCAGCACTGGAAGCAAATACCCTACTCCCAAGAATCCGGTAGACAGATGATTTCCATTCTCCCTAATAAGCTCTTCGAGACGTTTAACAGCAAGCGGCTTCTGCTCTTCAGACAATAGCCCGAAATATAGAGCTAACACATATACAGTTTGAGTATCCCCTTGGATGATACCATTCTTATCCATATAAGTATGGACAAAGGCTGTGCGGATTTCTTCGAACAATGCACTATATTCGCTTACATCGTCCGTGTATCCCAGAACACGAGCAATTCGGACGAATAAGGCGGTGCTATAAGCGAAATATGCCGTGGCTAGCACGTCTTTCGGTGTATCTGCGTTTATGGACAACCAATCTCCATAGTTGGCATAGTCGGGCCGAATCCTGTCCGTGCTATTGGTTTTTAAATATTCCACCCAACGCTTCATAGCATCATAGTTGGTTTCAAGTATGGTTCTATCCTCATACATCAAATACAGTGTCCAAGGGATGATAACTCCTGCATCGCCCCAACCTGCATTATCAGGTGCGAACCATTTGACGACTTCTTGTTTAAATTCGAACCACCCAGCATCAGGTGCTACATCAGGAAACGCGCCATCCGGCGTTTGGCCGTCCGTCATGTCTTCCATGAATTTGGCAAAAAAGCGCGATACATCCATATTATACGAGGCCGTGCGAATAAATATTTGAGCATCTCCGGTCCATCCGAGCCGCTCATCCCGCTGTGGACAATCCGTAGGAACACTCAAATAATTTCCGCGTTGACCCCAGCGAATATTGCTTATAAGACGATTAACCATATCATCTGAAGTTTCCAGCGATCCTGTGCCAGGCGTGTCTGAATGCACAACTCTCCCAATAATGCTTTCAAGAGTTAATTCTCCAGCAGCTACGCCCTCTATTTCTACATAACGAAAGCCATGAAATGTGAAATGCGGCTCGAATGTTTCTAATCCTTCGCCCTTTAATATATATATTTCCTTTTGGTCTGCTCTGCGCAGGTTTTCAATATAAAGCGTATCTTCATCCTGAAGCATCTCCGCATGCCTAACCGTTATATGCGTACCCAACTGCCCCTGTACCTGCAGCTTTACCCAGCCGACCATATTTTGCCCCATATCGAATAAATGAGTCCCTTGTTTCGTAAGCCACATTTTTACTGGATTAATCGATTCAGTTATCCTTACAGGAGGATCGATCTGAGAAACAAGCTTACCTGTGTACGGCTCGAATCGATTCACTTTTTTCCAGTCGCTATCATCAAAACCTGTTCGATCCCAATCCGGCAATTCTTTACGAGCGTCATAAGCTTCGCCTTTTAACATATCCGAATATTGAATAGGACCGGTATTCATGGCCCATGTCTCATCAGTAATTAAGAGGCTATTGGTGCCATCCTCAAACTGAATGTCCAGCTGCAAGAGCAAGGCGGGACTTGTTCCATATATTTCTCTACCCATCATCCCTACTTGCCCTGCATACCATCCAGTGCCTAGAATGGCTCCGAACGCATTCCCTCCTGCTTGTAGAGAAGCAGTAATATCATACGTTTGATACTGAGTCCTTATAGCATAATCAGTCCAGCCCGGAGCAAAATATTCATCACCTACCCGGCTACCGTTCAAATGCAGCTCATAGACGCCTAATGCTGTAGCATATAGAGTGGCTTGTCTAACTGGCCGATCGATCACAAACTCCTTTCGCAGATACAAGCCGGGTGGAAATTCGATTGCGGGGTCCAGCTCCTGTCCTATCCATTCACCTTTCCATTCATTGGGATCTAGGATGCCCATGGTCCAATATCCAATAGAGCTCCATTCGGAAGCTGCTCCCTTGGCATCCCATACTTGGACTTTCCAATAATAACGTAGTCCTGATTGCAGAAGACTTCCAAGATAGGAAACCTGTACGGAACGATCAGAAACAACCTCTCCGCTATCCCAACAATCACCTATATCCTGCTGAAGCAGATCCGCATTCGATGCTACTAGAATTCGATAAGCACTTTGCTGTTGCGCCTGTTCTTCAGAATCCAGCAACCAGCTAAATCGGGGCTGTTTAGTTTCTAGCCCTAAAGGTTGATCCAAGGATTCAACACGCAGCCTTTTTATAACAATACCCATGACTCATCCTCCTTGTGCACTTTTATTTGCTCCACATGTTTCACCCGATGCTATAGCTCGGCTGTAGTAATTCGAAGCGCTACATACGATTTACTGTTCAAAAGAACTTTGCAAGATCCCCTGTATGTTCCAGGCAGCCGTTCAACAGTCATTTCCCATGTATCTATAAGATCCACGTTATAATCTCGTTCATTCGATAAATCCAATTCCCAGAATGCAGGACGGCTTATGCCAAAATATAACCAATAACAGCTTCGGTCAGCTTCATCCTTCCACAAGTCAGCCTGCCCTTGCTCCATGAGGCTCCTTAGAAAAGAAATCCGCTGCGGACTTTCGCCAACCAGATTACCACCGCGAGATATCCAGGAGCTGCGATCTTCAAACACTTCTCCGTGAGCAGCATAGCCGCCCCTTACCATGCATTCCCAGAATCGACGCAACATTTCCTCCCCAGAAATGTTGCCCCATCTTCGAGCCGCGTTTCCTTCGTAGCAGCATTCATCGATAACAACCGGTTTATTACACTTGTTCAACCAGCTTGATGTTAGAGCAGGCTCCCAATGCTGAATACTTTGATGGGTGATCCAAGGCTTGGAATAATCATACATGGACGTTCGACTGTAATCGTACATCTTGGTTCCATTATGTATAGATAATAAATGACCGTACGGATCATACTCCTGAACAATTTGGCATAATCGGTCCCAATCCTCGGTTGATTTATAAATATTGAAATCGTACTCATTTGAAATCGACCACCAAACGTTTCTAAAGGAAGCGAGTCTCGCCACAGTATATCTTAGATAGGCATCCTCCACCTCAGGCTCGAGTTTTTCGAAGCCCCACACATTTTGATCGTAAGGATGAAACAAAATGATATCAGCCTCAATACCTAACTTCTGTAAATCATCAATCCGCCTCTCAAGATGCGCGAAGAAATCAGGATTAAATCGATGTAGATCCACTCCTTCCGCTCTGCTGCCTGCAAAAGCCAGCATGGAAGGATCCATATCTCCTGTCGGTAAAATACACATGCGAACTTTATTGAAGGAAGAAGCAGCCAGCATAGCAAGTGTAAGCTGTTCCTCTGCCTCGTCTCCATGATGTATCCAATGGTATAACGTTGTACCGAAAGGTAAATAAGCAGTACCATCCGCATATCTAAACCGATATTTATCCTTGACATGCACAGGCCCATGATTCCCGGATGCTGGGCTAATAACCTCAAATTCCCCTTCTAGAGCATCAAGCTCCTTACAATTACTAGAAGTTACGTAGGACCAGTGTCCCTCTACATCAGGCATAAAGCGGATCTTATAAATTCCATTCCCATCATAAAAACCTTCAGCCTCCACTATCCTGTTATGGTAACGGAACTTAGCTCCAAACGTAACGTCCTCATAAGGATTACCGGACTTTGGACCTTCAAAGCTTCTTTCAAACCGGCCCCATAGCTCCACAGTATACGGAGAGGCGTAAGCAGCATTATCTCTCATTGTGCTTCCCCTCCATTCCTGCCCCCGGGCTTTTCTGCTTTTCTTATAAAATTGTCATCTGCTTCGGCACTTCTGATCAAGTATGGAATATTAGAAGTCCGTTCCTGTGAAAATGGCTGCTTATCCAGCCGGCGTACCCGCAAAGCGTGATACATGAGAGACGGCAGAATGACGATAACATCTCCTTTATAAGTTCCAGGCAGCGTGTTTATTGTCATGTTCCATGTATCTATAATATCAATTTCATAACTTCCGTCAGGCAGCAAAAGCTGCTTCGATGGAAAACGGTGGATCCCATAAAATTGAAGATAATACTCACCATCAAGTCCGATCGTTGCCGCATCATAGTATTCAGGCATGAAACGCAAGCCCGCCGGTGCATCCTCCAGAATACTTCTTAGAAATGCAATCCTTGGAACAGTAGACCCAATTAAAGCGCCTCCATGCGTCTGCCATGTTCCCTCTCCATCTCGCATATACATTTCACCATAACTTGCAAATCCTTTTCTGCACGCGCTTGCCCACATACGATTGACCACCTCTTCACCTGGCAAGCTTCCCCACAGGGTCGGCCAATCGCCTTCACAGCCGCATTCTTCAACAATAATCGGTTTATGATGAAGTCCCGCAAAATAAGCCAATTGACTTGGATCACTGCACTGCAGGCTCACATGTGTGATAGCTTTATGTCCAAAATTGAATAACGGATCCGAGCTATGCACCGTCAGTAGATGGCCATATGGATCATTTTGCTGGACAAGCCGCAGCACTTCATCCTTGTTAAATCTATAACAGTCTCCTTCAGTGGGCAAAGACCACCACACATTGCGGTAAGCCGCCAAGCGGGCAATGGTTTGGCTGAAGAGATTGGAGAACGCCTCATCGAACTCCCCATTCCCAAGGTTTAGCAGCAAGTCGACCTCTATACCAAGCTTCATAAGCTTGAGAATCATTTGTTCAAGAGAAGCAAAGTCTGTTGAATTACCTCTTGAACTCATAGAAAATCGGACCTTGTTAAAGGGGGAACCAGCAAGTGCAGACAAAGTTTGCTCAGCTTGATCCCCCGCATAGCCTTGCAAACAGGCTGTACCAAATGGAAAAAAGGCTGTGCCGTCAGCATAACAGAAATCCTGCTTGCTTCCGCCAACGCCTACAGGTCCATGGTTATTAGGGCCAGGTGCGGTGCAATGAATTCGACCATTGGATTGGCCCGTAATAGTGTCGATGAAGCCGCCATATAATTCGTAATGCCATTCACCCTCTTCATCAGGCATAAAGCGTACTCGTGTTATACCGTTGATATCTCGGAAGAATCCAGCTGCTATCTTGCGGCTTCCTTTTCTAAACAGAGCATTTCCCAGTGGATAATTCTCGATAGCAACTCCTTCTTTATGCGTACAAGTCAAAGCAAGTTCGAAAGTCCCCCATCGCTCAACCTCATGCAGATTATTCATAGAAGCCTTCACCTTCTTTTATTAATTCCAATCCAGTCATTTAATAATTGAATCAGGAAATGATAGAATGGACTGCTTTTTTCCATCCCTCGTAATACTCGTCAATTCTATTGGCATCCGCCCGATGGCTGTAAACCATCTCAGATGAGAACAGTTCGTATAGTTCTTCTATGTTATTCCACGTTCCAATACAGAGTCCTCCCAGAAAAGCCGAGCCAACAGCAGATAACTCTGAAATTGAAGGTTTAACTACATCTATTTGCAGCATATCCGCTTGAAATTGCATTAGAAACCGATTTTCAGTGGCTCCTCCATCTACCCGCAGTCCTTGAATACGAATACCCGATTCGGATACCATCAGTTCCGCTGTATCCCGTACTTGATAGGCTATACTTTCCAACGCCGCACGGATAATATGCCTTTTATCGCTGCTTCGGCTCAAACCAATAACCGCCGCTTTGGCATTAGGCTCCCAGTAAGGAGCTCCTAAACCAACAAATGCAGGAATCAAGTAAACGCCCTCGTTATCGGGAAGAGCATTAGCTTGTGCTTCCGCCTCAGAGTAATCGTTAAATAACCCCAATTGATCCCGGACCCATTTTAAACAATCTCCTGTACAGTGGATAATTCCTTCAAGCGCATAATCGACTTTGCCGTCAATCCCCCATGCAATTGCAGTAACTAAACCATTAGCCGGTTTCGCTGCCTTGCTGCCAATGTTCATCATTACGGAGGTACCGGTGCCATAAGTTGCTTTAGCCATACCTGGCCGATGGCATAACTGTCCGAACAACGCCGCTTGGGAATCTCCAATAACCCCTGAGATCGGAATTTGCTCCGAAAACAAAGCCGGCTCATTAGTATAGCCAAATAAGTCATTACTCGATTTAACTTCCGGCAAGGTTACACGATCAACTCCGAACATCTCGATTAATTCCGAATCCCACTGTAAGGTGTGAATGTTAAACAGTGAAGTCCGGCTTGCATTCGTATAGTCGGTAGCGTGCACCGCACCACCAGTCAGCTTCCAGATCAACCAGCTATCTATTGTGCCTGCCAGCAGTTGATTTTGTCCGCCATTGTTCACGGTATCGCTCTCCATATGTTCAAGAATCCAGCGAATCTTACTCGCAGAGAAATACGGGTCCAGCACGAGTCCCGTTTTATCCTTCACTATGGATTCATATCCCTTGGCCTTCAAGTCCGCACATTGCTCCGCGGTTCTGCGGCATTGCCAAACAATGGCGTTGTATACCGGCTGCCCGGTCTCTTTGTCCCAGACAACCGCCGTTTCCCTTTGATTCGTTATTGTAATGACCGCAACTTGCCCAGGGGATGTATCAGTAGTCCGAAGCACCTGTTGAATCGCTTGGACTACATTACGGTAGATGACTAATGGATCATGCTCCACCCATCCCGGTTTCGGATATATTTGTGGATGTTCAATGGAGTAGCGGCCCTTAATTTGACCTAGCTTGTCGATCAATAATGCTTTTGTTCCGGAAGTACTCTGGTCCACTGCCAAAATATAACTGGTTTCCATATTGACTGCTCCTCACGATGACCTTGTCATGGTATTAGCAATGGAGCGGATATTTTCTACATTTAATCCATAATGATTAAAAACTTCACTTGAATTTCCAGTGATGGCCGGTTCATCCGGAATCCCAACGATACGCATCGGAACCGGATGACTTTGGATAATGACCTCAGCTACGGCGGCTCCAAGCCCCCCATGGATACTGTGTTCCTCCACAGTAATGATATGGCCCGTTTCAACAGCAGCACGAATAATCGCTTCATTGTCCAACGGCTTGATCGTGTGCATGTTGAGCACTCTGCAGTGAATTCCATCCTGCTCCAATGCATCTGCTGTATCCAGTGCAACTCGGACCGTTTCACCTGCGGCTATAATCGTAAGGTCAGTTCCCTCGCGTAGAGTGACCGCTTTTCCAATTTCGAACGGATAATCGTCAGACGGGTATACATCTCTGACCGGATTTCGACCGATTCGCACATAGACGCCACCTTCATGCCCAACCAGAGCTTCCGTCATCCGTTTCGTCTCATGCCGGTCTGCCGGCAATATAACCGTTAAGCCGGGGATTGCTCTAGTAACGGCTATGTCCTGCAAGGAATGATGAGACATTCCTAATGCACCATAGCTTACACCTCCGCTGATGCCAACAAGTTTCACATTAGTGGCCGAATAAGCCACATCTACTTTAACCTGCTCTATGGCACGCATGCTTAGAAAGCAAGCCGGTGAAGTAACCCACGGTTTTTTCCCGCAAGAAGCCAAGCCTGCTGCAATACCAACGATATTCTGTTCAGCAATACCTGTTTCAACGAATTGCTCCGGTAGCTCCTTAACAAACGGCAGCATCGATGCCGAGCCTCTCGAATCACTGGCCAGCACCAGGATGCTGCTGTCTTCTTTGGCTAAATCCAACAACGTATCGCAAAGAACTTGACGGTTGGCGATTTTATTCATGAATGATCACCTGCGCTTCCTTCGATAATTCCTCAATAGCCTGAGCCAACTCTGCGTCACTAGGTACATGATGGTGCCAGTGCGGAACATTCTCTGCGAAGGAAACACCTTTTCCTTTTGTTGTATAGGCCATCAGCAAGGTCGGCTTGCCGGACACTTCGGGTGCTGAATGAAGTGCAGCGGATAATTCAACAACATCGTTACCGTTCACAGGAACAACATGCCAACCGAAGCTGCTCCATTTATCTTCCAAGGGCTCCAGCCCCATCACATCTTCGGTGCTGCCGCTAATTTGCAGCTTATTACGGTCAATGATACCAACAACATTGTCCAGCTTATAATGGGAGGCGGCCATCGCCGCTTCCCATATCGATCCCTCTGCTTGCTCTCCGTCACCCATTAATGTGAATACACGATAGCTTTTACCGTCCATCTTCCCGGCAAGCCCCATGCCTACAGCCACAGAAAGACCATGACCAAGCGCACCTGTATTCATCTCGACACCAGGGATTTTGTTATTCGGATGCCCGATTAAACGCGAACCAAATTGGCTGAACGTTTGCAGCTCTTCCTTCGGAAAGAAGCCTTTGTCCGCCAGTATGCAATATAGCGATTCCACCGCATGACCTTTACTCGCAATAAAGCGATCTCGTTCCACCCACTTGGGATTGTTCACATCCAGCTTCATTACATCGTAGTACAAAGTGGTCAGTATGTCGGTATTGCTTAGTGAAGAGCCTGTATGGCCGGTCTTCGCATGATGTATCATTTGCAATAAGTCCATTCTGATTTGTGCAGCCTTACGTTTAAGCTCATTCGCATGAGTGTTCATCTCTGGTTCCTCCTAATCTAAATGCTCTATTGTCAGAGCTTCTCTCTAGAATGTTTTAACGTTGCCAATCCTTCCCCCTTAGCCATGCTTGAATTTCACTTTCCGTCGGGTCTACAGGATCGGGTTTAAGCCCTGGAATGTAAGTACAGGCTTCATATAGGGCTGGAATGACATCCTGATGAATACCAACGGAATGATGCACATAAGGGCCTTTAACCAGCTTTTCCTCCCATAATGGCCAATCATTAACTTCAACCCAAACATAGGAGCCTCTTGTATAAGGTCCCTGGATGCCTTTGGCACGGCCTAGAAAAATCGAATATTCCCCGTGATCCCCGTCAAAGCGGGCAAGTGTCATCTCCCCACCGCGTATCTCACCTTCATGAGTCCCTGGTGAATGATCGTCGAACAGGAAATGCTTACGCAGCTGAGGCTTTTCTTCTACGCTTAATGAAACCGGGAAATTCCCGCAATGGAACAGCAGCTCGCCGTTCGGATTTTCCGGATGACGAATTGTCAAATCAGCGAAGAAAGTCGGCTTCGTATTCAGTGACGCAGCTTGCACCATGATAGAGGTGATAGCACCATGAATATCCGTTTCGCAGGTAACCGGAATCTGCTCATCCGTCAGAATCGCGTTAGCTAAACATGGCATGATGCCCATCGCATCCTGCAGCGAAGACCAGCATTGAATGGCAATGGCAGTACTTGCCGTTTTCTCGGCATATTGCTTCATCGCAACTTTGAGCGCCGCAATTTTGTTAACGGCTTCTTCCCCAACCTCCGAGTAATCCAGATGCTCCTTTATATAGTTAACAGCTTCATCAAATTCAGGTCCGCCTTTGGCACCAACCTTTTTCGCAGCCGTCTTGATATCTTCCAACGTAATCGGGTAAATTTCGATACCGAACTTTTCCAAAAGTTCCCCTTCATTACACATCATGGTCCAAAAAGAAGCGGGTCTTGGAGCAATTTGTAAAATGCGCAGTCGGCGGAATTCCTTCACTACATTGGCAGCCGCTACAAAGTTACGGAAGCCTCGTTCAAACACGGGATCATCAACGCGGCTGTTTGTGATATAAGTAAAAGGCACATTAAAACGGCGGAGCACCTTGCCGGTAGCGAACAATCCACACTGCGTATCGCGCAAGCGCGTGCCATCTTCCAGAGGCGCTTCATCTCGCGGTCCCCAGAGAAGAACCGGCTTTCCTAACGCTTTGGCGACACGGCCGACCATGTCCTCCGTTCCAAAATTACAGTGAGGGAAGAATACGGCATCCACCTCATGATGCGCAAAATGCTTGACAATTTCTTCTGCATTATACAAATCGTCGTAGAGCAGCCCCTCCTTGTTCAAGCCTTCCAAATCAACGATATCAATGTCGAGCCCAAAGCTATCCATTTTTTCACGAATTAGCACCTTATACTTAAATGCATCCTCTGCACTGAAAACAAATCGTCTAGTCGGCGCATAGCCGAGCTTTAGCTTTCCCATCGCTTCAAACCTCCCCTTGTTCTGTTGCACGTGCTCTAATTGCAATATAAGGCGTTCCCGGCATATCAATGCGTGTCATACCGCTAAAGGTTCCTTCCAGCGAAGTGACCGTCATACGCCAAGTATCGATTACATCAATCTGAAAGCTGCGATTTTCCGGCAGCGGGAGTTCGCGGTAAGCTGGACGATGGATACCAAAATACTGGAGGTAATACTCTCCCTCAACTCCAATAGTCGGTGCATCCCGCAGCCTGTCAATCGGCTCCGTACAATCCGGAGCTTCATTAAGAATTTCCTGCAGAAAGGCAATTCGTGCAGGGCTCTCCCCATACAACAGCCCACCCTTGGACCACCAGACCACCTCATCTGGATGCAAAAAGGTTTCTCCATGCCCGACATACCCGCCACGGGTAAATCCGTCCCAGAAACGTGCCGTCATATCCTCTCCGGTAATATTCCCCCAGCGCTGCGGCAAATTGCCCTCATAGCAGCATTCATCAACCACAACAGGTTTGCCGTATAACTTGCGCCATGTATTCGTCGGGGTTAGCTCCCAATACTGCATGCTCACATGCGTTACCCATGGTTTGGTGTGATCGTAGACGATCAGCGTTGTGGGATCATACATTTTCGTACCATTATGTATCGATCTCAGGTGCTGGTAAGGGTCACTTTCCTGTACAATGCGGAAAGAACGATCCCAGTCATCCATTGTTTTCTCCGTCATAAAATCAAATTCATTCGCCAAGGACCACCAAATATTACGGAAGGCTCCAAGTCGGGCTATGATATACCGCAAATAATATGCATCCGTCTCCGCATCCATACGGTCAAATCCCCAACGGCCTTTATCGTAAGGATGAAAAAGAATTAAATCCGCTTCGATCCCTAGCTGCTGCAGCTCCGTAATTTTTTGCTCCAGGTTGGCAAAGTAATCGGGGTTAAAGCGAGTCCAATCGAAACCTTCGGCGCTAGAACCAGCAAACGGAAAACAATCCGGCTCATTCAGATTGAAGCTGTAATTTTTCGGAAATACACACATCCGGATTTTGTTAAATGGCGAGGCGCTTAAGGATTGCAACGTTTGCTGCTGCAACTCCTCGTCCTGATGAGTCCATGCATAGCAGGTAGTGCCGAAAGGCCGGTAGGCCGTCCCATCCTCATATACGAAGTGGGAAGCATCCCTAATCCGCACCGGACCGTGATTCCCGGAAGAAGCAGGTTTACAGGAGAAGCTTCCTGCCGCGCCATCAAGCTCAGCAGAGCTGCTGCTAACTGAGTAGGTCCATACTCCTTCGGTATCAGGCATGAATCGAATCTTATACATATCATTTCCGTCATAGAAGCCTTCCACTTTTACGATCCGGTGTTTATGCTGAAACTGTGCTGCCAATTGAACGTCCTGGAACGGATTCCCTTCAACCGATCCTCTTAATGAAAGCTCAAATAATCCCCAACGCTCTACTTCATTAACATTCTGTATGGCTTCCCTCATTGAAAATCACTCCTTATCTATATTTATCCTTTTATTCCTGAGGTCGAAATTCCTTCGACAAAATATTTCTGACAGCTGAAGAAAATAACTAAGCTTGGTATTAAAGACAGGACAGACATGGCAAACATAACGCCCCATGCCGAGTCACCCGATGAATCCATAAATAACCTCAACCCGAGTGGAATCGTATAAAGCTTGGCAGTATTGATATAAAGCAGTTGACTGAAGAAGTCATCCCAAGTCCATATAAAGGTGAAGATAGCCGTCGTAATGAGGGCCGGAACCGCCAGCGGCAAAATAATCCGCCAGTAAATCTGCGCTTTACCGCAGCCGTCAATAGTTGCCGATTCATCCAGCTCTTTAGGCAATCCCCGAATAAATTGAACCATTAGAAAAATGAAAAACGCGTCTGTAGCAAGCCACTTTGGAATAGTCAACGGATAATACGTATCAATCCAATTCAGTTGTTTAAATAAAATGTACTGAGGTATGATCGTGACATGATGAGGCAGCATGATCGTTACCAGCATCAGAGCAAACCAAACCTTTTTCCAGGAAAAATCCAACCGGCCGAACGAGTAGGCAGCCATTGAGCAGGACAACAAATTTCCAGCAACACAAAATGCAGAGACGATAAAGGAATTCGTGAAAAAGGTTGAGAACTTGACTCGTGCAATACCCGACCAGCCTTTCAAATAGTTATCCAATGTCACTTCCTTGGGCCAAAGGCTCAAATCGCTGAATATCAGATTCGATGGTTTGAAGGAGCTGGAAACCAGCCACATAATAGGGTACAACATGAACATCCCGACTCCAAGGATCAAGACATGAAGCAGCAGCCGATTGACTCCTTTTGCCTGCGCCATCTTACTTCCCCCCGTCCGCATAATGTACCCAATATCTGGATGAACCGAAAATGATGGCCGTAAATATGCCTATAATAACTAACAGTACCCAAGCCATTGCCGATGCATAGCCCATCTCATAGAATGAGAAGCCTTTCATGTACAGGTACAAGGTGTAGAACAGGGTCGAATCCATAGGACCTCCTGTACCTCCGCTTATAATGAAGGATTGAGTAAAGGCCTGGAAAGCGCCTATCAATTGAATAACTAAATTAAAGAAAATAACAGGCGTTAGCAGCGGAATGGTGATATGGAAAAATTGCTTGATTTTGCTGGCACCGTCCACTTGAGATGCCTCGTAATAATCTTGCGGAATTTGTTTAAGCCCTGCCAAAAAAATGATCATAGACGAGCCAAACTGCCATACGGACAGCGCCACAATGGAATATAAGGCATAGTCGGGATTAGCAACCCAGTCCGGAGCATGTATGCCGAAATTAAGCAGAAACTGATTTACAACACCGGAGCCTCCGAAAATTTTGCGCCACAGTACTGCAATTGCCACACTTCCACCAAGAAGAGTTGGCAAATAATACAGCGTCCTGTAAAGGCTTACCCCTCGCAATCCCCGATTCATGAGCGTAGCAATCATTAATGCGGCCGTCAGCTTCAAAGGCACCGAGGTAAAAACATAGATAATGGTCACTTTTAATGAAGCAAAAAATCTTGGATCTCCAGTGAACATCGTTTTGTAGTTTTCAAATCCGATATACTTGGGAGGAGAAATAACATCAAACTTGGTTAATGAATAATAGAACGAATTAATCATCGGACCGATCGTCAGGGCAAGCAAACCAACAAACCAAGGCAGCAGAAATAAGTAAGCAACAGCATTTTTCTTCCAAAGCTTGGCTAAGTAAATGCCTAACGTCATTCTGGATGTACGCTTGTTCTCCAATGCTATTCGGTTCATAAGCACAACCCTTTCTGTTCGTCTTACTTTTTGATAACCTTCTCAGCAGCATTTAACAGCTCTTGGGCAGCATTTGGGACAGTTTCTTTGCCAAAAAGGATTTTTTGACTTAAGTTCACTATGGTTGTTTCGAATTCTTTGCCGTTAGGAATTTCCCGGTCCAAAACCCGTGAATTTTTAGCAGCCAGATCGATGTAGTCATATACTTTCTTGTCCACAGGCGTTGCTTGCGCTTTCAACGCTTCACGAACCTTGGACGAGCCTGGTACACCGCGCTCACTTCCCAGAATCATGGTAGCTTCTGGGTCGTTAACCATGAAGCTAATAAACATAGCCGCTTCCTTCGGATTTTTGGTCTTGGCATTCACCGACATGAATTGGCTCGGCTGCAGCCATAGACCTTGCGCTGCACCTGCTCCTCCGTTCGGTGGAAGCACAATGTTAATTTCATCCTTCATGCTTTTTTGGTAAGCATTCACTTGGTTGGACCAAATCAAATGCATTACTGTTTTTCCTTCTACAAAGGTTGAGTTATCCGGATTTTCCGTGTAAGCGGTAGTAATTTCCGCGGGAGGCGTGCTGCCCTGCTTGCGGTAGTTATCCCAGGTAGTAAACCATTTGGCGATTTCTTCTTTGCCGAGCCCTACCTTACCATCCTTATAAAGCGTCTTGTTGCTTTGCCTTGCCATATAATTCAAGTACAAAGGAACTTTCGATTCATCAACAGCGCCATAAAAGCCTTTCCCCAATGCCTTCGTAAGATCCTGAGCATACTTGCCAAATTCATCCCAGGTCCAGTTGCCTGTTGGAGGCTGCAAGCCCGATTTTTTAATCAGCTCTGTATTATAAGCAATACCAAATGCGTTAGAGCCTAAATTAATTCCATATAACTTCCCATCCATAGCTCCCGATTCGACAGTTGCTTTATCGAAATCAGCTACATTAATTTCTTTGCCCAGGTAAGGGTTAATATCCAAAAGTGCATTGCGCGCCACATAGTCCGGATAGTTATTTCCTAGCTGGATTAAATCAGGAGCATTACCTCCGGCGATTTGTGTATTTAATTTATCCCAGTACCCATCGCTTCCCAAGTATTCTCCGTTAATTTTGATAGTAGGATTTTTCTTCTCGAACAGCTCGATGACTTTGAGGGTAGCGTCGTGCCTCACCTGCGACCCCCACCATGTCATACGAAGCTCGACCTTCTGATTGCTTGCTGCCGGTGTAGTAGTGGTCGCTGACGCACCGCCAGGAGCAGGTGTGCTTGCTGCCGGTGATGATCCGCCTCCACCAGGCGTACAAGCAGCCAACATGGATGCTACGGTTGCAAATGTAACGAGCAAGGACCAGTTCTTGTTCATTTTCATAGCAATAACCTCCTATAATTTAGTTTACTAAAATTGTTTATTTGTCATTTTGATTATGATGAAAATATGTAAACGCTATCATCGTCTGCCGAAATTACCCCCCCCCGAAAAACATAATCGCCCTTTTTTCATGTAAAATCGATAGTTTTCGCCATGCAATTACCTTTAGACTTAGGCTCATTGCTCGTTTAAATCATATCATCATGATTCAGAAGACGTCAACAAGTTTAGTAAATTAATTTATAAAAAACTGTATTTTAACTAAACTAATCTACTTTTCACTAATCTCATCCCCCTATAAAACTGGTCTATTGACGCATGTTTCCAGTCATTTAGGGTGTATTCATTCATTTTGCTTACATCCGCTTGAATAATAGACAAGGCCATAGTAAACTAAATATGTTTAGTACGTTTATCTTGTGTTTGGTAAAGGAGTGTACTTGCATCATGAAGATGGAGGATATTGCGAAGTTAGCCAACGTTTCTAAATCAGCTGTTTCCTTGGCGCTTAGCGGCAAGCCGGGTATTAGCGAGGAAACCCGCTTTAAAATATTGAAGATTGTTAAGGAAAGTGGTTATTTACCAAGATCGATGATTAAAGCCGACAAAGTATATGGACTGACCAAAACGCTTCGTTTCGTCGCTTGCACCAATTCCGGGATCGTACTTGAGCAATATTACAAGCAGCCGTTTTTCATGGAGTTAATTCATGATATTGAAGAACAATGCCGCGCACGCGGCTACTCACTCTTCTTCTCCTCAATCCAGACCGACAATCTTGAAGATGCCATCGATACTATGGAAACCGAGCATGAATCCAATGGGATTATTCTGCTAGGCACGAATCTCACCCAGGAGCAGATCCGGCTCATTGCCCAGAAACAGATTAATTTGGTTGTCCTGGATACATGTCTGGAAACATTCAATGCAAATTTCATCGTCATGAACAACGTAATGGGTGCATACCAAGCAGGACGTCATCTGCTCGACCTTGGACATCGGCAAATCGGGTATGTACAGTCGCATTCCCGCATGTACAACTTCAACTCCCGCAAGAAAGGCTTTTTGCAAGCGTTGGCAGAGGAACACTTGTCAGTAGATGACGAGCACTTCTTCTCGGTTGCTCCCACCATAGTGTCCTCTCAGGATGAATTTATGCAGAAAATAAAGGCGCTGAAGACTCCTCTTCCGACCGCCCTCTTTTGCGAATGCGACTATATAGCAATCAGTACTATCAAATCATTAATTGAACTAGGAATCCGTGTCCCTCAGGACATCTCCATAATCGGCTTCGATAATATTCAGGAATCGACGATTATCACACCGGAATTAACTACCGTTCACGTAGAAAAAGGTAAAATAGCGGAGCTTGCTGTAACGAAGCTGTTCGATATGATTGAAAACGGGGACACGGTTAAAATGAAATCGTTCATCGATACGCAATTGGTTGTACGCCAATCCTGCCGAGCTGTAGGTGCGCCTGCTGAAGCTCAGCCAGCATTGCCTAGTCTTTGAGACCGAATTTCATTCAACACCACAAGGTCATACCATGAAAAAAGCTTGACGGAATGAATATCCGCCAAGCTTTTATTTATTTGACTTTGTTAAAATACACGACTGATATTCAACGTTGGATTCACCGTTTTAATGGTGCTGCAAACAAGTATTTGCAACATTATTTGGCTCGGTTCCGTTACTTAGACAGCAAGGAGCATGAAAAACACAACAACTGTAACCGCCCTATTTTAAATTTCACAAAGACAAAGGTTAGAATGGAGGACTATCACATTGAGAAACGAGAAAGAAATGATGAATATGCTTGTAGATTTTGCTATGAACGATAATAGAATCCGATTGGTAACTTTGGAAGGATCACGTACAAACAAAAATATTATCCCTGATACATACCAAGATTTTGATATTTCTTATTTTGTGACAGATATGGATTCTTTCAAGGAAAACGATCAATGGCTCCATATTTTCGGGAGTCGTTCTATGATGCAAAAACCGGAGGATATGGAGCTTTTTCCGTCAGAATTAGGGAATTGGTTTTCCTATATAATTCTATTTGAAGATGGCAATAAATTAGACCTGACACTTATTCCAATTAATGAGGTAGAGGATTATTTCACCGATTGTGACGGTTTAGTTGAAGTCTTGCTCGATAAGGACGCTCTAATGAAAAACGAAGTGATCGCAGACGACCGTCAATATTGGATCAAAAAGCCAACTGCAAGAGAATTCAATGATTGTTGTAATGAATTTTGGATGGTTTCAACTTACGTAGTAAAAGGATTAGCGAGAAAAGAAATCCTCTTTGCTATTGACCACTTAAATGAGATTGCCCGACCCAATTTGCTAAGAATGATGGCTTGGCAAATCGGATCAGAGCAAGGCTATTCCTTTAGTGTGGGAAAAAACTATAAATTTATAGATCGTTACCTTCCAAATGAAGATTGGGAAGATTTGCTATTAACTTATTCTGAGAATGGCTACCCAAACATGTGGCAGTCTCTATTAACTTGTTATAAATTATTCAGAAAATACTCTAAAGCTGTGGCAGAAAGCCTCGGATTTCAGTATCCCGTTTATGATGAAACCATCACTAAGTATACTGAAAATATTTATAATTCCTATAAGGCTTAACATAGCCATTCATTCAGAAGATCATATTTGCCAATTGAATTCCCAGCATTTACTTTCAGATTAAATCGTCCAACACGGACAATTCCCGCTTTTGCGGCCACAGCACTCCTCTTTCCCACCCTAATACAAATGATTCGTATCTTCGGTTCTCAGGACATGAGGATAAATCACCAAAGTAACGTTCGATAGCCAATATTTGTGAGGCGTGTGCCCGTAATGCTTTTGCTTTTATTTCCCATTGAGGCATTGTGTCAACGCTGATTGAAGGCTCACGCCCTTGCTGAAGCAATGTATTGGAGATGCAGTAATATAACTTTTGCACAGATGGGCATTTACCGCTGAGTACCGCTAAAGTAGCCATTTTCGAAATAGCCATATGATCGGGATGAAAGTTGCCGCCGTCCTCCGGGAAGCTGAATATAACCTTGAGCTGATATTTATTAATAAATTCAGCTACTTGTTCGATGAAGAGGGTCTCGTTCACTTGATTCAATTTACCGTCCGGGTGACCCAAATGCTCAATAACCGTCAATCCTAATATTTGAGCAGCATCCTCCATTTCCTGAACACGCAATGCAGCGAGCTCCTCATTAGACAAACGAGAGACATCACCATTCTTCTTACCCGCGTCACCTTTGGTGGCTAGCAGAAGAACCGGCTGCTCTCCTTCATGGACAAGCTGCTTTATCAAACAAGCACTTAGAAAGGTTTCATCATCTGGATGCGCATAAATAAAACCGATGGTAGGTGTCAATGGATTCGTCTCCTTACGAGGTTTTCCTAATAGTAGCATACTGTCGATCGATATTACATCATCCTTCACCTAAAAGTGTCCGACCAAGAAAAAGCTGACTTCCTAAGAAAGTCAGCTTAACTTATGATATGTTTTACTCACTCAAATATTATTTGACATCATAGCCTTGGTCTTCGATTGCTTCTTTAATGGTTTCCAGTGATAGCTTACTCTCATCAAAGGCAACCGTGACCGAATTACGGTGAAGATCTACTTTTGCGGAAGCCCCTACTTGCTTAACAGCTCCTTCAACCGATTGTGCGCAATGGCTGCATGTCATCCCCGCTACTTTTAGAGTTATATTTTGCACGGTGGATTCCTCCTATTAATTCGTACGCAATACTAATACAAAACATCCATTAACTCCAAGATCTATATGTTCATAATCAATTAATATTATCCATTTCACACATCTATGCCAAGGGTTCGAACGATAAACGTTTCACTAAGCCTCTCATAAAAAAAGTGCCGTTTCCTTCGAAAAACAACCAACACAAAATGAGATACGAACACAATCTGCACTATAGCAAAGCATAGAAATAAAATATAGGCAGCATAACGATTCATCGCCATCTCGGTTATCGCCGCGCTAACAATAAGATAGCTGAGTCCACCGTATCCATAAAACAGCGAACCGTTGCGTAGGATAATCTCCTTGAACCGCAGCTGCGGTTGACTGCCAGATATACGAAGCTGCAGCAGCCATAATCCGAACGTGCGTCCATTTGTTATATATGGCAGAACAATAAAGTAGCCTAGAACCACAACCAACATCGTAAGAGGACATTCCAGAAGCAAAGCCAATTTACCCGGTCTGAATTGCGGCAGCGATATAAATACAACGATCCACATAACCAACCAAACGTCGATCAAGAAAGCAAGCAAGCGATGAATATATCCTACAGGCTTGATGCCCAAATCTATTTTTTGGTCCAATGCTTCCTTCTGAGGAAAAAGGAATAGCAGCATGGGAGCTATCCAATAACCGACTAGCACGCCGGAAGTATTCAATAGTAAATCATTCACGTCAAAAATCCGGTAAGGGCAGTTGTATATGCCATATAGACCCGTAAGCTGCGTAACTTCAAAAAACAAAGAAACTACAAAACCCGCTCCAATAGCAACCAGCCACTTTTTTCTAAAATAATAACGTATGTAGACACCCAGCGGCAGAAGCAGGATAAAGTTAAACACAACTTGCTGAAAGGCTCTTTCATGCAATGCCTTACTATAAGTGGACGGATCCCCCCAGACGACGTGGGTCTCTTTTATAAAATCAAATACAAATGTGAACAAAAGCAGCGTATAATACTTCGTTCCAGGCAACTGCTGCGAACACGTATCTCTTGTTTCAGGCAAAGGCAGAATGACTAAATAGTAGGCTGTTATCATAAATAATACGAAAGAATACATGAGAATCATCCGGAACACATTCACGTAACCATAACATCGGTAATTGTATATTAAGAAAGGGACGGTCAGCAGCAGCGCAATTAGTGGAAATGTAACCAGCGCGGCTTTGATGGGAAACAGATGAGATCCCAAGACTTGCTCCCTCCTCATTATGGAATATAAGGTTCTTATTAAGTATTTCATCTTTTTATGGGAATTATGTCGCAAACGCAATGAGAGCTACTCATTGAATTGGAGCAACAAAAAGAACCATCCGATCAGCGGATGGCTCTTTTTGTTGCTCTGATCCCCACTAGGTGACTGCTAGTCGCTAGTAAGTAAAGTAATCCCGATTGTGCGTTATGGCGTTACATGGAGGCGGTCGGTCAAACCCCACGCGGAGGCTCTATTATGTGCTGTAAATATTTAAGTATAGTGATTGGCGCTACACCATTTTAATGAAAACAGACGGCCATATAACCCCTTTTATGTTTAGATGGAAAACGTCCTGTTAATTCAAGCTTTTGAAGTCTTTAGATCCAATTAACAGGAAATCTTCCAGTTAGTTTCGACGGAAATAAGCAATATTCTAAATATTAGCTATTTTAGCGGTACATTTTCCAGTTATATGCTCACCAAGAGGGTAAATGAATAGAATTAGCTCCAGAAATTCAGGCTGTCGAATTAAGCGCTTTCAATATCTCTCAAATTTTAATCCATACACCCTATTTCTCAATAGTGTTCTCGCAAAGCTCAATCTAGGTGTTAAA
>NZ_JBHTGY010000038.1:0-111326 GCF_042676305.1 Paenibacillus sp. GCM10027630 | reverse complement strand
ACTCTTCGTCAGTTGCTAACTAATTTTTAAAAATTTTTAAGGTTAGGTGTGTTTGAGTTACTCAAAAGTCAGTTTAAAGCTTATTGACATAGTACGCTATATATGTAAGAAAGGGTTGTCTCCAAAGGGTGAACCCTAGTGAGTGAATCCCATAAATGTGGAAAAGATCCTTCAAGCCCAAATTGGAATTGAGGGATCTTTTACAACCCTATATTCAGGATAAAGTGGTGAAGGAGCATTCAGTATAAAGTGCTGAAGGAGCGTTCTGGATAAAGTGGCGGAGCGGCTGCCACTAATTGGACAGCCCCGCCTTACTTCAACTTAAGGTATCTCCAGCAGTCAACGAATAAATATTTCTATACCCGCTCATCTCAAGCTGAACACATACGGCATCGGTGATCTGTTTGTTTGCATGAACCAGTAAGGTTTGTTCGCTGTTAATAGCATCCAGCATCGCCCTTACGTCAGATACGCCCTGATGCACCTTAAAGCGGAGAAAATGAACAGGTACAACGGCGCGCTTGCCTTCGCCTAAGCCGGCATCCGTCTCCTGCATCTTGGTCTGCGCTGCTTGCAAAAGCTGCTTTGCGAAGCTGCCCTTAGCCAAGTGGCCGGTCAGAATGACACTGCCCCTTCCCTGCTGGCTCAGATGCTCGTAATACCATTGGCTTTTCGCCGATTGCATCATGCCGTCATTCGTGAATACCAGAGAGCTTGAAGCAGCTGCGGCAGCCTGCTCCCTTTGCTCTTTGGTTTCCACAACCACAACCTTCGGATCCTTCAAGAATTGCGCAATGCGCCCGACGGCCTCCTCTTGAAGCCAGTCTGGCTCCTGCAGCAGCTGTTCGAAAGCTTGTGCAATTTCCTTTTCCACTATAAGCCGGGTGTCCGGGAACGCTTCGCTAGCCCATAACAGCAGCTCCTGTCCCCTCCCATAAACGGGCACAGGCAGCAGCACCATTCCCCCTTCCGCGAGAGCGGCCTGGATGAGATGCTGGAGCTTATCCAGCTTCTCTGCCTGCGCTTCCGCGTCCGTACCATAAGCTGCATCGATGATGGACAGTTGAATCCCACCCTGTACATCAGTAACCGACTTGCGATCACGATCAGCGCCGTCCGGCAAGCCCTGATCCAACGAAGGCAGCTCCGGCCAATCAACCGCCAGAAGGCTCGACTCCGTCGTATAATCGCCGGAAAAGAAAACAACGCTGCCCTCGATATCCAGCAGCAGCCAAATCGATCCGGCCAAATGCCCGCTTCTCCCCCAGCAGACACGGAGCGCGGGAGTAATCACCAGCCATTCGCAGGCTGATGCGGCTTCATCGATATAAGCATAGTCTATCGCTTCTATATGCTCATCCTCATAGGGCAGCTTCGCCTGCTGTGAAGCGACGTACTGCTTCCACGCGGTAAAATACGCAGGAAGCTGCCGCGAGGTTGCTCGCGTCGTCCATACCTTCCCTTGATAACCCATTTGGTACAGCATGGGGATCGCCATCGAATGATCTTCATGCGCATGAGAGAGGAATACCGCATCAAGCTTGCTAATAAGCAGCGGATCGATTAACGGATATTCCCCCTCCCCTTCTTTCTTTACTCCGCAATCCAATAATACGCGGGTTCCCTGATGTTCAATCAAATAGCAGGAGCGGCCATGCTCACCAGCTCCGCCCCATACAGTTGCCTGCATTATCACACTCCACCTTTATTCCTGTTGTCCATGCTACAGCTTGCTCTTCGCGCTCAGCTTATTGATCCCGAGCAGCATCAGCGTCGTCAAGCCAACCGATATAACCGCCATTGCCATACCAAGCGAAACTTTGCCCTGTTCAAATTGAGAGAAGATATACGTTGCCGATGTCTCCATCGAAGGAGGTAAAATCATCAAGGAAGCAACCAGCTCTCGTACCGATATAGTAAAAGTCATCATCCAACCGGCCAGCATTCCCGGGATGATCAGCGGCAGTAAAATTTTGCGGAAAATGTAGGTCGCACTGCCTCCGAATACTCTGCCTGCCTGAAACAGCGACTCATCCAGTTGGGCAAAATTCGATTTCACATACTGTACCGTGTAGGGCAAGAAAAATACAACATAAGTCAAAACGACCATACCGTAAGTATTGTAAAGTGGAATAGGCATCCACGGCGAATTCCATAAAAGAATTAACCCTACGACGATAACAATTCCCGGAACCGTATTCGGCAGCAAGCTGAATAAGTCGGTTATACGCTGAGGCCAAGTCTTCGAGCGACTGATCATCAAGGCAAAATAGGTTCCTAACAGAACCGAAATCGTTGCCGCCACCAAGGAAAGACTCAAGCTGTTCATTAGCGCCTGCATGCTCTTGGAGCCCCAGGTTAATAAATCCACATAGTACTGCAGAGTCAAGTTATTCCATGCAAGCCCTACACCGCGAAGCTTCAATAAAGATGCCGCAATAATAGAAAAATAGGGAACTCCGACGGAAAACAGCAGCAAACCAGCCACATATATCCATACAAGCACAAGCTGCCATACTTGCAATCGATACAGCTTCCCTCGCGAGCCCTTGCCACTGATCAGCGAATAGGTGTAGCGTTGGCTAACCAATGTTTGCACATACCAGATCATCAGACAGGCCGTTAATAAAATGGAGGCCATCGAAGTCGCTTTACCGAAATCTATCGGCCAGCTTGAGATGTATTTATGAATCTCCGAGGTCAGCACATAATAACCGATTTTGCGGCCAAAGGTCGCCGGCGTACCGAACTCGGCAATCGTTTTGACGAAGACAAGCAGCGCTCCCATCGCATAGCTGGACAGAAGCAGCGGCATAACAACCCGACGGAAGCTGTACAGAAAGCCTCCCCCATGCACGCTGGCCGCTTCCTCTTTGCTGCCTGCAATTTGAACCAGAGCATTGCGTAATATCAAATATAGAAAAGGAAACAAATGAAGACTCATAATAGCAACCATACCGAACATACTGAAAAACATCGGCGTCACAATACTTGAAGAAGGGATTAGCTGCTCTATATACCCATTCTTTTGCATAAACAAAATCCAACCCATCGACCCAATGTAGGGCGGCGTCATAAAAGGGATCATGAACACCACATCCAGCCATGTATGCCTTGCCCAGTTCGTTCTGGAGAAAATCCATGCCAAAGGCAATGCCAGAAGGGTCGTCCCCAGCACAACGCAAATACCGAGCCAGATCGAATTCCAGAACACCTGACTCAGCTCATTTTCCATAATAACCCGGAGCGGAGCGAGCAGATCTAGCTGCTCCCCCGAGTAAACGCTGGTCATAAAGATGAAAAAAAGAGGGACGACCACCAGCATTGCCAGAATCAACAAGGCAAGGGCTATCCCGAGTTTTTGATAAGAAATCCTGTTTATATTGTGCATGGAAGCCACTACTTAAAGAGCTGCGTAAATTTTTTGGTTACTGCATCGCCGTTCGTATCCATCCAAGTCCAATCGATTTTCATTTGAGGAATTTGATCCATACCCGGACGATCTTTGGCTTTCACGTCTTTGCGGCCTGGCAGCAGGTAAGTTTCGGCTACCAGCTTTTGCGCTTCGTCCGATAGCAGATAATCGATATAAGCTTTGGCATTATCCACGTTTTTGCTTGTCTTGATAATAGCTGCAGGACGCGGGCTAATTACAGTTCCGCTCGCAGGATACAGCATGTCAACCGGCTCACCCTTAGCTTTTGCCTGATAGGTCAGGTAATCGACACCTGCTGCTATAATGCTTTTGGACCCGGTAATAACGGGATCAAGAGCTTCTTGATTGGCTCCTGCCATCGCAACGCCGTTCTTCTTGTACTGCTCCAGCAGCTGCCAGCCGGAATCACCCTTCATGCTCAAATAGCCGGTAACAAAATCAAGGGCAGATCCGGACAATGCAGGATCGGGAATGTTAATCTTGCCCTTCCATTCTTCCTTGGTCAGATCATCCCATTCCTTGGGAGGAGTTTTAACGAGCTTCGTGTTATAACCAATTCCGAGTGCAGAAGCGCTGTAGCCATAGAAATGACCTTCCTTATCTGACCATTCCGGAACCATTTTATCCGCGTTCTTCGCATCTTTGTATTCTAATGTCATTCCGCTTTTCTTCAGGCCCTGGGTAGAAGGCAACGAAGCAAGTACGACTACGTCTACAGCCGGATTCGCTTTCTCAGCTTCCATACGTGACAGAATTTTCCCTGTTGTTCCCTGGAACATTTCAATCTTCACACCGGTTTTTGTTTCATACCCTTTTTGAATAGCCTCTGCAAGCTCTTTAGGTCCTGCACTGTATACGACCAGCTTGCCGCTAAGCTTCTTCTCTTCCTTCTTCTCCTCAACCTTCGTTTCTTTTGCAGGTTGTACGGGTTGTTCGGCTTTAGGCGCCGATGCATTCGTATTGGCCGGCTTTTCTGTTGTACCGCAGCCTGCGACTCCAAACCCTACCATTGCCGTTAACATCAGTAATGCTCCGTTTTTGAACCCCTTGCTCATTTTCATGTGAAAAATCCTCCTCATTATTATTGAATCTGATGTATGTGTTCCTGGGATATATAGACCTTTATTTGCTCCCCTACCGTCATTCGAATCTGATGGTAAGCTGTCCACATTCCCATATCGCCCATATCGAGCTGCATTTCATAGCGGTCACCCAGATAGCTGACGCTGTGAATGGTCCCACTGTAAGCTTCCTTTAGCCCATCTGTATGCCAGTGAATATGCTCCGGACGCAGCATCCGCTTGTCCTTCTCCAGCCAATTGGATTTACCGATAAATTTCGCTACAAAAGGATGCTCCGGTTTATTGTAAATATGCTCCGGCTTGCCGCTTTGCAGAATTTTACCGCTTTGCATAACAACAATTTCATCCGACATAGACATCGCTTCAATCTGATCATGTGTGACATACAGCGCAGTCAGCCCTATTTCCCTTACCAGATTGATCAGCTCCAGCCTCATCTCATCCCGCAGCATTGCATCAAGTGCACTGAGCGGTTCATCGAACAGCACAAGCTGCGGCCTCGTAATTACGGCTCGGGCAAATGCGACACGCTGCTGCTGCCCACCCGATAATTGATGAGGATACCGCTCCTCCAGCCCTTGCAGGCGTACCGTCCTAACAGCCCCCTGTACTTGCTCTTTAAGCTGTTTCGTCCGTCCGGAAGCGCGTAAACCAAAGGCGATATTCTCAAAAACCGTCATGTGGGGCCAAAGCGCGAAATCCTGGAACACCATTCCAAAATTTCTGCGGCTGGCCGGCTTGTCAATCCTTCTTGCACTGGAAAAAATACATTCTTCACCAACGAACATCTCACCGCTGTCCGGTGTTTCCAATCCGGCAATCATCCGCAGCAATGTGGTCTTACCACAGCCCGATGGACCCAAAAGTGTGGTGAACTGTCCTTGCTTAATCCGCAAATCGGTCGGCTGCAATGCTTGCAGCTTATCAAACGTTTTTTGTACGCCTCGAATCACAACATCCATGCTATTACCTTCCCATCTGTGTAACTAACTTTAGTTTACTAGCTGAAATGCAGAGAAGTATTATCTTCACGTAAAGGTTTTGTTAAATAAATCAATGCTATCTGTTCAATCGCATAGATTTTCTCTATACTAGTGGCATACAAACCTGGTAAAGGAAGTGCAGAATGAACCTGACGAAGCTGCGCATTGTCGAATTGCTGGAGCAGCATAAGAAGATTACAGCCGTAGCCGATGCCCTGGGCTTAAAGCAGCCTACAGTCACCTTCCATATGAAAAGTCTGGAGCAGGAGCTTGGCGTTAAGCTGTTCGAAACCCGGTCAGGCAAAATATATTTAACCGAAGCCGGGCGGGCTCTGTACCACTATTCCATCAAAATCAATTCACTCGCGCATGAAGCCCAGCGGGTCGTTAAAGAATTCGACCAGCTTGGCAGAGGGACGCTAAAGATCGGGGCAAGCTATGTACCCGGAACCTATATCCTGCCACGGATTATAAGCAGCTTTACCAAGCTGTATCCAAGAATTAACCTGACCTTGGTCGTCAAGACTGCACCGGTTATTAAAGACCTGCTGTTGAACCACGACATCGATCTGGGTGTCGTATCCTGTGAGCCATTCGAGCTGCCGCCCTTATCGGCGGAAACTTTTTGTGAAGATGAAATGGTGCTAGTCTTCTCTCCTCTGCACAAATTGGCAAGCTGTGCGCAGCTTGCTCCTGAACAACTGTTGAATATTCCGTTTATCCTGCATAGCCCTGAATCGAGCACTCGGCAAATGACAATGAAATGGGAGCAAAGCAACCGTATTGAGCTGAACGGCCAACTGGAGATGGATTCCTTGGAGGCAATCAAACAAGTGGTCATGCTGGGGGAAGGAATTTCTTTCGTCTCACGTTTAGCTGTGAACAAGGAGGTTGCGCGGGGAGAGCTGGAATGCCGTCCAATCCCGCAAAATGTGCATAAAAGATATGTTTACTACACTTATAATCTGGACCGCAGCCCTTCTGCTTTAATGGACAGCTTTGTCGAGCATCTGCAAAAATCAATTCCAATTTAACGAAGTCTGATTCCCTTTTTGTGGAAAAATCATTTACAATAAGAACAAACCGTGTTGACATTCCTCTTACAATCGCTATTTATAGTCTAACTTGTAAGCCAATCAACTTTTTTAGGGAGATGAGATGGATGGTGAAAAGAACTAAATGGATTGGGGCATTGGCCACCACGGTATGCACAGCTTTGCTCGCAGTATCCCTCAGCACGCCTGCACCGGTGAAAGCTGCCAGCAACATGGTACCTGATTACGAGGTCAAGCTGCTTATGCAGCCGAGCGCTGTGCTTGGTTCCGATAACAAGCTGACCAGCACGGTCCGCAGCGCTTTCGGAATGCCGGAAACCGTGACCAAGATGAATATCCAATTCATGGATACCGACAATCAGGACATCTACAGCAACGGCTGGATTCCGCGTATCCGTAAAACCGAGGGAGAGAGCAAGTTCGAGCTTACGTACAAGAAGCGGTACCCGATCTCCAACGGAAATATCGACGCAGCTCTTACTCTGGCTAATCTGGAAGGATTTGATTCCACTGACACCAACTATGAAGCTCAAGTGGAATGGGGATATCAGAACAAAGCTTTGAGCATCTCCACTACGAAAACCGCCAGCAAATCCGGCTACAGCGGTATGGATCTTCCGTCCGCCAGTGATTCCCGCAAACTGCTGAAGGATAATATTCCCGGCAAGATGGACGATTGGTTATACAACGGCTGGGGCACAGACATGCTTGATGATTCGCGCAAATTCGGCCCTATCTTGGCTAAGCGATATATCGGAACATGGAGCGGCATTAAAACCTACATTGAGATTTGGCCTATTAACAATGCAGCAGGTACCGGTACCGAATACATAGTAGAAATTTCGTTCAAAACGACAAGCAGCACGACCGCTTCGCAAAAGCATGACGAGCTTATCACTTATCTGCAAAACAACGGCTGGTTTCTAGCCCAGGATTCGTTAAAAACCCAGTTGATTATGGATCGTTACTAAGCTAGCTAGCCGTTATACAATTTCGTTTCATTATAAATAGGGACCGTCTCTTCGGCAGCACAAGCTACCTTGGGACAGTCCCTCTTCGTTATAGTCAATTCGATAGTCTATTCGAATCTATTCCGCCTGTTTCGATTACACATGAAAAGCTTTTAATGTATAGCTCTGCTTGTCAATCGGCCACAGTCTCAATGCCGAGTCGCGCATACCATCTGTATAAAGCGCTGTGATCCTCGGAGCCAAAGCCCTCCCTACTTAGAGCATTTAATTGCTCCGCCATAAGCTCTGTAAGCTGGAGTGACGCTCCCGTATCATACCCCATACGGAGGGCATTGTTCAAATCCTTGCGGTGCAAATCGATACGGAAGCCAGGCTGAAATGATCCACTAATCATGTTATCTTTCTTCGTATCCATAACTCTGCTGCCTGCCAAACCTCCTTTTATGGCCTGATACGCTGTTTCCAAGTCAATTCCGGCCTTTCTCCCGAAAGCAAACGCCTCGGAAACAGCAGCCAGGTTTACGGCCACAATCATCTGATTCATGAGCTTGACCGTATTGCCCGCTCCAATCTCCCCAACCAAAGTGACCGACTTGCCCATAGTTTGCAAAAGCGGAAGCGCTTGTTGAAACACCGCAGCATCACCGCCTACCATAATCGACAGCTTGCCCTCAATGGCTCCTATCTCCCCTCCGCTCACCGGAGCATCCAGCATGGAACCGCCTTTTCTGGCGATGACCTCGGCTGTGGACCTCGCTGTGCCGGGATCGATTGAACTCATATCTACAACGATTTTCCCTGCGCTGATTCCATCCGCAACACCATTAAAGCCTGTTATTACCTCCTGCACTTGAGGTGAATCAGGAAGCATGGTTATTACCACATCGGACTGCTCCGCGACCTCTTTGGGACTCGGCTGCGAATGGGCTCCCAACGCAGCTAGTTCCTCTATAGAGGCTTGGCTTCGGTTATACACATTCAGGCTGTAACCCGCTTTTATGATATGCTTGGCCATCGGCTTGCCCATAATGCCAAGCCCTATAAATCCTACTTTCATGCCGAGCCTCCTTCTGGGCTAGTTAACCCAATGCCTCTTCTACTTTAATTACAAAAGCTGCAAAGTCCTTTAACTCGCTGCAAACGACTGTAACGTCATTACGTGCTGTTGAATAGGGCACCATATCGGAATCAACCAGGCTGTGGAGCTGTATACATTCCCCTATATCATGAAGAGTAACTTCAAGGTCATACACCGGCACCGGCTCAAAATAAGTGACTCCGTTAAATCCCGACAGGTTCAGCAGGTGCAGAATATACGTTTGCTCATCCAGCTTGTTGAAGAACACCTCTACATTTTGCGGTGCGTTCGTCGTCAGCTTATATTTTCCGTCTACGGCGTAGTCCAGCAAATCCAGCGCGATATGCTTATGGTCGGCATAGCCGTACCGATAGTACAGCTCGCCTGGCTGCCACGGGACATAGACGGCTCGGCAGGAGCCATCCTCGCGGATCGACGCGCCGAAGCAGTCCTCGGAAATACGGTGCCCGGAGGCGCGTTCCGGCGGACCAAACGTTGACGGCGCGACAAACGGCAGCTGCTTTCGAGCCTGCGGGCCGAATTCCAGCTCGCGGAAGGGGNCCTGCGGGCCGAATTCCAGCTCGCGGAAGGGGCCCTTCAGAAACATCCAGTCCCGCTCCGGGAAGCTCTTGAACAGCGCTTTATCCGCTGTCTGCAAATATGCCGCTTCCCGCTCGTACACCTGCAGGCTGCCCGCCTGCACATCGAATATGCGGTGCAGGAATGCTTCATTTGCTGCGCCTGTGGTGAAGGAGCGGCCCGTGCCGATCAGCTGTACGC
Source organism: Paenibacillus sp. GCM10027630 (assembly GCF_042676305.1). NCBI lineage: Bacteria > Bacillati > Bacillota > Bacilli > Caryophanales > Paenibacillaceae > Paenibacillus > Paenibacillus sp. GCM10027630. Next base: position 101,941 of record NZ_JBHTGY010000038.1, on the reverse strand, counting down.
CTTCGCGGTACAGCTCCTCCAGCACTTCCAGCTCGCTTGCTCCGAGCTCGGGAATGTCTGGAATGAGCACCGCCTGATACCGGCTCAAGTCCTGCTTCTTGTTCAGCAGATTGTTCTCGTGAATGACATCGAACAAGATATGCCGCTCCTTGAGCATCTTAAACAAGCCCTGATACTCCTTCATATTCGCCGGAGCCGGTCCCCCAGGCTTGATCAATGCCACGTCAGCTGCACTCTGGAAGCTTCCATAGTACGCCTCATGCTCCTTGTGATACTTGAATATATCCGCTACCGTCGGCAAATTCTCACGGTCCGGGTAATCCTCGAACACGCCGATGATGCAGAAGTCCAGTCCTGAGCCGCTCGCCAGGCTTTCCTTCAAGCGGATATTCATCTCATGCTTGGACACGGCGGTAAACCGGTGAATCAGGTCAATCGCATTGATGCAGCAGTTGCTGATCAGCTTATCGTCCCATGAATCTTCCAGCGATTTTACATTTTCGGAGGCTGAATACAGCCACACCGGATGCGGACGAACCGGGTCCGTGTTCGACTCCTTACGGACAATATCCACCTTGTGCTCGTTGTATGTGGAGATCGCAATATCCGTAGATCTGCTCTTCACGAAATCATGGATTCGATCCAGCATCTCTTTCGTCGTCGCATCCTGGAACGCCTTATATTGGCGGTACACCGGATCGCTTAAACTCTCGCTTTGCGGCAGCTCCAAGCCTCCCGACCATTCCCGAAACCGGTCCTTGCAGCTGTCACAAAAGCAAATACCGTAATGATGACCGCTGTAATCGCGGGTCTGGTAGCCGAACATATTAAAGAAGATACCGTCCACCGCATAATTGGAGATGACTTCGTCGATCAGCTGCAGCGAGTACTCACGCTGGTAGTAGCCGTTGATGCACGTATGGACAATGCCGTGATAATTAACCTCCTTACCCTCCTTCGTGCGGTAAAACCACTCGGGCCGCTTGGCGAAAATACTCTCATGAGCTTTGCTGAAGTCAAATCGGGCAATGAACCTCATTCCGGCCGCATGCGCCTTCTCGATGGCTTCCTTCAGCATATCTTTCTGCTGGCCCGCCGCACGGTAATGATATTCCAGCTTGGTTGGGTAGAAGGCAACAATTCCCCCGGCATTCATCATCAGTACGTTGGCGGAGAGCTCCTGGAGCTCTCCGATCAGTCTATCCACATCAAGATTCGCGTCTGTTTCGCGAAGGTTATTTTGGATCAAGCGCAGATTGTTCTTTTTCCACCAAGTCATGTAAGAGCTCCTTTTCATTTTAATGCGGACAGATTATCTCTTAGAATGCTTCAAACGGCTCATCATGTCCCGGTATAATAATGTCCGCAATTTGCTTGGCCAGATCTATGGACTGCTTAGCCAGCTCCTTGTCCTCGGAAATAACGTGAACCTCCCGATGCTCGTAATATTCTTTGACCAATACGGCATCGGCCGCCACCAGAATACGTTTCCCCCCACTATGAAACAACACTGAGGTATGCTCCAATGTATGCCCTGGAGTTTCTATGATTGTTATATCCTCGCAAATTTCACCGGCTACCGGTTGAAGCTGCTCCAATATATCACGGTCCGCATCGGAAATTTTATCCCGCCAATTGTCGATCTCCTTTCCATAGCCAAGCCATTTGGCGTTCGGAAACAACCGGATGGACCGGATATGGTCGGCATGCATATGCGTCACATAAATGAGGTCGATAGCCTCAGGAGAAATTTGCTCTTCTCGCATTTTGTCAAGCAGCGGTTCATCGCGCCAGCCGGGGTCGACGATAATATTCATACCGTGGCCCTGTATTAATGTTGTAGAACAAATAACCTCGCGTTTCTCATTCGGATAACGGTATTTGTTAGTCGATAATTGCCCATTGATTAATACTTTATAGCCATATTCTTTCATGCCAGCACAACCTTCCCTTTAATAAAGGTAGTTCAAAAGTTACTTGCCTCTTTCTTGAAAAGCCTTGTTCATCTCAGCAATAATCTTCTGGTAGTCTGCATCCTTCTTCAGCCCGCTAACAAACGTATCCCAAGCTTCAATCGGTTCTTTGCCCATGATGACCTTAACCTTCAGATCATCTATTTTCTTTTTATATTCCGTACCTACTCTTGTTTCCGTCTCCGAGATCAATCCAATGGATGGATCGGGGATGCTGATTTTGGATTTCTCATCCAGAATTTTTTTGTTGCGCTCGAATACTTCCTTCGTCATGCCGGTTGCAGTAGCAAATAAATATTTCTCATTGCGTTCGAAAATTTTACCGAAGGAGCTTATCGATACACTGTCCGTATCAGCCTGCTTCGTGCTAACCTTGAAGCCGTCCACTTCGTTATAGTGCACACCTTTAATTCCGTAAATGCCCAGATAGAAGCCTTCTTCTGTAGCACCATAGTCCATCAATGCGAGAATTTTCTTCACCTTGGCTTCCGGTACCTTCTTCGGTATCAGGTAGGCACCGTTAAAGCCAGTTGATTGTGTCGTTACCCCATTCAATGCAACAAGCGCCAGGTAATCAGCCTTCGGATCGATCTTCATCGGATTTTCGATCTGCCGCCACAAGCCCGGCATCCCATCAGTTGTAAAGCCTGAACGGTTAGAGGTTGCCAGCTCCTCGGTCTGGGTTGTTTTCATAACCATATAATCCTGAGGAATGAGTCCTTCCTTGTATACTTTATTCAGCCAGACGAGCATTTCCCGTGTCCCCGGCTCCAGCACCGTATCCACCAGCTTGTTATCAACAAGCTTCCACTTGCCGTTTGCTTTATTAAATACGTTCTCAAAGAACAGACCGGTATCCCGCATATTATAGCCATACGTATCCTTCTTGCCGTTGCCGTCAGGGTCATTGTTGACGAAGGCTTTCATTACCTCATACATTTCATCCGTTGTAGTAGGAACCTTGAGCCCAAGCTTATCCAGCCAGTCCTTGCGCACGCCCATAACCGTACTGCCCTCAAGTGGACGAACAGATGGCAGCAAATAATTTTTGCCGTTTATTTTTGTGCTGTCCATGACGTTTTTCGGATATTCCATCAAATTCGGATAATCCTTTAGAAAAGGCGTCAAATCCCAGAATGCGCCCTGTCTAACCATTTGCTGCATCAACGGGTTGCGAATGTCGGACACTTTCATCAGATCGGGTATATCACCTGAGGCCAGCACCACATTCTGCTTCTCTGTCCAGTTGTTTGGCGATACCCAAATAATATTCAGCTTCGTATTCGTCCGTTTCTCGAACTCCTTCGTAACCGGATTATTGGCACCTGGAGGTTCTGTTGTATGAAATTCGGTAATGATGCTGATTTCGGTAGGAGGACCCTGTTTAGCGGTGTCTCCGCTTGAGGCTGGAGCATCTTTGCCCGCAGCTCCCGGCGCTGCTTGTTGAGCGCCGCCTGAGCATGCAGCCAGCATGGACACCATCATTCCTGATATAGCAGCATAAGTTCCAATACGAAGTACTTTTGATTTAGCTTTCAATTCGAAAACCTCCCTTTTATAATGAAAACCTTAGCCATACTTCCGTGTTCATGCCTTCACCGCTCACCCTTTTACCGATCCCAGCATCACCCCCTTGTCAAAATGCTTTTGCAGAAACGGATACACAACGATTATTGGCAAGGTCGCAATTACGACCGCTGCCATCTTTAAAGTCTGTCCCGGAATCTGTTCTTCTGACCTCATCTCCATCGCTGCCGAGCCACCCATGGATGTAGAGGATTCGATCAGCATATTGCGAAGCACCAGCTGCAGGGGCCATTTGGTATTGTCATTGATATAGAGAATCGCGTTGAAAAATGTATTCCAATACGACACAGCGTAGAAAAGCCCGAAAGCCGCTAACGCCGGTAAAGATAACGGAAGAATGATACGGAAGAAAATACCGGCATCATTACAGCCATCAATCATTCCCGCTTCCTCCAGCTCGACAGGGATGCTGTCAAAGAAGCTTTTCATCAAGATGACATACCAGCCGCTTGTAAGCACCGGTAAAATCAATGACCAGATACTGTTGATCAAGCCTAAATCTCTCACTAATAAATAAGGCGGAATAATGCCGGGGCTGAATAAAATCGTAATCAGAATGAGCAATTGGAACAGCCTTCGCCCCTGCAACCGCTTTCTAGATAAACCGTAAGAAATCGCCGAGGTTACCATTAAGCTCAGAAACGTGCCTACTGTAGCCAGAAATATACTGACCAATGAGGCATCCTTAAAAGCCGAGGTAGATAGCAGGTATTGATAGGATTTCATGGTCCAGTGCTCGGGAAAAAGCACGAACCCTTGCTTCTGCAAATATTCCGATGGGCTTGTAAATGAAACGGCAAACACATAATACAGCGGAAACACCGTGACGATACATACCAGAATCAGGATTGAAATATTGAACCCATTAAATAAACGGTCTCCTTTGCTTTCTTTCATACAATCCGCTCTCCTTTTCAACAAATTACCGGCGACTAATAGACTCCTTCTTCTCCGAACCGCTTAGCCAACCGATTGGCCAGAATGACCAGCACCAGACCAATGAATGATTTAAACAGGCCTACGGCAGTGCTGTAGCTTAGCTGACCGCCCTGTATACCGACTCGATATACATAGGTTTCAAAAACATCCGACACCTCGGATACCGCCCCGTTCATCATCAGAAATACTTGCTCGAAACCGACATCCATAATTTGCCCGATCCGTAAAATTAACAAAATAATAATGACGCTTCGAATAGCAGGAAGTGTAATATGCCAGGTCTGCCTTAGACGGTTGGCCCCGTCAATCTTAGCGGCTTCATACAATTGAGGATCAACGCCTGCAATCGCCGCAAGGAATATAATGGTGCCCCAGCCCGTTTCCTTCCAAATATTTTGCGCGGTCAGCATACCCCAGAACCAATTGGGATTAGACAGGAAGTCTACTCTGGAGAACCCTATGAATTCCAGCACCAAGTTCACAATTCCTGAGGATTGCGAGAATAACAGGAATGTAATGCCCACTACCACCACCCAGGAAAGAAAATGAGGCAAATACACAATCGATTGAACCACTCTTTTGAATACCCTATGCTTCACTTCGCTCAGCAGCAGTGACATGACAATAGGCACAGGGAAGAAGAACACCAGACTCAGCAAGCTGATCATCATCGTATTGCGGAACAGCAGCCAAAAATCAGGATTGGCAAAAAAACGTGTGAAATGATCAAAGCCGACCCAAGGGCTCCCTAACATCCCCAAATACGGCGAATAATCCTGAAAAGAAATAATGACACCCCACATGGGAACGTATTTGAAAATAAGAAAAAATAACAGTCCTGGCAGCATAAGGAGATACAGCACTTTATCCCTTACCAAGCCTTTCCATACGATATCCATTCGGCTCTTCTTCGCTTCACTACCGCTGTTTAATTTCAAGTCCGACTGCGTTAACATGAATCGCTACCTCCTTATCAAATTCATCAAATTCGTAATGCCTTCAGCGTCTTGCTCCTCCCCTTAAGCTCCTCTTGGTTCAGCGATGCCCTAACTGTACGCAGCCAGCTCATTTCAGGCAATGACAACATTTTTCCTCAGGCTGGACGCGGGTTTCCGGCGATAACACTTTTTTGACATGTCAAAAAAACCGCTCTAATCCCATTAAAGAATTAGAAACGGCTATAGTTTTCAGCATAATCCCTGCGCATGTTTCTCACGATATTGTCCGGGCGTCATTCCTTCGCTCTTTTTAAAAATACGGATCAGATAAGAAGGCTGGTAGCTGAGTATGCCTGCAATATCGTTGATCTTCATATCGGTTTTGAACAGCAGCTCCTTGCACTTTTCAATCCGCAGCTGAACGATATAATCAATAAAGTTGATACCTGTTATTTGCTTGAATGCTTTGCTGAGCTTCGATGAGCTCATTTGCAGCTGTTCGGCATACAGTTCCAGGGAAACATCGGACAAAAATTCATTTTGAATTCGCTTGAGCAGTTCCTCTATGATTCCTCGCAAATCAGCGTCATAAGCCATAGACAATGTTTTGATAAAAGGTTGGATAAGCTTGTATTGGAACCAGTGGACCATTTCATCAGGCTCATAAATCTTTACAAGCTGTTCATACACATGCATGCCATCATATAACGTGTACAAATCCACATCATACCTGATGATCGTATCATGGATGGCTCCCAGCAGCTTCATCATCCCTTGATGAACCATCCACTCCGTGCTGTCATTGCTTTGCAAAGCAAGCATAAACGCTCTAATGAGACGGACTGCTTCATCTTCAAGTCCCATTCCTATAGCGGTTACAATTTCCCGTTCCAGCTCGAACGGATACCTGGTACGGCCTGAATGCTCCAATATGAAATGGCTCATATCCAGCATTTGGTTCGATGTCTTAAGATCTCTAAAGTGCAGTGCCTTTCGGGTCTGCTCCAATACATCCGGGGCTTCCATTACTGACTCGGTTATTTTACTAATTACAAGGGTCGCCTTCATCCGCAGCACATTGTTCAGCGCCGTTATGAAATCTTGCGCGAGCTTGCTGAGCTCCTGTTTGATCTCGTCATGTGATTTGTGGTTGTTCAATACAAGGAACACCCCTACAGACAAGTCCTGAAAGTTCATAACATGAGCCATAGGTATTCTCTCCAAGCTGAGCTCCAGCATAATATTAGAGGCGGCGAACGTAATGAGTTGAACATCCCGCTCGGAATATTTGCTGCCCAATTCAGCGAAGCCATGCAGATTCGCCACTAGAAAAGCAAATTTTTTATGCTCCGCTTCCCATTCTAACTGCTTCATTTTCCCTAAAATTTCCGATTGTGTATGGGTGTATAGATTACCCTGTAAAAATTGCAGCAAAAAGCTTTCTCTGAGCGCTGGTATCGACTGTTTGATCTGTGCAGACAAAGCCTGCTGCTCCTGCAGGCGGCGTTTCCATTCGTTCTCAATATAAATAATTTCATTTTTTTCTTCGGGCTTGTTATGCTTCCCTATTTCCAGCATACTTTTTAATCGTTGAATGGGTGCATAAATTTTGTTGGAAGCAAACCATGACAGCAGAAGTCCTATTAGCAAACCGAGACTGCTTATACTAATAATCATTCTGGACATCGAAGAAACCGGAGCGATGATTTGGGATAAAGGAGTCGCTGAAATAACGGTCCATTTACCCCCAAGCTTTGAGATTTTACCGTAGGATACGAAGTAGATCTCCTCATCCCACATAAATTTGAATGAATTTTCTCCCAGCTGCTCCTGCATGATACGGCTTCGAAGTGCTTCTTCAAGCAGCTCCTCCCTCGGATTCGAATCATCGCTGTGAAGTGACGTCAAATATTCGCCCTGATCATTAATTAAAAAGGAAACGGCATGCTCCGAAGATAATTTTTGAACCATTCCATCCAATTTGTCTTGATTCAAATAAATCAGAAAGGCGCCGAAGGAATTATGCATCTGCCCCCCGGGAAGCCTGATGACGACCGTTTTGTATGATGATCCCGGTTTATGGATCTGTTTTAACGAATAGTCCCAATAAATCAGTTGCTCCTTATCCAGTAAGGATCGGAACAGCCTGCGGTCCTCCTCCGTCTGAATAGGACGAATGCCGGATTCATCCCCAACGATCTTATCCGCATCACGCAAAAATAAACCAACGCTATGAACAAGGGAGTTTGACTCCGATAATAAAGTAAGCGATTTCATTAAATCCTTTGTTTTCTGGAATTCATCGGTAAAATCCATGCGGTTCAAGGACTCGTCAAACGTCGGATCAAACGCAATCCTTACTGCGAATTTCTCCAGGCTGGATAAATATTCATCCATTTGCTGGATCGATTGCTTAAGCTGAACTTGATGAGCTCTATCGACTTCAGCCCCAATACGCTCAGTCCCTACGTAGTATAAAATGACACCTATAAAAACCATAGGAAGGCAGGTTATCAAGAGGACGAGCCCTAGATTTTTCCAGAAAACAACACCTCTTCTGCCGTCATTCAACATGTTTATTTGCATGGGAGTCACTTCCTTTAGCCATTAAGAATACATGGGCGCAGCCTGCGGTTACGACCTGACGGTCTAGCTTCTCTTTATGGTAGTGCTTTTCCATTAAAATATCCATCGACAGAATTTATATTTTTGCACGATTCTACGCTTTTAAACAAAAACTTACGCAAGACCTGTGCGTTTCAGCTGCCACTACTCCGTCCACACCGTTTTTTCTGTTGTTTTATTAACAAAGTAGGTAGGAGAATAGCCGGTTACTTTTTTAAAAACTCTGTTGAAATAGGCCTGATCGCTAAAACCGGTTTGGTCTGCAATTTCCCGAATGGGGATCAGCTTGGAAAGCATAAGATCCTTGGCTACAGATATTCTAACATTATGAAGATACTCTATCGGTGTAAAGCCGGTTGCTTCCTTAAACACATAGGAAATATAATTAGGCGTCCTTCCGGTATAATCGGCAAGCTCCTGTAGTTTTAACAGGCTTTTATAGTGACTGTGAATATATGCCTTTAGATCCTCCACCAGCTTTACTTTTTTGGTAGAGATGTCCTGATGATCTAGCTCATGATTGACAATCCCAAGCATTTCCAATAAAATCCCGCAGCAAATGACAGACGAGTAGGGTCCCTTTGTTAGCCAATGATGATTTAGCAAGGAAAACCTTTGCTTAAAATAAGCTATATTCTGCAGCCTCAGCTTGCAGGGCTGTTTACTAGCCAGAAGCGGAAGCAGCTCTTCATCGCCAAGGCTGCTGAAATGGGTCGCATACCTTTGGTGCTGTTCGTTCGAAGTACCGCCGCGTACAGACCCTGCCGGAATGAATAAGACGTCTCCCGCTTGCAGAGATAGATCCTCGCCATCTACCCAATAAGTCAAGGAACCATTGGAAATAATCATCAGCAGGTTATAGGGCGTTACCGCTCGTTTCATACTCCAACTGCTATCCAGATCTCTTACATAGCAAGAATGCAATTTGATCAACGTCCATTCCTTCCCTTCCGGTGGAGACTGCGGGGAGCTGATAACCCAATATCCCAGTTATTGATTATATCATACAAACCAAGAAAGCCGGCAGCAGATAGCCCCGGCTTCTTTCCTTGGAATGGCATATGAACTTCTAACGAACCTTAGCCGTTGAATCTTTTTCTAAACTCATTCAGTGCCTCACCTTGAGTCGGATTCACACCCCGGATCAGGGCGGCATAAAGCGCAGCATGATCGATGAGATATACCAAGGAGCACATTCGAGCCAGTCTGCTGCTCCCGACGGAAGAGATTTCACGCACAGCTCCGGCTCTTGTCTTAAGCACATCACGTGTTGCCGCCAGTCTTCTTGTCATCGGCTCGGTATCCTCAAGGTCCTTAATCAAAGTAAAATGAAATTGTCTCAGCATAGCGCTGTCTGCATCCCAGCCGTTCGCCTCATCATGGTGAAGTCCAGACATCGCATTGCTAAAAGCCATAACTTTACTGTTCTCCGCCAACTGGTTCTTAAATCGTACAGCAATGGAATCGGTAAACGGCAGCGTTCCGTAAATAACGGGAATGAGACCGTCCATTTCCACCGCGATTTGCTTGGCCTCGTTCCTGCTTATCGGCTCAGCAGGCGCGTAATGTACAGACAATTGCTCCAGCAGCGCCACCGTTTCCATAATGGCTGGCTCCTGGTCGGCAATGAGTCCCATACGATGAAGAATGACAAGCATAGGGATCAGGACATGACTCGTAGAGATGATGCGCGGGACCTTTCCCGCTGGAAGCTGAAACAGTAAATGCCCATGCTGCTCGGCAAGTTCCTTGGCCTTTCCGCCGACGGTCAGAACAACAATCGTTGCACCTGTGTCGATAGCATGACGGTACGCGCTCACTACCTCCTCGGAGCCTCCCGAATAATTAACGATAAAAACAAGCGAATCCGCATCCACATAAGCAGGCATTGTATAAGCTTGAGAGAGAATGATCGGAGCCTTGATCTCGTCGGACAGCATCGATTTCAATTGGAGCAGACTGGCTACTGGACCGCCTCCAACACTGCATATAACAATTTCATCCACTTTTTTATCCAGAGGCATAACTTCGAACGCTTTTGCCTGATCATACCCCTCCAAGATCCACTTAGGATAATTCGTGGTTGCCTCAAGCAGCTGGGACTTGTCTATTTGCAGCAATGTGTCTATTTCGTCTAAACTGATTTTCATCGCTTCGCACCCTCCATTTCCAGATCTATACTTGTATCACAATAGCCGCAAAATCCTTCAGTTCACGGCATCGCAGGGTCACATCGCCGCCAACCATCGAATATACTGCCGCGGTCGGGTCTACCAAGCTGTTCACCTGCCTGCATTCCCCGATGCCATGAAGGGTAACTTCCAGATCATACACCGGCACCGGCTCAAAATAAGTGACTCCGTTAAATCCGGACAGGTTCAGCAGGTGCAGAATATACGTTTGCTCATCCAGCTTGTTGAAGAACACCTCAACATTTTGCGGAGCGTTCGTCGTCAGCTTATATTTTCCGTCTACGGCGTAGTCCAGCAAATCCAGCGCGATATGCTTATGGTCGGCATAGCCGTACCGATAGTACAGCTCGCCCGGCTGCCACGGGACATAGATGGCTCGGCAGGAGCCATCCTCGCGGATCGACGCGCCGAAGCAATCCTCAGAAACACGGTGCCCGGAGGCGCGTTCCGGCGGCCCAAACGTTGATGGCACGACAAACGGCAGCTGCTTCTGAGCCTGCGGGCCGAATTCCAGCTCGCGGAAGGGGCCCTTCAGAAACATCCAGTCCCGCTCCGGGAAGCTCTTGAACAGCGCTTTATCCGCTGTCTGCAAATATGCCGCTTCCCGCTCGTACACCTGCAGGCTGCCCGCCCGCACATCGAATATGCGCTGCAGGAATGCTTCATTAGCTGCGCCTGTGGTGAAGGAGCGGCCCGTGCCGATCAGCTGTACGCCCTCGCGGTACAGCTCCTCCAGCACTTCCAGCTCGCTTGCTCCCAGCTCGGGAATGTCTGGAATGAGCACCGCCTGATACCGGCTCAAGTCCTGCTTCTTGTTCAGCAGATTGTTCTCGTGAATGACATCGAACAAGATATGCCGTTCCTTGAGCATCTTGAACAAGCCCTGATACTCCTTCATATTCGCCGGAGCCGGTCCCCCCGGTTTGATCAATGCCACGTCAGCTGCACTCTGGAAGCTTCCATAGTACGCCTCATGCTCCTTGTGATACTTGAATATATCCGCTACCGTCGGCAGATTCTCACGGTCCGGGTAATCCTCGAACACGCCGATAATGCAGAAGTCCAGTCCTGAGCCGCTCGCCAGGCTTTCCTTCAGGCGGATATTCATCTCATGCTTGGACACGGCGGTAAACCGGTGAATCAGGTCAATGGCATTGATGCAGCAGTTGCTGATCAGCTTATCGTCCCATGAATCTTCCAGCGATTTCACATTTTCGGAGGCTGAATACAGCCACACCGGATGCGGACGAATCGGGTCCGTGTTCGATTCTTTACGGACAATATCCACCTTGTGCTCGTTGTACGTGGAGATCGCAATATCCGTAGACCTGCTCTTCACGAAGTCATGGATTCGATCCAGCATCTCCTTTGTCGTCGCATCCTGGAACGCCTTATATTGGCGGTACACCGGATCGCTTAGGCTCTCGCTTTGCGGCAGCTCCAAACCTCCCGACCATTCCCGAAACCGGTCTTTGCAGCTGTCACAAAAGCAGATACCGTAATGATGACCGCTGTAATCGCGGGTCTGGTAGCCAAACATATTAAAGAAGATGCCGTCCACCGCATAATTGGAGATGACTTCGTCGATCAGCTGCAGCGAGTACTCACGCTGGTAGTAGCCATTGATGCACGTATGGACAATGCCGTGATAATTAACCTCCTTGCCCTCCTTCGTGCGGTAAAACCACTCGGGCCGCTTCGCAAAAATACTCTCATGAGCTTTGCTGAAGTCAAATCGGGCAATGAACCTCATTCCGGCCGCATGCGCTTTCTCGATGGCTTCCTTCAGCATGTCCTTCTGCTGGCCCGCCGCACGGTAATGATATTCCAGCTTGGTCGGGTAGAAGGCAACAATTCCTCCGGCATTCATCATCAGTACGTTGGCGGAGAGCTCCTGGAGCTCCCCGATCAGTCTATCCACATCAAGATTCGCGTCTGTTTCGCGAAGGTTATTTTGGATCAAGCGCAGATTGTTTCTGCTCCACCATGCCATGGGAATACCTCCTCAATACCCTTTGCCGAATTGTCGTACGTTAATCATTTCATCGGCTTTACCTTGCAAGAATAAATCCAGGTTATGCATGAAGCCTGCTGAGAACCTTTGATGGAACTGATCTCCGCCTCCTGCGCAATGAGGGGTAATGAGGACATTGTCCAGTTCCCAGAACGGGCTTTCGGCTGGCAGCTTGCCAAGCTTAAATTCCTCCACAAATACGTCCAAGCCAGCTCCGGCAATTTTCTTGTTTTGCAAATAATCCAGTAAAATTTCTTCATTAATTAAAGCTCCACGGGAAATATTGATAATAAAAGCGGTCGGCTTCATCAGCTTGAACTGCTCTTCTCCGAGCAAATTGACCGATTGATCGGTAAGCGGAAGCGTCAAAATAATATAATCGCTCTGGGCTATGACCTCGTTTAGCTGCTCAGGCTTATACATAGCATCAAATGCGGGCAGCTCATTTCCGGTTGTATTGATGCCGATAACTTTCATACCGAATGCTCTAGCACGAATCGCCGTCTCTGTACCTACATCCCCCGCACCTATAATACCTGCCGTTTTACCATATAGATTAATAAAACCTCCGCCGGTATTTCCCCACAAATGATCGAATTGATTTTTTACGACCCTGACGCTTTTACGTGAAAGCATGAGCATTTTGCATAATATATCTTCAGCAATCGGCAGTCCCAGGGAACCGCGCGCATTGATCACCGTTACTCCTCTTTCCTTCAAATAATCCATAGGCAGCCGCTCGATTCCGATATGAGCCACCTGAACCCATTTAACTTTCTCGCATTTCTCCAGAAAATCTTGCTGCAGCGTGCGGTGATTAGCGATAATGATATCGGCATCCGTATATTCATCAGACTGTATGAGATCCTGCTCTCCTTTAAAAAGCTTCACGGTAATTCCTTTGCTGTCCATTTCGGCAAGCTGTTTTTGGTCAAACGGATAAGTCGATACTAATTTCATACGGGTGTCCTCCTCCAATTTTCAAACGAAATCGTTTACATATACTCAGTTTAAAAGGAATCCAAGCGGATAAATATACAAATGTTTTAAGGTCATACCACTTTGCTTGGTCTCTTAAAGTTTCATTCCCTTACTGCTTTAGCTTAAATTCCTGGGGGGTCATCCCATAATATTTCTTGAACACCTTAATAAAATAGTGGGGAGTTTGATACCCCAATTGGCTTGCAATATTGTAAACCTTCTCATTCTTGTTTCTTAACAGCTCAACCGCCTTATCCATCTTGATCTTCATCACATAATCACTGATGCAGCAGCCGGTTTCAACCTTGTACACTTTGGATATATAGGCTGGATGGAGACCGACATGGTCAGCTATGGCCTGCAATGAGGCATCCCCGTCCATGTGCTGCCCAATATAAGCTTGAATACGTTCGACCACAGTCATCTTGGATTCAAGCGATTCCTTCTGATGCTCGCCCTTGAGCAGCTCAAACACATGAACTACCCAATCGCGAAGCTGGTTAAGCGAGGAGAACGGGCGGTTCTGCTGCAATTTCATTCCGTAGTCACCGATTAGATTCTGCAGCGGCCTGCCGTTTTTATGAGAGATGCGCATAAAGGCTCCAGCGATGAAGAAAAAGGCTTCGCTTAAGTACTCCGGCGATTCCCTCCATTTAACAGCCAGCTCCGCGAAAATCAGCTCCAGCCGGTCACTCGCCAGCTCCCAGCGTCCTGTTTCCAGCAAATGCAGCAGCAGCGGCGGCTCATACAAGGTTTGAAGAGCACCCACTTGCACGATCTCCATGTCACCGGACACAACGGCCACAAACTGCTTGTCACCGCCCAGATGCTTGCGTACTCCAGCAGCAGCAGCTTGATACATAGAAGCAACCGGTCCTGACAAACGCATCCATTGGTTCATGAGGAGCACGGACACTTTACGCTTCAAGTAGACCCTGGTTTTCTTTTGCAATTCCTCTGCATACAATTCCATTTGTCTGAGATAAGCTTCCCTCGTAGGCTCCTGGTGCGGCTGCTGCTCCCACGCTTTATTGGCTCTTACCAGAAACACCAACTGACCATCAGCATCTTTGCAATGCCACAGAGTGAAAGCCTCCCCGAATACCTCCTCCGCCATATTCGTCACCGCATATTCCAGCAGCGAGACATTCTCTTCATCGTTAGCGGCAGAATCCCCATCCAACCGGATTACCATCATGCACACCTCATCCTCTGCTGCAAATGAAAGATTCAGCGCTTTCATCTTTTTGCCTAAGGCGGAATGCGAGAGTTGTCTTCCTTGCAATAAATCCATTAATAACTGAGCACGCAGAAAAGGAATGTTTTCACGCAAGGTGTACAGTGCATTCTGAACCACCTCATTAACATTCCACTCGTTTTGAAACTCCACATGAATCTGTTTGATAAGCGTCGTTAATTCTTGGGTATCAACAGGCTTCATTAAATAACCTGCCGTTTTATATTGAATCGCCTGCTTCGCATATTCAAAGTCACTGAAGCCGGACATGAGCACGCATTTTATTTTCTCGGAAATAGCACGAACAGATCGGATCAGCTCCAATCCATTCATCTCAGGCATCCGGATATCGGTAATCATAATATCGATTGCACGGGATTTGATGTAATCGAGCGCTTCATGTGCGGAATAAGCCTTGTAGACCGCTTCAATACCGTAATTACACCAAGGAATCGTTTGAGCCATACTTTCAACCTGATCCGGATGATCATCTACTATCAGCAACTGCAGCATGCACAGCCCCTCCTCTGAGAACTATGTAAAGAAGATGTTAAGCAGAGACGCTAACTTTTTCCATGGTCAGAGTAACCTTCCAGCCTCCCAGCACGGACTCGGAAACCAGTACACCCGATCGGCCTCCAAACTGATGCCGCAGCCGTTGATGAACATTCCACATCCCGTGCCCAATCTCCTCGCCCCTATCTATGCTGAACTTCTCGTTAAACTTCGCTATCTCATCTAAACTCGTCCCTATTCCGCTGTCTTCTATGGTCAGAGTGCTGATGGTTTCCGTCTCGCAGCCTGTAATCATGATCGTCCCTATACCGGCTTTGCACTCAATACCGTGTATGATAGCATTTTCCACTATAGGCTGGACAAGCAGTCTCGGGATCAGGCTTCCTTTCATCGTTTCAGGCACATCAATGCAGTATTCCAGCCTGCGGGTTTGCAGCTTTTGAATTTCCAAATAATTGGTTATTAGCTCCAATTCACTTGCAAGCGAAACCTCCTGATGCTCTATCCGGGTCGTATACCGGTAATATTTGCTTAGGTGTCGGGTCATAGCAATAATAGCCTGCTTGTTTTCGAGCTGTGCCATACTTTGAATAAAGGCCAGACAGTTGTATAAAAAGTGGGGATTGATTTGGGATTGCAGCTGCTTTAAATTAGCGTCTCTTACCCTTATCTTTTCACGAAGCACCTTCTCTACCAAATCCTGAATCTGCTCAGCCATATTATTAAAATGATTGAACAAGATGGTGAACTCTCTGTTTGCTTGATACGTCAATCTCGTGGAGAAATTGCCCCGTTTCAAATGGTTTACACTTGCAATTAAACGGGTGATCGGAACCTGTACATTTTTGAACAAAAGATAAGAACTTAAGATACTGGTCAGCAGCAGCATGGAGATTGTTGTATAAAATAGATTCCGGCTGGTCGTGATGGGCGCCAGTACATTCTGAAGCGGAACCACATCCACTAAATACCAGTCCAGCGAATTCGATTTGGCATAGTTGAGCATATATTTAATTCCTTTGACTTCGATGACCTGACTGCCCGAAGGAAGCAGCTTTTCGTGTTTAAGCAAGCCTACAAGCTCCTGAATAATTTCCTGATTGGCCGTAGCGTTCATAATAGGGTCGTAGTTGTCATTATAAAAAAATGGGTCTCCAATACTCCCCTCTTTAAACTGATCGAGCATCCGTTCGATATTATGTGCTGCAAAAGCTACCTCGATAATCAAATTAACATGACTCAGGTCGCTGAATAAGAGCGAAGGCTCGGTCGAATACCGGTAAAAGTAGTTTTGCTTGCCATTATCCCGCATGATCGGTCGGTAGGTCCAATCCGAGGACATATGGCTCTTGAAATAGTCCAGATCATAGTTCTCGGATGGATTTGTAGAAACCAGTTGCTTTAAGTTCGGCGAATACATTGATAATTTATTCGTCCAGCTGTAGGATGCGCTTTGCAAATTGATTTTTTCTATTAAGGTTTGCCTGATTTGGATGGTATCGAACAGGTCATACGACATATGAATCGACTGAAATTTGATAGCCTCCGGCTCTCTTCCCAATGTAAAAGCAACTTTGGAGAGCTGTTCAGCATTCGTATCCATTTGATTCAGAAAAAAAGAAAGACGGTTCACGTTAGACTTCTCAATCTCAGACTTGACCACGTTCATGCTCACTTGGTTGGAATAAGCGAACATCAGCAGCAGTGGAATTAGCATTAATCCTATAATGATCATAATTTTGCTGAAAATACTGATGTTTTTTAGCATGATCCTAGGCATCCCGTCACCTGTTCCCTGTAAAATACTCTTTACTGTTATTGTACATAGGCATCTGGGGAACACAACCATTTTGGGGATAAATAAATGGCTTACCCCCTCCTTTGAGTCAATCTATTCCTTAACGGAGCCGACAATAACACCCTTCACAAAGTATCTTTGCAAAAAGGGATATACAAGCAGGATCGGCAATGCACCAATAAACACCTGAGATGCCTTGACTGTACGCGGCGAAATATTTTTGATCTCATCTTCAGTAAGACCTAGCACTGAGAAATTTTCCGATACAATGATTGATCTCAAAAAGGTCGATATCGGATAGTCCTTCGCGTTGGATAAGTAAATCATTCCGTCAAACCAGGCGTTCCAATGGGTCACCATAGCAAATAAGGATAGTGTCGCCACGGAAGGCATAGATATAGGCAAATAAATCGTGAACAAAATTCGGAGGTGGCTGGCTCCATCCATTAAAGCAGCTTCTTCCAGCTCCTTCGGAATCGTGCGAAAGAAGTTGAGCATCAGAATCAGGTTCCACACGCTTACCGCCCCAGGCAGAACGAGCGCCCAGATCGTGTTCATCAGTCCCGTTCCTTTTACAACCAGATAGGTGGGAATAAGTCCTGCATGAAACAGCATCGTAAACACGAACAGCCAAGCGTAGACAGTGCGCCCCTGAAATTTCGTCTCCTCCTTGGAGAGCGGATAAGCCGCCAAAACAACAAGCAGCATGGAGATGAAGGTGCCTAATACAACACGTTTAATCCCGATATACAATGAATGCAGAAAGTTGCTGTTGCCCAATGTCTCCGCATAGGCCTCAAACGTAAATTGCACTGGCCAAAAGGTGACGATATTTCCAGTCGCTGCGGCACTCGAGCTTAAAGAAATGGCAAATACATGAATCAGGGGTAAAATGCATAAGATCGCCAATACAGTCAATAAAGCATGATTACAATATGAAAATATTTTATAAGGTAATGACTTATACATGGCTGCTCACCCGCTTTTAGAATATTCGATAATTCGCAAATTTATAGGCTAGTCTGTACGAAACAACAACAAGTATAAATCCGATCAATGATTTGAATAAGCCGACAGCTGAAGCAAAGCTGAACTGCCCCCCGACAAGACCAACCCTGTAAACGAATGTATCTATAATGTCACCCTTGTTGTAAACCAGCGGGTTATACAGGTTAAAAATTTGATCAAAACCTCCATCCAATATTTTCCCAAGTGCAAGCGTCGTCACTACAGCAACAATAGGCAGGACGGAGGGTATCGTAATATACATCGTTTGCTCCCAGCGGTTCGCCCCATCGACTTCTGCAGCCTCATAAAGGGCAGGATTAATACCGGCTAAGGCTGCAAGATACACAATGGCTGAGAACCCGAAATCTTTCCACACATCACTGACAATAACCGTAACCCTGAACCAATCGCCATCCCCCAGAAAGAACACCGGCGGAAACCCGAGCAGTTCGATAAAGCGATTAATTATGCCCGTTTTTACCGACAACAAATCAATTAAGATGCCTCCGAGAATAACCCATGATAAAAAATGAGGCAAGTACACCAGTGTTTGAATGCAGCGTTTTATATACGTTTTTCGCACCTCGTTAAGCAGCAGGGCAAAAATGAATGGAATTACAATATTCGTACTGATTTTTAAGGAAGAAATAATAATTGTATTGATGATGACCTGAACACTGTCAGGGTATGTAAACAAATATTTAAAATGGTCCAGCCCGACCCACTCC
Organism: Paenibacillus sp. GCM10027630; assembly: GCF_042676305.1. Taxonomy (NCBI): domain Bacteria; kingdom Bacillati; phylum Bacillota; class Bacilli; order Caryophanales; family Paenibacillaceae; genus Paenibacillus; species Paenibacillus sp. GCM10027630. Next base: position 83,405 of record NZ_JBHTGY010000038.1, on the reverse strand, counting down.
GAGTTCATGATGCCAAGCCATGGTTTGTATTCTTTAAAAGCTATAACAACGCCGAGCATCGGGACGTATTGGTATATAATGACGATGATCAGAGCAGGCAGCAGAAGCAAATGAAAGCTCCAGGTTTGCCTCATGTATGACATAAATTTGGATCGTTTCTTAGCCGCAGCGGCAGACTCGGAACCGGTGATTGGTCGGATCAGTTCACTCATGGTTTTCAGCACCTTTCCTTAAGCAAAAGAGGCGAGCCTGCTGCGGCCGAAATAGTTTGCAGGCTCACCTACTTATGCTTGCTATTAGATTCATCTTATTTCTTTAACGATTTATACCATTCATTGACTTCCTTCGTTATCTCATCTCCGCCGCTAGCCTTCCAATCGGCAACATATTTGTCGAAGGCATCGATCGGGAGCTTTCCATAAATAATTTGGTTGAAGGTTTCCTTCTCCATTTTCTCAAGCAGCTCCAGCTTCGTCCTCATCGTCTTAGTTGGCGAGCCTTTGAACTCATTGGGCAAATCATATTTATTCTGTTCAATTCGGATCTTGCCGGCCAACTGGTGAACAGGCACTCTATCCTTAATGCTGTCCTCGATTGGATTAGCAGGCACCGCTTTAGGGTCATTGGCAAATTTTAAAATTCCTTCATCGTAGGAGTACGGTCTGTTCAAATTCGTTCCACCGATGAGGGATGCATAAGCTTTCGCTTCAATCGGGGTCTTCCCATCAGGGAGCGGCCACTGCTCTTTGGGAATTCCGGCCTGCTCAAACTGCTGGTAAACCGGCTTACCGTCCTTCATTACATAGTCATACCCCTCGTGGTTGCCTAAATAAAACTCGGAATCCTTAACGAAGAACTGGTATTCGAACAGTTTCTTGTAATACGCGAACCAGGCATCTACATGCTGAAAATCTTTGCTGAAGAGAATACCTCTCTTAACCATCGGCGTCTCAACTCTACCAATATTTCCGGTTGGTCCAGCCGGAAGGTAGAGCGGTTTAAATTCCGCCTTTGCGTTGTTTTTAACGGTGTCCAGCAACGGTACCGGATACATATGATATTCTCCGGCTACCAAGCCTGCGGAACCGTTGACAAAGCTTTCCGTTGCTTTGTTCTTATCCTTAATACCTGCCTCGGGATCAATATAACCTTTGGACATCCAATCACGAAGTTTTGAAAGCGCTTCCTTAATTGACGGCTGAATAGACCCGTACACTAGATTTCCATCCTTATCCTTACTCCATTGAAACGGCATGTAATTGCCGTATGCCCCAAACACCCAATCCGCTGTCGCCCTTGTTCCATTAACCCGGTCCAGCATCGATAGAGCCAATCCGAATGTATCCTTCTTATTGTTACCGTCCGGATCCTGGTTAGTGAAGGCTTCGAGCACTTTATCCATATCATCGATTGTTTTGGGATCAGGGAGATTCAGTTTCTTCAACCAATCCTGCCGGACCCATAGAATGGTTCCACCCGTCAAGCTTTCATACATCGGTATGCCGTAGGTTTTACCGTTGTTTATAAACATATTGAAACCGTCTGGATATTTCTGATACAAGTCCTTAATGTTCTGTGGGGCAAACTTGGCAATCGCATCGTCCAGAGCCATTACCTTACCCGACTGGATTAACTCGCTGATTAGAGTAGGGTCCGATACTTGAAATACATCCGGCAGTGGTTCGCTGCCGGCAAGCAGCAGGCGGAGCTTTGTATTAAAATCCTTTTCGTTGTTCACGACAAACGTGTGCTTCATATTAATTCCCATTTTGTCGGACATCCATCGGCTATGGACATTGTCCTCAATCGTTTCACCAGGCTTAAATTTTACATTCGGATCAAGTACACGCGCTGTCGTAATGGTAATTGGCGGATCATATTTACCGTTGGTTGCTTTAGATGTGGTTAAGGCATTCCCCTCTTTACCACCATTTGTTCCTGAACAGCCTGCGACCGCGACACTCAGAATAACAGCCGTCATGGCAGCCAAATAGCTTTTGTTTAAAATGTTCATCCTGCTCCTCCCCCTATATACAAATGATTTTACTTGTTTTTATTGTAGTGCAGGGAATTAGGCAATTATATACAAACATTTTAAGATGATACCACAATGGCTTTAAACGCAAACAAGGGTAAACATAAATGTCTCCCTTATTAAGAAAAGACATTTATGTTTACCCTGCTGCCTTATATGTAATGCTTAATATTGATTACTTAAGTCCACCCGATTCAACTGCGGCTCTTTGCCTTCAACATAGTCGCGTAAATTTTGCAAAAAGATGTCCATAGCTCTCTCATTATAGTAAACAGTCGAGCCGGAGTTATGAGGAGTCAGGATGACGTTGCTCATTTCCCACAGAGGACTGTATTCCGGAAGCGGCTCCACTTCGAACACATCCAAGCCTGCACCGGCAATTTCACCATTGCGAAGGGCTTCGACCAATGCTTGCTCATCCGTCGTTCCTCCTCTGCCAATATTGATGTAGAAGGCGGTCTGCTTCATCAACTCGAACTGGCCGCTGCCAATGGCATGCCGGGTATCTTTGGTGAGCGGAAGTGTCACCACCACGTAGTCGCTCTCGCACAGCACTTCATCGAGCCTGTCCATCGTAACCATCCGATCCACATACTCAGATTCGGACAACGACCTTTTTACCCCCAGCACCTTCATGCCAAATGCTTTACAAAGCTTGGCAACCTCTGTACCGATAGCTCCCACACCGATAATGCCGACTGTTTTTCCATGCATTTCTCCAAGCTCACCTAGCGAAGTCCATTTCTTCTGAAGCTGATTGCCAATAGCCAGGTGAATGTTTCGTGTTAAAGCAAGCATCATGCCCAATACCGTCTCAGATATAGGATTCGGGTGAACTCCACTGGCATTAGTCAGCATTACACCGAATTCGGCCAATGAATCAAGCGGTATTCTATCGACGCCCGCACCCCAATTCTGTGCCCAGCGAAGTCGAGTTCCCGGCTGCAAGCAATGCTGGACCACAGCGCTGCTCCAACCGATCAATACTTCAGCATCAGCCAAATGGGCTAACCATTGCTCGCTTTCTTTTCCATTAATAAACTCCCATTCCGGTGCAATACTACGGATTTGTTCTTCATGAGCCGCGCTGAATGTTTGTACGGACACTATTTTTCTAGCCATTTTATTACCTCCCGAGAGTTTCGTTTATAAAAGCTTACTTTATAGCTCTTCTATCTGATCGGACTCATAAATCCAGGTTCCTTTGTTACTTTTTTTCGAAGATTTCAGCATTGCTTTGGCTACGGTCTGGGCCTGAATCGGTCTATATTGGCGTAAAGCGCCAACCATTATAGGAGTAACTACCCTTGAAACAGCAGCTCCAAACCGCTCCCCCAAACGAACTTCTTGTCTGTCTCCCAGCAGCAGCGAAGGACGAAAAATTTGCAGAGATGGCAATTGCAATTTGCTCAAGCCCTCTTCAACCTCGCCTTTTATCTGATTGTAAAAAAAAGCGGATCCCGCGCTAGCCCCCATTGACGTAACGATGAGATACTCCGCAGCTCCATATTGAAGCGCCAGCCTCCCCAGCAGCATCGGATATTCATAATCAACCTTACGAAATTGCTCCTTGGAACCAGCCTTTTTAATCGTTGTACCCAAGCAGCAAAACACATAAGCGTCAGACAAATACTGCTTAACAGCGTCTTCGAGTGCTTCATAGTCTGTGACAACTTGAATCAATTTCTCATGAGCCAAGCTTGTCTCTTTTCTAACCAGAGCAATGACTTGATCAAAGAAGGGATCCTCCAGAAGGCCGCGGACTAATTCCCCGCCTATCAGCCCCGTCGCGCCGGCAATTACTGCCGTATGCCCCATAATAACTGTCCCCCCATATCTATCGAATATAGACAAGAGTACATATAGCTGTTTTGAAAAAAGAATCCCCTTTCTCCACTAGTTATACTGTGGTTCTGGAGATTCTCTGTTACTTGAATCATTTTCTATTATTGGCCTGCTGGTTGGAAAAACTCTAAACGTTCGCCGTCCGGTCCGAAAAAGAACGCGATCTGATCCCCGTCCAGGATAGTACGAGGCGTTTCGTCCATAAGTTCTACGCCGAAGCCTTTCAACCGATCTATCTCAGCTTGGATATCCGTTACTGTGAATGCAATATGATGCACGATAGAATCGTTAGGCAACCCGTCGTGACCACGGCCAATCAGCTCAATCTCAATGTTGTCGGAATCTGGAAAAGACAGGAAGCCCAGCTCGACGCCATCTTGCAGCTTTGCGCGTTTTCTCAGCTTCATACCGAGAACCTCCGTATAGAAACGGACGGAAGCATCCATATCCTTAACCTTTACTCCAATATGCTCCAGCTTGCGAATCATAGTACACACACCTCTCCCAGCATAAATGTAATCCTTTCCATTCTATCACTTCTCTTGAAAGGATGGAATGCATAATGAACAATAGTCCGCAGATCGCTTTACTATTCAACTCTATGACTCTTGTAATTCGGCGGCATAACCGTCCCTGTCACCTAGGAGTCTGTCAGACGAAAACAAATCCGTGAATATTTATTCACTATTGTGGTTACTGCGGGAAAGGGATGGTACTCCACCGCTCTAGAAATTAAAGTTGTCTTTAATTTACCTTGCGGTAACAACTTCATTTCAAAGGCGGCCGTAAACTTTCCGTACCATTCCCTTATCCCTCCATAACCAAATGAACATATATTCACGAAGATCAAAACGTCGGATAGACTCCTAGAATAAGTATTGTAGAAATGTTGCTCATTCTATATACTAAATTTGATTCTTACCGACCCTCTTTACAACAGCCAAAAGGAGAAACATCATGGAACTGCCTTCAATGGAAATGCTTTTATTTTTACTCGCAGCCGGATTTATAGCGGCTTTTATTGATTCCGTCGTCGGTGGAGGAGGCTTAATTTCCGTCCCCGCCCTTATGATGACGGGAATGCCTCCCGCCTTGGTTCTCGGAACCAACAAATTAGGCAGCACCTTTTCAACAATAACAAGCAGCTTGTCCTTCTTCACATCAGGCAAGATGAATGGAAAGCTGGTGCTCGCATTATTTCCACTATCCTTCATTGGCGCTGTTCTCGGGGCCTACACGGTGCATTTGCTGCCTTCGGACTTTTTGAAACCTTTGGTCGTCATTATGCTTGTGCTAATGCTGGTTTATACATTAATAAAAAAGAACTGGGGAAAAGACGCCGCTCCGCGTGCTATGACCGTTAATCTCAAGGTGGCTGTAGCAGCCTTAGCCTTTATTATTGGATTTTATGACGGCTTTTTTGGCCCGGGAACAGGCTCGTTTCTACTGTTTATGTTCCTGCTGCTCGGCTTCGACTTTGTCGGTGCTTCCGCCAATGCCAAGGTGCTGAATTTAGCCAGCAACCTGGCCAGCTTATGCTCGTTTTTACTGCTCAAATCGGTCCATATCGGCTATGGACTGCCTATGGGGATCGCAATGATCGCTGGCGCATTTGTCGGCTCCAAATTCGCTATCCGGCACGGATCGCGTTACATTAAGCCTTTATTTGTGACCGTGACCACAATCCTGATCGGTAAACAGCTGTGGGATCTGCTGCAATAAGGCTTATGAGCCTTTACGATTTGCCCTGTTACGTACATAAACGCGTGGAACTCTTTTGCCTATCGAACAAACAACCTCATAATTGATCGTATTCATACAATCCGCAAGTTCATCTACCGGAAGCAAGCTCTCTTCAGACCAGCCGAATAATGTAACTTCATCGCCAACCAAGACATGAGAAACCGAAGTCACGTCGATCATCGTTTGATCCATGCATATTCTACCGATGATCGGCACCCTCTGCCCGTGCACAAGAACATAACCCTTGTTGGAAAGTAGTCGTGAAAGCCCGTCCGCATAACCAACAGGAATGGTGGCAATCCTGCTGTCCTTATTCGGCTTAAATGTACAGCCATAGCTGACAGGATGATTGGCGGGTACTGTTTTTAACGCTGATATTTTAGTTTTAAAGCCCATAGCTTGAAGGATTGGATGTCTGTCGCTCCGTAGCTGCTCGGAGGGCAGCAAGCCATACAAGCTAATTCCGATTCGCACCATATTCAAATGCATCTCTGGCGTCTTCATAGCGGCTGCACTATTACAGCAGTGTTTGATTGGAATGTGAATATGTCTCTTCTCTAATTCATCGATAAAATAGTTAAACAGCTGGAACTGCTGCCGCGTATAAGATTGGTCTTCATTATCGGCATCGGCGAAATGAGTAAACATCCCCTCCAAGCTGACAAAGCGCGAGGAAACTGTCTTAGAAGCTAGCATAAATGCCTCTTCTATCGTAGATACGCCCACACGAGACATGCCTGTATCAATCTTCAAATGAATGCGGGCGTAGTGCTGGAGCCGTTTGCTGCATACTATGACTTCCTCTAATACATCAGCGGAAAAGACGGTCATTGTAATGTCGTGCTTGATTGCAGTCTCCACGGAATGCAGAGGGGTATAACCGAGAATGAGGATAGGTCCGTCGATTCCCGCATTTCGCAGCTGCAGTGCCTCGTCCAAAAAAGCGACGCCCAAATAATCAGCGCCTGCACTGATCGCTGCACTTGCCACCTCAACAGCACCATGTCCGTAGCCGTCCGCTTTGACGACGGCCATGAAGCGGCATTTTTCGTGGAGGCTCGATTTGAAAGTTTTCGCGTTATGTATAATGGCATCCAAAGAAATTTCCACCCACGTATCTCGATAGCTTATTGTTTGCATTTGGATTAAGACCTCGAAAATTCTTTCTCCCATGCAAGTTCAACTGGGACATGAGCATAGCCAAGATCTCTTGCCACGGCTTCGTAAGTAATAGAACCGCCAGCAGCATTAACCCCGAGATATAGCGATTTATTGTCCGTAACCGCTTGCTTTACGCCTTTATTGGCGATTTGCAAAGCATAAGGAACGGTAGCATTCGTTAAGGCGAAGGTTGACGTTCTTGGAACCGCTCCAGGCATATTCGCAACAGCATAATGAACAACGCCGTTTTTTTCGTATGTAGGGCTGTCATGGGTCGTAATACGATCCACCGTTTCGATAATGCCGCCTTGATCAATAGCGACATCAACTACAACAGCACCTGGCTGCATCGCTTTAATCATCTCCTCGGTGACCAGCTTTGGAGCTTTGGCACCTGGAATTAGTACGGCTCCGATCACGAGGTCAGCTTCAGCAACCGCTTCGGCAATATTAAATGAATTAGATACTAGCGTATTGATTTGTGCATTGAACATATCATCCAATAAACGAAGACGCTCCGCACTCAAGTCAATAACGGTAACCTCGGCACCAAGCCCTAAAGCAATCTTGGCTGCATTCGTTCCAACAACTCCTCCACCTACAATCGCTACTTTACCGCGCTTCACTCCCGGCACTCCTCCCAGCAGGATTCCTCTGCCTCCATGGGATTTCTCCAGAAATTGAGCGCCGATTTGTGCAGACATACGTCCGGCGACCTCGCTCATTGGTGTCAACAGCGGCAAGGTACGGTTAACTTCTACCGTTTCGTAGGCTATCGCTGTTACGCAGTTTTCCATTAGTGCCTGGGCCAATTCCGGTTCTGCCGCCAAATGCAAATACGTAAACAAGATTAGACCCTGCCGGAAAAAAGCATATTCGGAAGCTAAAGGCTCCTTTACTTTCATCACCATCTCGGCGGCGGACCAAACCTCAGCAGCTTGCTCTAGGACAACGGCTCCTGCTGCCATGTAATCCGCATTCGTAAAACCGCTGCCCATTCCGGCATTGTTTTCGATGTAGACATGATGACCTGCTTTAACAAAGGCAGCAACAGCTGCAGGGGTTATGGCAACGCGGTTTTCATTGTTTTTTATTTCTTTGGGTACTCCGATTATCATGGCAATCGCTCCTTATTGTTGGGACTCTACGCCAAGTATAAGGGCGAATAAACATTTTTTCTTTGTCTGGATACAAGAAAAAAAATCCAGTTGTTTGTGTAATTTCACAAAACCGCTACATGCTCTTAAGCTTCTCAGTTTTTAAATCCAGATAGACGGTCACCTTCTGATCCATATTATTTAAATCGATGCCGCCAATTTCGGAAATTCGTTTTAAGCGGTAGCTTAATGTATTGGCATGGATATGAAGAATCTCCGATACAGCCTTCATATTGCTGTCATGGGACAAATAAGCCTCCAAAGTATGCAGCAGCTCGCTGTTATGTTCGCTGTCATATTGCTTCAGTTTTTTGAGACATTGATTCTCAATGGGATTGATGCGAGCCTCGTCCAAAATCTTCTGTAAAAAACGATAGTAGCCCATGTCTGGATAATAATGGATATTACGTGTTTCTTCCGGAAAGCACCGTTTGATTTGGAGTACCGCTAGCGCTTCCTGATAGCTTCTTTCTACCATAGCGTAATTCTCATATAAAGATCCGATACCTCCATAAACTGGAGAAAAACCGAAGCGTTGTCTCATTTGCTCGATGATATGCTGTAAAGCGACGGAATAATCTTCATTCTTTAACCGCTTCACCGGCGTTGTAGAAAGCAGGATTAACTGATTATGATCAATCGTATGACATACAATCCGCAATCGCTGCGTTGTTGTTAGGATGTATTCGATCTGCTGCTGCATGCTCTCAGTGATTTCAGGTTCGAATTGCAGGACGATGATATGAAAGGATGAAGGAAGATTCATACCTAGCTTGTCCGCCTTTTCCTTGATCACTATGTCTGAATGCAGATGTCCGGTTAAGAGCTGCCAGAAAAAGTCCTGGTAACCCATCTCTTCTTTTCGTTTTTTCAATTGAAGCTGCAGCAGCTTCGTTTTTGCGGCGAGGGCGGCTTTTTTCACCTGCTGTATGGCATTGTCGTCAAGCTGTTTTTGTTCCTCCAATAGCCATATGTACCCGAGAATATCGTTGTTTTTCCGAATCGCTACAGCAAGACGATGTCCAAGTCCAATATCATTTATAGGGGAAACACGAACAGGCTCGTCACTCTCCATTATTTTTTGAATAACGCCATCTCTCCATAAAGTGCTAATCACTTTCTCGGGAACACGACGTCCTATAATCGTTGCAACTCGCACCTGATCGGTATGTGGGTCATGGGAGCTATAGGCGATTAGACGGTGATTGGAATCTTCGATGGTTATAGGGCATTGCAGCACATCACTAATGGTATCAGCGAGCGCCTCCAAACTGTCAAAGCTTCTATCGAAGGGATCTTTTTCATCAGGCATGTTTAAATGACTCCTCAAAAAATAATATAAAGGAACAAAGTTAATAACTTATATGTAATTATACACGGTTCCCATCGAAGAAAAAGACTATCAATATAGTGGATGGTAAAGTAACCGAGGGGCGAGCTCCAGTGTTGGGCGATAACACGTCCATTCTGACAGCTTAACAATCGAAAAATGAGGAAAATGATAGAGGAAGGATCGCCAAAAGAGCCGGCGTTGGTTTGACACGCACCGGCCCGATCGCGTATCATGGGTCGATTCCTTTAACCCAAGCTTGCCGCGGATAACGTGATTAAAAAATCTGACGTAATGTAGCGCTTCTGATTTTTATTAAATTCGTGGATGGGATCATATACAACATGAGGCTGGTTCACATTCCGCAAATCCTCCCATACACAGGTCACTCCCTGTCCGCCCGCTATCATGCCACCGAACATTTTACAGCCTTGGCAAAATTGCTCCTCCTGTTGTTTGTTAAGCTCTACGACTTTATTGCGGAGACAGCAATATATGTGTCCATCCTGATTCTTATAATTGTTGTGAGTAACTAGGTTCATCGTTCCACCCCTTCAGTCTGATATAAAGAATGTAATATTCATTATATAAACCAATTGTTAAATGTATGAACCCGTTTTGTTAAAATCCTGTATATTTGGGCAGCCGCCTCGGATAATGATAGCTTTCTTGCAAAAGTGGCCTATTAAAAATCCAACATTTTAAAAAAAAGAGCCCGTTTTCCTAGTTAGATAGGATCACCGGCTCTTAATTTGCTATATTTTGATTGTCAGCGAGCTGGAGCAGGCTCCATTTTGATTTTTTTCACAATCGGCTCGCTCATTTTACCCTGCTTGTTGCCGGCTTTGATTTCTATCAAGTTTTCCCCCGGCGTAAGGCTGACTGCTTTACTCGCACTGCTTTGTCCGACAGCTTGTCCGTTAATATATAAAGTCGGGCTAGGATCGTTCCTGTCGAGAGCTGTTATTTTAACCGTAATGCTATTGTTTCGTGTAGTCTCAGGCAAGGCCTCCACAGTTACAATCGGAGTCGGTGAGCTGAAGGAAACCTTTTTCTTCACAACCTCAGATGCTTTGCCGCCGCGGTTCACCGCCTTGAATTCGAACGTATTGTCCCCGTCAAGCAGGTCCAAGTTTTTGGTAACTTTTCCATTCCCTTCTAACTGCCCATTTACATATAGTGACACAGTGGGATCTTCACCCTTTGCACTCACCGTTACCGTAATTACAGCTTCTTTGGAAATCGCAGGAATCTCGTCGATTAGGATAGCTGGTGCCGGACCTATTGCGGCCAGCCCTATTCCTATAGGATTGCGGAAAATAATGATAAGTATAATGAGCGGCAAAATAATTAATCCAAGCCGAGTCAGCCTTCGTCTATTTTTAACAACAAAACGAATTAGCTTACCGGCCTGCCGAAGCTTGATAGCTTTATACAAAGCAACAAATGACTCGTTGGAGGTTGCAAGCAGCTTCAATCGAATCTCCTTATCACGGAAAGCTCTGGGAGCATTCATATCGAAGAATTTGCTTACTGCCGCCTTGTAATTAGCATCGATCTCCTGCTTCATGTTTAGAAACCGCTGATCATTGGCAGACCACACGAGAAAATCATAGATCGTTTCCGTGCCCCTGGTTGCCTCTGCGATATATTGGAGCAAACCGTAATAATCGAACTCCGCCACATAACCGGAGCCGTTACTTGAACCAGGCTGGTAAAATGCATAAACAATTTTACTGAAATGCTCGGATGCAATGCGCATGCCTAACAGCTTTTTCAGCGATTGCTGTACTCTTTCCAAGTCGAGAGGCCCAAAAAAGTCGAATGCCTTCCTGAGCTCGGAATCTTCCTTCTCATTCACCTTCAGTACCCTATAGATGGTAGCAAGCAGCTGCAGGTTCAGCTTTTGGCTTTTGTCCAAATGGCTGTTCAGCTCCTGATCGACTAACTCCAGCATGAAGCTGAGCTGCATCATATCTTCATACTCCAGATCGGTTATCTTCAGTCCATCAAGCAGCAGCAGCTTGATTTCCAGCTTCAGCTGGCCGCAGAAATCTTCGTATTGACGCCTCTCTTGCCGCTCAGGCAGCTCCTCGAAATAGCGGTACAAGCTGCTCGCAGCTTCGATTCGCTTGCGCAGGCTGTCGGTTTGCAGCAGACGCTTCACCTTTTTCAGCACTTCATTGGCAAAAAAACGCTGCTGAACCATACTCTCGCTCTGCTGTATCCAGAACCGGATTTCCTCCAGCAGCGCTTTGACTGTGCCCGCCTTGCCCATTCGGTATGCGATGTAGCTTTCAGCCGTCCCCGATTGCTGGTTATACAGCTCCTTCATGACCAAATCGAACATGGACGACTTTCCTAGCAGCTGGTCGAAAATCGGGGCTGCGTTCTCGATGCCGTCCTCCGTCTTTTTAGCTACCCGGCTGATGAAGATAACGAAGCAGCGTGCCAGCAGAGTCTTGACTCCCTCATCGGCAAACCCGTAATAGTGCAGCAAATATTTGATATAATCAGCCGTCGGCAGACTGTCGCTATCCCTTGCTTCCTTTCCTAACAGGCGGATAAACAGCTCGTTCAGCCGGCGCTTTTGCCGGACCGTATCTGCGTTCACGTAAGTTACAATGCTCTGCATTATTTCCGCTCGGTTGGCCTCATAGAGCGCCTCATTGCCCTGCTCGACTTCGTATAAGGCTTGAAGCTGAACATAGGTCTGCACATTAAGAGCAGCAGCTTTATCCAGCCCCTGCAGCGCTTCCTCGCAAAATCCAAACAGCTGCTCCAGCTGTTCCGAATCATTCCGCTTGTTCCAAATAAAAGAAAGGTAAGAGTGCTCTTGTCCCGGAAGGTCCGTATTTACAAAACGTTTGCTTGGAAAATCAAATATGTATTCCTTCTCCATGTTACGGTCGGGCAGTCTAATGCTTCCCTTTTCCACAAAAATCACATGAAGATGCTGCTTCCCTTCCGGCTCGCTGTTGAAGGTCATGAAGCCAAGCTGGCTCCGGATGGCGTACGGAAGGCAGCGGTAGACAATTTCCAGCAGCTTTTTGGCTGATTCGGCCGTCTCTGCAATATCCTCATCAAGCGCGATATACACCTTCTTCTTGCTTGTAACTGATGACATTACGGCATAAATCAACTGCTGAAATCTTGTTTGATCGATACCCAGCTTCGTCAATAGCCGCTCTTGCTCCACTGCTTCCACGGGTGCGGTCCCGTAGCTGATACCGTCCAGCTCCGGCAGTGACTTGCCATTGCGGATATCATAGGAGCTTTCGAAGCTGCGAATCCGGAACAGACGCTGAGGATCACGAAGAAATTCGTCCTTGCGCTCATTAGGCACAATAAACTGATGCGTGAACGAGGCGCTGCGCTGCCCTGTGAAATCAGTGCCTATATAGACACTGCGCCCTATCACCATATCGCCGTTCTCAGCATGGAACACAACCATAGACTCAGGATAGAGGGAGCTATCTTCCTCCGCCCGTCCCAACAGCTCCTTGGGAGCCTTGTAAACGCAATAAGGATGCAGCGTGTTTTTTATAAAAGTATTGTCCAAGCCTTCCGATTTGGCAACGGTATCGAAACCTTCGCTAGTACGGAAAATACCCTCCCGGTCACGTGTGAAATATTGCTGCTGGATGGGTTTCCTTTGCTCTATCACGTCGCATCTCTCCTAGCAACATAATCAAGCTGGTACAGCAGCCAAATGAACGGCTCATCGACCCGGATCGGGTTAATGACACCCTCAATTTGCTTGTTGACCGGGTTTGCGCCCAGCGCAGATACAGCGAAAAACGCCGTATTTTTGAAATAAACATCAATCGCGTCCTTGAACGGTCTGTCTACCTTCTCGATAAAACGACCTATTTCCCCATTGATGTTCTCAAATTCTGTATGATTCAAAAATCCCTTATGCACCACATTGCGGAACACATTGCTGTTAGGACGTATATATTCGCTATCCTCTTCCATTAAATACTTCAGCATATCGCTTTTGGTCAGCACAATAGCGGTTGGAATGTCTGTTTTACTATTTTGCTGATGGGCAATGAAGTTTTCGAACAAGCTGATTACAACCTCGCGAGGCTCGTCATAGCGATTAGCGAACTCTCCCTCTTCCTCCCCAATTTGAATGCGGGCCTTATCGCGGATACTGCGGATTTGAAGGGGATCGACCAGAAATAGAATGCCAGACGAATTTTTAATATGCGATGCATAAATGTCCAAATATTCCCGCTCCACCATACCTTCACCGGCAACATCGAAGAAAACCAGCGTCAAGGGAGCCTCCCGTTCATCCTTAAACACAAATTGAAAAATAAACGGCTCCTGCTGCTCATTCGGATTCGTTGACTGCAGCATACTGCCTCTCTCAAAAATCGGCTCGTGGTAATTTTGCCGAAACTTCCTGCTAATTTCAGCGCTAAGCGGCATGCAGGCTGCGTTGAAATTGGAAGCTGTCGTATTCTGCAGAGTATGGATAAGCGACGTCATATAGACGGATTTGCCCACCTGTGAGGCTCCGACAATAGAGATGATATTGCTGGGCACCTTGCCTGACGAAATCGGCAGCTCGTTATGGCAGTTAGGGCAAAGCCTCCTATTCGTCGTTTCCCCATACAGGTCCGTGACGGCCACGAGCACATTTTGCATGTACTTCTTGTTCTCATCAGGTATGGTATGCGGATCGATCACCGCTTCCATATCCACCTGCGACAGGTTAAACTTTCGCCGCCAATCGCTTAGCTTGCGGTCCTCCTGCAGCATGAAATCATCATCGTTATCCTTGACGTGACTAGCCCTGAATACCACATCATCCGGCTCGAATTTACTGAAGCAGTACGGGCATACAATGCTGTAATAGGGAGGTCTTTCCTTTACAGGCGGCTTCTTATCAAACATCTTCTTGAGAAAATCCAACATGCTTATCCCTCCTTTTGCTCTGGCAACACTTGCTTTGCTTCGCTCAATCTCGACAAACGCGCTCTTCCCCCAAGGAAGGCGCAATGTTAATTCATGGTAAGCAACAGCTCGAGTTTTACGTCTGCAAAAACTATTCAGGTATTAAATCATAAAGCTCTCCGAAGGCCTTCCCGTCGGTAAAAAACAGCCGGATATAGTCATTTTTGCCCACTTCCACTTCCGGCAGTACATGACGGCCCGAAGCGAAGTCACTCATAAATGGATAGGCAATCCCATCCTCCTTATTTGCAGGCGGCGAGCCTTCCTTCTTCACGTAGCAAAGCGCTTCTTTGGACACCGAAATCTCGCAAAAAAGCTGAATTCGCACCGTTTTATATTTGCTGAACCAAGAATGGCTGTATTTGATATTGTAGCGAATCTTCGCCTTCCCACCGCTCACGCGTGCATAATTTTCAGCATCCGCTTGCTTGAGGGGCCTCAGCTTGCCAGCTTGCATGAGACATGGGAATATGCGATAGCCTTGTACACCCAAATATTCAATGCGCTCCCGGTAGCCTGACCTTGCTTTGTATTCCTCCCGGGTAAATAGCTTCAGCTGCTTAGGCTCCAGCAAGTCCGGCGGCTGCTCTGCTCCATCAGGAAAGCTGTATACGTATACGGAATCCACACCCCTCGGCCATGCCCAGGTCACGGTGCATTCACCGTTCTGGATGTAGCAGGCTGTTTGCTTAATCCGATATGGCTCCTCGAGCTCCTCCCATTGCAAGAACATTCACCTCCGTTTCCTTACTCATCGAAACTGCTTGCGAACCGGCAAGGCATCCTTGCCTCTTCCACGGCTCTCTCCTTGCTCCAGCTGGCTGCGCCGCGTACCGCCGCCACCGCGGCGTAATCCAACTCCTGATCCTGCGTTCGAATCACCCACTGCGACGAGCAGTGTGGAGAGCGATAGCACGAACGCCAGTACCATGTCGGCAAAGCCGCGTACAAGGAATGGCGCCGCTGAGCCCTGCAGCCCGGTTTCGAGCAGGATACCGGCGATGAGGCCCGCCACTGCTCCACCGATGGCGAAGCTTTTGGCTAAATAGCGGTTGTCGAAGACGACACCAAGCGATAGCCCCAGCAAAGCACCGATTAGCAGAATCAGCGCAACACGCAGCAGACCGCGATATTCATTGGACGCTGCCGTGTCCACTCGCTCGTTCATTAAGTGCCAACGCTTTCCATTTTGGTATATTTGGTCAAAAGCACCCGTAATCCCCTCGACCCGCTTCACATCATGGAACGTGCCTCCTGTTTCGACGGCAATGCTTTGTAAAAGCTGGATGCCCTCCTTCTCCGTTGAATCAATTCCGATTGTATGAACCTGCGTCTGCTGCAGTCGGTAAGGAGCCAGTACCTTCGCTTTATCCACCTCGCTAAAACCATCGGAAATGAGAATTACAGCGGCTCTGCGGTTAGGAATACGCTCCTTCTCCATATGCTCCATAGCCTCAGTCAATGCCCTGCCTATATCAGTGCGTCCCACAGGCGCTCCAATTGTATTCAGCTTAGCGGCAATTTGCTCCCGTGTCCCTGCATCCTTCAGCTGCGTCAACGGATATATCTGACTGGGCTGCTCATTAAATGTGTAGATCGCGACCCGTTTGCGGTCATCCAATTTGCGGATCAAAGCTTGAGCGGCTTGAATGCTCTGCTTCTCGGGATCCGTGGTTTTCATACTCTCCGACATATCGATGAGCAGCACATAATCTTGAGGCTTATCCCGATTGCCCAGCTGAAGTCCATAAATAAATTGGAACAACACTCCCGCGGCGAACAGCAGTAGAAGCGTAGCTGGAACAAGAAGCTTCCAACCATCGCGAGCATAGCGCAGCCTCCAGCTTCTCCCGTTCAGCTGAGGTGAGATGACTTCAGCCAACAAGCAGCATAGACCTACAACAAGAGCAAATTGGCCGAAGTATAAACCCATCAGCAGCGTTTCATGCATCGTGCCTTCCCATTCAGCAAGCATGATTTCTCCTATAATAAAGCCAATAAATCCGCCAATAACGCTCCATACGGTTAGCAGTCCATTCCATTTGCGCTGTTTCACCGGCCATGCCCCCTTTTTTTCAAGCAACTCTCTATCTTCCTTTATATCCTTTTGCTATATATCCATGCTGTGAAAGCTGTATCCATTCTGAACATACGTATCATAATATCGTTTGCCATTCCGGTAATACATTAGATCCTCGATCCGGAAGCCGCCCATTACATTAAGCTTCTCAATCCCGCTTCGCTTCATTTCCTGTACACAGCCAAGCTTGTAAGTCCTGCTGCCCTGATCGACAGCGAATGCATAACGAATAAATTCACTGTCAAAATCGCCAAAGAAATATTTTTCAACATAACGGTGCTTATGCGTTGAGTTATATACATCAGCCCGGATTGCAGCTTCATTCTCCAAGGTACTGTACAAATCACGGAACAGATCCTCCTTCGAAAGGACCTCGCGATTCTCATAGCCGGCCGTCACATTTGCGCGCTCCAACAGCTCATCCTCGAACGTTTGGTTAAACAAGGGATGATTGAACACTTCCTTGCGAGTCATCTCCATCAACCGCTGAAGCACATGCTCTTCCCCTTCTGCAAGCATCAGTGAAATGTTCCCCATCTGCCGTTCGTCAAAATAAAACTGTACATCACGGCGGCCCTCCAGCTCTGTCAAAATCTCCTGCACCGCGTGACCATAATATTCATTAATATTACGGCCCAAGTAATCGCTGGTCACCGAAATACTGCCCCGGCTTGCTTCGTGCAAAGTTTTTTCCAATTGGCGGAACCGCTCCACGAATGGCTGAGCCCTGTCATGCAGCTCCTCCAGTTCCTGAAGATATGCATTCAAAAGCCGCAGCTTCATTTCAAGCAGCAGCAGCTCGACCTTCATCCCATACACAAGCTCCAGAAAAGGACGTGTCATGCCTTTGACCGAGGCTTTGTTCGTGAATCGGTCCCATAAAGACATTTTCGCAAAAGACTGCTGCTCTATCCGCTCCGCATACACTTGATCCAGCTCAGCTCTGCCTTGCTCCAGCAGCTTGGCCGTTTCCTTCGCCTTCTCGCGAATTCCATTGATCAGACTGCCGCTTTCTTCATATGAGGTCCATAAGGAGGCGCTGTAATATCCGTAAAGCGAATTTCGGATGACCTTGCTTTCCAATCGCGTCTTCAACCGTCCGGCAAAATTGCTCTCCACAAAACCTTTTTCCAATCCTCGAACTACATTCGTTTCAAAAAAGGTCTGCGCATTACCTCCATATAAGGCAGACTCCGCTTGTCGCAAGGTTAATGTCATTAATTCAGCGTATGAAATTTTACTATGTAAAAGACTGAACATCCCTTCCACAGCCTTCTGTGGATCAGGCAGCAGCGACTGAATGTCACGATCCCAGTAATGAAGTTCCAGCTCTAACATTTCCTGAATGCTTCCGCGATCCATTCTCGCGTTCTCCTGCATCCGCTCTATGAGGCGGTGGTAAACATGATAAAGCACGGTCAAAGCAACCGGCTGACTGGGTCTTGTAATTTTAGAAAAGCCTGCCGATGCATAGCTGCGGCCATCGCCGTCAGAAGGAGTGGCATTCTGCTTAAAATGCTGGTTATTGTATACTGCGTGCTGCGGATCGAGCTCGTTGTTCGATTTGCGGTTTTTGAGCAGATTGAGATTGCAGATGGCTTCGTAATTGCCCTGCATCCCATTCTCGGCAAAAATACCGCGTTCATCCTTGTCGCTTAACAAGTAAACCATATCAAATAATGGGGATGGGGAGTGCGCGGCAGGAAGTGATACACCCTCCCCGGTCAACTGCAGCATCCCCTCAAATGTGTAATCCCTGCCTTGGTACATATCCAGTTCACGAAGGAAGCTGACGCCTAGAGAGGATTGAAAAGCGAAAGCATCACCTACCGCCTTCTCCTCCAATAAACCGTACAAATCCAATACAACGGAGCGGAATTGCTCTCCGAAGATCGTCTCCATCAGCACGGCTATTTCCGGCAGCAGCACATTAAAGGGATCGTCGAGCCGTGTGACAATCGCAATATTCAAGCGCTGCAGATGCGTGTACATCCGCCCGAATTCAGCTATGCGGCTGTTCATTCGCCGCAACGTCACATTCAGCTCCAGCCGCTTCGCTTCATCCGCATAAAATTGCTCCCGGATCGATGGGCGCAAGGTTTGCTTGCTTTCCGCAGATGCGGGCAAGCTCCAGCCATACACGTTATCAAGTGGCGCAGTCTGCTTGGTTCCAAGCTGAAGATAAACCACACCCGCAGAATTATTCCACTTTGTCCTGTTTAAGCTATGCACAGCCTCCAGAGCATCAGCTGAGTGATCACCAAGAAACACAAAAACGACAGGATGATTGATGCTGCGCATCTCATCCCCATCATTGCCCATGCTGTCAATCTGCATGGCATATCGTTTGGAAAAGGAATCCAATTCCCCTTTAATATTCATCCTTTTTCCCTGCCTTTCTTAATTACACCCCTGCCCTCAAGCTTTTACCCTCCCAAACCCTCCCTACAGGGAGGGCCCCAAGGGCTCTGCCCTCTGGACACCCTCGAAGGGCTTGGTGGGGGAGCTCTGTTTGAGCCGTCTTGTATCTATTGTGCTTTCAGCGCTACCGTCCCTGCGGGACACGCTTAACTTTGTCTTTACCTTATCTTTACCCTCCCAAACCCTCCCTACAGGGAGGGCCCCAAGGGCTTTGCCCTCTGGACACCCTCGAAGGGCTTGGTGGGAGAGCTCTGTTTGAGCCGTCTTGTACCTAGTGTGCTTTCAGCGCTACCGTCCCTGCGGGACACGCTCAACCATGTTTTTACCTTATCTTTACCCTCCAAAACCCTCCCTATAGGGAGGGCCCCAAGGGCTTTGCCCTCTGGACACCCTCGAAGGGCCTGGTGGGGGAGCTCTGTTTGAGCCGCCTTGTTATCTATTGTGCTTTCAGCGCTACCGTCCCTGCGGGACACGCTTTACCTTGTCTTTACCCTCCCAAACCATCCCTACAGGGAGGGCTCCAAGGGCTCTGCCCTCTGGACACCCTCGAAGGGCTAGGTAGGGGAGCTCTATTTGGGCTTCCTTGTATCTATTGTGCTATTTACCCTCCCAAACCCTCCCTACAGGGAGGGCCCCAAGGGCTCTGCCCTCTGGACACCCTCGAAGGGCTTGGTGGGGGAGCTCTGTTTGAGCTGTCTTGTATCTATTGTGCTTTCAGCGCTATCGTCCCTGCGGGACACGCTTAACCATGTTTTTACCTTGTCCTTACCCTTCCAAACCCTCCCTACAGGGAGGGCTCCAAGGGCTCTGCCCTCTGGACACCCTCGAAGAGCTTGGTGGGAGAGCTCTGTTTGAGCTGCTTTGTATCTATTGTGCTTTCAGCGCTACCGTCCCTGTGGGACACGCTTAACTTCACCGCTCCTAATGAGTGATCAAAGTAAAATGGCACATAAGGTACTTATTCAACTGAGTCTAAGGGATAATAACCATAAGAAATCCCAAACCACTTCACTCCCTGAGTCTAAGGGATAGTGACCATAAGCAATCCCAAACACTTCACTCCCTGAGTCTAAGGGATAGTGTCCATAAGCAATCCCAAACACTTCACTTCCTGAGTCTAAGGGATAGTGACCATAAGCAATCCCAAATCATTTACTCCCTGAGCCTATGGGATAGTGACCGTAAGCAATCCCAAAACAATTCTCAACCTGAGTCTAAGGGATAGTGACCATAAGCAACCCCATATCATTTACTCCCTGAGTCTAAGGGATAGTGACCATAAGCAATCCCAAATCATTTACTCCCTGAGCCTATAGGATAGTAACCATAAGCGATCCAAAACAATTCTCACCCTGAACCTAAGGGATAGTGACCATAAACAATCCCAAACACTTCACTCCCTGAGTCTAAGGGATAGTAACCATAAACGACCCTAAACACTTAACGCCCTGAGTCTAAGGGATAGCACTCATAAGAACTCAAAAGTACTATCCAATTCAACGACCACAGTAGACCGACAAAATCATCGTCCAACTAACAGCAGCAGACCATAGGGTAAAACATTTATTTCAGGCTTCTAACCATATCGCTGACTTTGGTGGAGATTTGCTTGTAGAATTGGTACATTTCTTCACCATCCGCAAGCTCGGCACGGTCATAGTCGAGTGCCGTTTTCGACTCTTGATAGGAGCCCGCCATGTCACGCAGCAAGGAGACCAAGCTGCCGATATCCTCTGATGCAGTCAACTGCTGGCTACGTTTCGCAGCTTTGCGCTGCAGGATGCTCTGGCGCTTCTCATCCAAGCCGCGGAGCTTGGTATAAATTTCGTACTCCACAAATTTGTTAACTTGCATCAGGTTGATGAAAGGCTCCCACGGATCTTCTTCAGCATCATGGTCATACACGTAAAGTGCGCCTTTCTTCGTAATAACCCCGGTATACATAGCTTCGATAAAGTTTGCAATCAGCTTCTCTTCGTCCTTATAGGCATTAAGCAGCTTCTCAAACTCAGCTATCTTATCGGCGATTCGATCGTATTTGCGAAGCTCCTCTTTGACCAGCCTCAACAGCTCTGGCGAGCGGATCAAATTTTCCTTAGCCATATCCAAATTTACACTGCCAAAAATATCCTTGCGGCTCTCAGCTTCCAGCCCTTCAGCCATATAACGCTTTAAGTCGCCGACACAGCGCTGTAGCTCACCGAGATTAGGCTTCGAAGCCGATAGCTGAAGAGAGTAAGCTTCCAGCCAGCGATTCAGATCGAAAGACTTCGTAAATAAGCATTCGTAACGGTTAATCGTACCGCTGTCCTCGCCTTTTTCACGAATAACACGCAGCGCGAGTGCCCTCTCGAAGGAGAAACGCACCTCGGCATTATATTTTTTGACCCGATTATTCTCGTAAGTGTCTCCCCAGGATTTCTCTGGGATTGGAGACGGCAAATACGTCCAGTTCACCTTATCTGTTTGGACCAGATGGCGGCCAATGCCTTCGGGCTCAAGAATCGTTCTTTCATAGCTTTCTTCATATACCTTCATCGGCGTGTACAGGAACAGCGGAATGCCGTTCTGTGTGTTCAGCCAGAAAATACGGTTTTTGACTTCACTTTCCTTAATCGTAAACCTTGAATTAGCAATCGCATTATCCTGGAAATTTCGGATACCTTTAAAAATGTTCGGCGCTTTTACAGGTACAGATACAAACCCCCACGAAGGGAAGTTAAAATTACCCGAGCTGTTGCTCAGATGGAAGACCGGCTTGGCTTCCTCATACAGACGTCCCGATATTTTGGACTCAACCAGCTTTTCGATTGAATCCTCATGACCATATTTAATAACCAAATATTCTTCCATCGACTTCGTAATTAAATCACCAAAATGATCGGTCAGAAACTCGGAGATCGAGCTGATGACGTCCACTTCCTGCTCTTTAATCCATTGATTCGATTTAATGAGCATTTCATTCGTGAAATCCCGGATCAGATCATTCACATTTTTCTCATTGGTTACATCTCCAACTAATTTGGCAATGTCCGGAACACTGACAACGTTCCAATAATAGGTGCGGTTGCCCTTATGATCTACTTCCTCTGCGCCGTTGGCCAGAATTCGGCCGTTCTTCTCGAATATTTTATTAAGCTCGCTTAGCAGCTCGGAAAATACCTGATAAATGCGCGAATTTTCATCATTGATCAAAGTATATAAATCCTCATAAAACTCAACCATTTGCTCCATTCGCTCACGGTCGGCATGCAGCAGAAATTCCTGAATTTTGGCCTCGATGTAGGCATCCTTTTTCTTATCCTTGGAGATAAAGGCGCTGCGAGCCTCGGTCATTTTTTGCAATGATTGCTCTTCAGCAGACTCAATATCGCGCGGGATGCGGTAGATGCTTTCTTTTAAAGCCTCAATATAAGAAGAAATCAGCTTAAGAAGACAAAAGCCTTTATCCTGCAAAATAATACGAGAAACGTAGAACGGCCCCTGTTCAGGATTGCGGAACATTTTGGTAATCTGCTCGGTGAAGCCTTCTTTCAGCTGCCCTGGAAGCTGCCTCCGGCTTTTAATGTATTCCTCGCGCGCTCGCGACAGGAAGCTCTGCTCCAGCTCGGTATCAATGTTAACCACCTGCTGTTTAATCACATTGCTGTAGCTCATTCGCTCGCTGTTCTGGTAGCCGGGAATCGGCTCGGGAACCCGTTTGCCAAATTCACGATGCACAGAGTCAGGGTCGATGCCCAGCTTATGCGCCAGCTTCTCCACATCCTCTTGGGACGGGCCAGCATCGAACATTTTCTCCATCCGCTTGAACACCTTAAAAGCCAAATATGTCGTCATTTCTTCAATCGGCAGCACGGCAGAGGACGCACCCAGGATGTTGTATTGGTAATTGGCCGCATAGGTTTTGGGCATTTGGTTAATGTTCGTACGAATGTTGCTTATATAGTCATGAATGGCAAATTCCTCGCCGGACTGCTTGTCCTCGCTTGCCATGAAGTTCGTAATATTTTCGGCCGTCACGTTCATGCAATAATCGTATGCATTTTCGAGCAGCTTGCCTTCCAAGTTCGTAGCCGAAATGAGATGGGCCAGATTGAACGGCGGCATAGGCGAGTTCACATTCAAAATATTGGCATATTGCTGCTTAAACCGCTCATTCCGCTCATCCACGTTCATCCAGTAATCTAATTCCTTCATAGCAGCATAGCCATTCTTACGGATATATTCGCGTGAATGTTCGGTCAAGCTCTTATTGGCCAGATTCACATCCGGTGTAAAAAGATAACCGAGCACATTCACCTTATCTACGCCAGCAGAGCCATAATCGCGCTCGATAATGCCTCTGACGATATAAGAAATATCGAGGAAACAGCCGCTTCCAGTTCCACCGGACAGACCCGTCAGCAGAAACACCATCAGCTTCTTGTTCGTTCCGACGGATAATGACTTGATCTTCCGTTCTATCGTCTGCACGACCTGCACGATCTTCGTGAATAACAGCAAGCGGCCTGCCTGCCGTACACCTGAAGCTCCGTTAATCCCGTCCGTAATCGTCAACTCAGGAGATAGCCACTCCCTAATATACGGCTCCAAAATGCTGCGGTTCTGCAGCACACTGCCGATCTCGGCATTAGACAACAGCACGAATTCAGTCAACGGATCAAGACCGATCCCTTTGTATTTCTTATTCCGGTCATGCTCATTGGTTTCCAAAGCGAGAAACTCGACATTATTCGGCTTCTCTTTCTTTTTCTTCGTAAAGGGATCCTCAGGAAGCTTAAATCTGCGATTAATCTGATATTTAAGGCGTAGAAGCGCATCGATTCCGGTACCGCCAAGACCAATGACGAGCATCGGGTTGTCGATCGTATCTACGCGAATCTTATCACTAATAATGCCACCGCCCAAAGACACGTCCAGCTGTTGAATATGCTCTCTTACAACTGCTTTCATAAGGTTGCCTCCTGCATTCAAATTATTTCAAATATTCTACAGTTACGGATTTATTTACGTTTTGAAGCGAAATTTTGATTCGGTCGTTATTCTTAAGCTCCTTGCCCTGCACGGCATCAAACACACGGCCGCCTTTTTCAATGATGCAGCTGGATTGATTGTACAGAACGATTGTATCTCCGGGGCCGGGCTTAAAAATAATCTGCTTCGTCTCAGCAAACTCAGGCGCCAGCTGCAGCAATTGATGCAAATCAACCTTACCCTTGAATGTGTTCAGTTTCCGGTATTGCGGGCTCGTCCGATCCCCTGTGTCCTCATCCTTCACTTCCACAACCATTTGCCCAAAAAAGCCTTTATTGGCCTTTTTCCACATGGATAGTGCGAACAATGCTGCCGCAATCAGCAGCACCAATGCCCCACCGATCCATGCAATCGGAGTGATTAGTGTAGCGCTGCTCCCTTCGGCTGGTGTGGTGCTTGGAGCAGTCGGCGCAGGCGCTGCTCCTGCCTTTTTCGCTGAAATGGATGCCGGCTGCGATTCGCGCACGAAATTCGCATCCTCCACCTTCACTTTCACTTCATAGTCATGCGCTTCAGCCACCTTCATTGTACCTTCAAAGCCCTGTGCTGCCGTGGTGAGCGGAACTTCTGAAGTTTTCTTCGTATCGAGATCGGTTATGAGCAGCGTTGCCTTCGCATTTTTATATAAACTGGCATCCGTTGCCTTCTGCCCGTTAGCTTGAAGATAGGCTTTAACCGGCACAGTATCCCCGGGCTTATATGATATAGACGATGAAAGTTCCATCGACACCTGCACATCGTAGTTATAAATTAAATTAATATCGATTTTTTCTTTCGGAACACCTTTAATTCTAAGCTTCCAATCCCCTTGCGCCGGGCTCAAAAGCTTAATTAACGTATAGGCAGAGGAGGACGAAAATACAATTTTATCAGACGGAATCGTCTGCTCCTGGCCAGCCGGATTAACCAGCTTTACTTCTACCGGTTTGGAGGACATAATCGAAATATTAGCCTCCAGTACACTCGCATTCGGGATATTCACCGTCACGTCCTGGAAATCGCCATTCGCGGTAAACCCAGTTAAAGGCACAACCTTCAGCTTCAAATGGCTCGCATAAATCTCACTCAAGATTTTCGGCAAATTGTCCGCTGTGCTTGTAATAAACAGCTTGCCCCCGGTCTCGTTCGAGATCCGCTCAAGCGCATCCTTGTTCAACTTTCCATCCGCGTTCAAGCCGATCGTGTATATGGGGATGTTCTTTTCCTTCGCCTTTTTCACAGCCTGATTGAGCATCTGATCGGACTGTTCCTGAGTCTTGCCGGTGTTTAACGAATTGTTGCCATCCGTCAGAAGGACAATAAGCGGCACATGGCCTGCCTCTCCCCCGCCGGATTCCAATATTTTTACAGCTTCGTTGACCCCCACTGCAACATCTGTATAGGGTCCTCTCGTCAATTGGTCTATAAATGATTTGAGATTCTGCTTATCCTGCGCACTATTGATTTTAAGCAGCGCCTTTTCCCGCAAAATCTGATCGGTATAAGCGACCACACCTACTTTATCTCCTTGTACCGAAGCCATGTCGATAAACATTTTCATCGCTTCATAGCTTACTTTGTTAACATCGCTTTCGTTCATCGAGCTGCTGACATCTACAGAAAGCACAGCATCAATTTTGGTATCACCGGCAGCAGGAGCGGCAAATGCACTGAACGGCAGGCTGATAAGCAGACTAAGTACAGCTGCGGCTAGGGTTATTATCATTTTATTTGTCTTCACGGGTTAATCCTCCGAATTCATCGATAACCGGATTGTCGAACCGGTGGTCTGGTTTTGTAGGTATTTGGTAAATGTGGTTGTAAAATAGAATTCTTTCTACTTCTCATATTAATCTTTTAACACGTAAAATTCCACTGCTCCCGCTCTTATGATATTCTTATCATGATTTAATAGTTTCATAACACGGTTCTTAACGCATCTAATAGGAGGATTGAAATGCTGACTTATTGCCTGCTGGCTTTAGCCGCTATTTATATCCTGAACCGCTGGGTTCAATTTAATAAAATCAGACGGAGCGCAGTCTCCCTTGAAAGCATTGACACCGATATGCAAAGCCGATTGAACGGCGGTGAGCACCCTGGCAAATAAGATTGCAGCCCACTTTCGCAAAAGTCGACCAACCAGCCACATCTTTCAACGTTTGAAACAGTGTAAAAGTTGCGGCAATTACTCCACCCTGTGGGAAGAGTATTGTCTGCAGTGTGGTGCAGAAGGCAAATTTCTTGATCTTCAGTCAGTGACCCGATCCATCCTGCAACGCAATAAGCAAAGGGACGTATTGATTGTCAGCACGGTAAGCCTTGCTGCTTGTGTTTTTGCCCGCAGCTTTATGGAGATGGCCATCTCGCTGCTTGCAGGCGCTGCGCTTATAGTCGCCTACTTCCTGATCCGCAGGCCGTATGCTCCCTACTTGGAGACGCAGACTATACAAAACCTGCTGCAGTACGAAAATCTCGCCATACGCGAAGGCTTGCTTCGCGACACCGAAGACGCCGCAAAGGATTTGAAGTCAGATGATTTCAAGCTCGCCTACGAGAAGCTAAGGGAAATCGGCTATTTAATCAGCGGCAATCAGGTGAAGGTTCTAAAGCTTATGTGCTTGAATCATTTTGTACTGCGTAAGGACATGGATCTTGAGTTAAGCACACTCGTCCCTGATGCATTTGATCCGGATTTTATCCGCTATTTATTTGAAGTGAGTAAGGTGAGCCCGGAGCTGGTTAAGCGTAATGTTATCGACTATACCTTCAAGCACCGAGAGGAAATCGAGGCATTAGCGGGTGGCCGGGCTGTAATCGGTCAGGTGGTGACCGCAGCGCTGCGTGTAAATGCATATGTCATTCAATATGAGCAGATGATTGCCGATTTTGTAGATGAGCTGCCGCGAGAGAGGTTGATCAGGCTATGTCGCTTGGTCGCGGACCGTCCAGATTCCTTTCCCGTGCTATACCCGAAGGTGAAGGAAACGGTGAAGTTGAAATATGAAGCAGACCCGGAGCTTCAAGGAATATTATAAGGTTAAGCGATAGCAGCTTCTCTCGCAATATCAGAATGGTCCAGCCTCGCTGAAAATTATGCATTCTGAGTTTTATTAAGAAAGGAGGCTTGAAATGTCTGCTTCCATGTACAAGCACTCGATACGAAGCCGCAATGCAGCCGCTATGCTGCTTGCCTTTATGCTGTGCTTAGCCGCCTACAAGGGATATAACAGCTGGATGAAAACCAAGCTGTACGCTGAAGCTGCCACGCTTCAGGCAGCAGGTAACGACCTTGAAGCAGAAGAAACCTACACAAGAGCCCAGAACATTAATAGCATTAAATATAAGGATAGCGAAACAGCCGAGGCCCTCGCTGCACTAAGACCTGTAACCGAGCTAAAGCGCTATTTTGGAGCTTTGGAAGCGGACTTGGCGGCAGCCAATGAGGCCAATGACATTAACCTGCTGCTCAAGAGCTACGAGTCTTTCCAGACGAAAGCAGCAGAAATGGCTGCACAGGATGAGGCTGCCAACAAGCGCTTTGCTGATATGGTCGCTGCCAACAAGATAGAAGAACGATTCACGGAGGTATTCACCGGCAGCAAGCAGAAGCTCATCCAAAGCTTGGAAGCTGATATAAGCAAGAAGACGTTCGACAGCGATAACGCAATTATCTATCTTCAGCAGCTGCCAGCTGCCTTTTTCACGGATGAGAAAACCAAAAAACAGCAGCTAAACAAGCTGCTTGAACGATATGATCAAGCCCGATTGGATACCCTCTTCAAAAATAAGACTTATGAAGAGGTCCTGAAGGATGCGGTGCGAATCCGCAAGTTTTATGATTCTAACGGCATTGAAGCAGCTTGGCTGCTGCCCAAGCTGGAAGCTTATGCACAAAGCGAGCTTGCGAAGCTGCTCACCAAAAACGACTTGCCCGGCTTCATCAGCAAGGCACGGGCTTATCAAGCCTATAAAGAGCTGGGCGGCTCTTCATCCAAGGTAACTGCGTATGTTCAAACCAACATACGCAAGCAGTTCGACCGCGCCGAGCAGCTCATGGCTTCCCGCAAATTCACCGACGCGATTGCCTTGTACAACGTATTGGATAAATATCAGGATACGCAAAAAGAGGTTAGCAATGCCGAGCAGCTCTGGCTCGAATCCGATCCGCTTCAGCTGCTGCGCAAAACCGCCGGCAATGAAGCCAAGTTCACCAATGTGGTCAGCGCCAAAGCAGCAGGAGGCGCCAAGCTGCTTGCCGCAGGCATATTAGACAACAAAGCTATAGTGATGGCACGCTTTCTGACGGATCAAAAAATCGAAACCGCTCAAGCTGAGCTTGATAAAGGGCTTACGATAAAATCGGTGCAATGGTCCGAGCAGCTTGGAGACGGTAAACCGGATACACCTTCTCTACTTATCGAAGCGGCTTCGAAAAACCGGAAAACACGCTACATCGCGTACGAGGTAAAGTCAACGCAAATGCGTAAGATTCTGGATATCGAGGCTGATAAAATGGATATCGACCGCTCCGGAACAATCGTGTTCGATAATCCTACGGGTGATGGGGCAGGACGCAAAGCTTATTACGAATATCGCGACAACAAGTATGTATTCGCCAAAACTAATGTGGACTTCATTGATATTCCCCTCACCGAGCTAACGAATCATAAAAACGAGAAGGTTCGCTTCCAAGTAACAATAACCTCTGTCGAGGACAATAAAGCTATTGCTCAGCTCAGCAACGGTTACATAACGCTAAGCGGCAAATTCAAGTTCAAGACAGGACCGGCCACTATCACTGGTACTTATACTGGCCTTGAGGAAGTGAGAAAGCCCCCTTCCCAGCTTTACGAGTACAAGGTCACCGTTACGGATGTAGCGCAATAATTCATTTCCACCTGCGCTTCCAGATCCCGTGAGCCCTTAACCACGAAAAAGCAGGCTGTCCTCCAAAATGGAGGGACAGCCTGCTTTCTTTCAATTCATCTCGTTAAATAGTATTCTTCAATTTCGCTAAGCTTGCTGCGAATTCTTCCATCATTTTATCGATATAGGGTTCATTGAGTTGGAATGATGCTCTTTTATTTAATTAAAGGGAAAAGCTCATGCTAAATTTACTCCTTTACTCGCTTCTCAACCACACAGCTGGAAACCATCCCGTTAATTCTATAGAATCCGACCTAATTCTTACAAAATCACCGATTTAACATGACCATTTCCAGTTAACCCCTATTTCTGCGGAAATAACCGAATATTTACGGAGAATTTCCTTTTAATTAAATCCTGGGGGGTAAAGGTGAATGTATTTCAATAAATCCCCTGCTATTTTCGCAATGTGGAGACTCAAATAATAAATAACTAAACAGTAGCATCCAGTGTCACGCTCTCCATTTTAATGTGAATCACGAAATAAAATTTTGCACATTGTTTATTCAGCTTCTGCGTGATTTCATGGTATCACCGCCAGCGCGGCAGCATTCTAAGGATTGGAAGATACATCCACTTGGAGCCTCACAGGGTAAAAACTGCAATCGCGAGCATAATAACTAAGCACGCCCATAGTGTGGCTCGGCTTATCGCTCTGGCAATTCGAGTCTCGATATCATACAAGATAAGGGGAGCTAATCCAATCATTATAGGATGACCAAATGTACAAAACATTAACCCGTGGAATAAAAAAGAATTGAAAAGGTATCCGAGATGAAGTACAATGAGTTTACCTAATTAACGTTAGTTAGATGATAGAGAGGACGGCCTCTCACTTGAAAGGTGTGGCTTCAATGACAGCCATTAAAATAAAAGCAGCCGCGCTGCGCTTGTTCGCTCACAATGGTTACGATGCGACCCCACTATCGGGAATTGCCAAAGAAGTCGGTATCAAGACCCCATCCTTGTATGCACATTTTTCAAGCAAGGAAGACCTGTTTCTGGCAGTATTTGATAGTGTCATAGAGGAGCAGCTTGGTAAAATTAAAGGGATGGAGCAGACCATTGCTTCAATGTCCGTTCATGATAAGCTTTATACCATCGTCCACGACGTCTGCCGGACATACTGGCTAAGTGAGGAGAATGTTACCTTTCTCAAGAGAGCTATGCTCTTCCCTCCCACTTCCTTACAGGAAGCGCTGCGTTCCCGTTTTGCTGAATCCGAGGAAGCTTTGTCAGCAGTGGTAAAGAGTATCTTTTTGAATGGGATGGAAGAAGGTATACTTCGCCGAGAGCAGGTCGAGGATTTGCTCGCCTCTTTCTATTGCTTGGTTGACGGCGCCTTTATCCAGCAATTTTACTACAATCGCAGTGATTTCGAGCAGCGCATGCAGAGCGTATGGCGATTATACTGGCAAGGCATTATTGCTAAATAAAAACTGGTTCAATGTTAGGTTTGAAAGGAAGTGTTCATCATGAATAAACAGTGGATTCAAGTGTTTATAGCTGCATGTTTCGAGGTGCTATGGGTAATTGGTTTGAAGCATGCGGATAACTTATGGGAATGGTGCGGGACAGTCGTTGCTATTAGTATTAGCTTTTATTTGATGATAAAAGCAGGCGAAGAACTGCCTGTTGGAACGGTTTACGCCATTTTCGTTGGATTGGGAACAGCAGGAACCGTTCTGTCTGAGATGCTTCTATTTGGGGAACCATTCAAAATCACCAAGCTGCTGCTTATTATTGCTCTTTTAATCGGGGTTATCGGGCTTAAGCTCGTTACGAAGGATACGTCTGAAGTCAAGGGAGCTGAAGCCAAATGAGCTGGATCTCTCTCATTATAGCAGGTGTATGTGAAATGGTTGGTGTCGTCATGATGCATAGATTATACAAGGATCGTAATTGGAAAAACATGCTGCTGCTCCTGACCGGGTTTGGAGCCAGCTTTTTATTTCTTTCCATCGCCATGAAAACTTTGCCTATGGGTATTTCCTACGCAGTTTGGACAGGAATTGGCGCATCAGGCGGAGCTATCCTGGGAATGATCTTCTATGGCGAGCCCAAAAATTTGACGAGAATACTATGTATTACATTAGTACTTGGTTCCGCAGTCGGGTTAAAGCTTGTTGCTTGATGAGTGCAGCTCGACTCTCGACTGATCGATGAATAGTTATTCATAATTTTCGAAAAATGTTTGAAAGACATAAAGAAGCCTCCGACTGCTTAATGGGTCGGAGGCTTTTCTAATTGTTCTATCTGCGACGGTAGCCGCTAGGCAAATTACCGGTTCTCCGAATATCACGGGATACTAGAAAAGGTTAACCTCTGCGGCATGAAACCAAGATTAGCCTATTAGGGCTACTCATGCCATAACTTTTTCGAACTGCGTTCGATACAGCCGCGCATACAGCCCATCGTGCTGCAGCAGCTCGGCATGCCGGCCGGACTCCGCCACGCGTCCGGCCTCAAGTACAATGATCCTGTCCGCGGTCAGGATCGTGGACAACCGATGGGCGATGACGAGCGTCGTCCGCCCACGCATCAATTCATCGAGCGCCGCTTGCACATACGACTCCGATTCGGAGTCGAGGTGCGAGGTCGCCTCGTCCAGCACCAGAATGCGCGGATTCTTCAGAATCGCCCGCGCAATGGCAAGCCGCTGCCGCTCCCCGCCGGAGAGACGATGGCCGCGTTCGCCGACCATCGTCCCGTAGCCTTCCGGCATGGCAGCGATGGCTTCATGGATGTAGGCCTGACGACAGGCCGACTCAATCTCTTCATCGGTCGCGTCCAGCCGCGCGAACCGCAGGTTGTCACGCACGGAAGCGTGGAACAGGAACGATTCCTGTGTCACGAATGCGATCTGATCACGCAGCGATGACAAAGTCACTTCCTTGATGTCCTGACCGTCGACAGTGACAGCTCCTTCGGTCGGATCGTACAAGCGAGCCAGCATGCCGATTAAAGTTGATTTGCCTGCACCGCTAGGGCCCACAATCGCCACAACTTCACCTGGCAGCGCCGTAAAGGAGATATCATGCAGCGCATATTTCTCCTTATTGTAGGCGTAAGATACGTGTTGGAACGTGACTTTCCCCCGCGCCGGAGGTAGCTTCTGTGCTCCTGGCTTATTCGCCACTTCCGGCTCCATATCTTCGTATTCGAAAATACGCTGGAACACACCTAGCGCTGTCGCCACCTCGACCTGCAGATTCAACAGCGTGCCGACTGGACCATACAGTCGGCCCAAGTAAGCGGTGAAGGCGACAATGGCGCCAATTGTCATAGTCCCTTCTACTACGTTCCAGCCTCCATACCAGTAAATCAATGCTGTGCCCAGAGGCCCCAATATGCCGAGCACCATGCCAAACCAGCGTCCGACTAAATTGAGGCGGAGCTCTAAATCCATCACCTTTTGGTTCAGAACGTCAAAATCCTTCTCCTGCTTCGACTCCTGCTGAAAAATCCGGGTCAAAAGCGCTCCGGATACGCCAAAAATTTCTCCCAGCTGCGCAGACATATCGCCGCGCACACGTTGAGTTTCCCCGCGCAGCCGCTTGCGTATCTGAGATACTTTGCGGACGGGCAAAATAAATAATGGCAGAATGATTGTCGACAATATCGCTAATCGCCAGTCCAGCACGAACAAAATGACTACCGTTGTAATGACGATAACGCCTTGAGTTACGGCCGATACTACAACGGTAGTAACCACGTTCTGTACAGCTTGCACATCGCCCGTCAACCGCTGGATGATTTCCCCCGATTTCGCATCGGTGAAAAAGCTCATCGACTGCCGCTGCAGATTAGCGAATAGCGTCCGCCGCAAATCCCGCATAACACCTTGGCCGACCTTCGTATTCTGGTGGTTCTGCCATACTCCAAGTAACCCGCTTAGCAGCGGAAGAACCACCAACAGCCCGATCATTAAAGTCAGCAGCCTTTTATCCCCCTTGGGAATGGCTATATCTATAATTTCTTTCATCACAAGCGGAGGAATCAAGCCAATCAGCGCTGCAGCAAGCGCAAGCACAATAATGGCCGTTAATTGCCACAGATATCCTCGAAACAAACTGTATATTCGACGGATCGACACCTCCTTCAAGCTTGCTTTCCCCCGGCTTTGCAGCGCTTGTTTACTTCCTCCGTCCCAGCGTCCGCTCCCGTCTCCATCTCTCATCAACTCTTCATCTCCTCAAATAAGGGTTCTGTCTAAACTTATTCTCTTGAATCCTTGGGTTGTGTCCAAAGGGATACTTGTTTGCGAGCTTCAGCAAGAATGGCAAGCAGCTCTTCTGTGCGAGCCGGATTTCTAACCAGCTGTTTCTTAGCAGCATGAAGCTCTTGTTCCCACTTATCCAGCTCTTCTCTCAGCATTTTAAATTGCTCCGATTGCTTCCAGGCTAGACGGCGACGCCACTCAGTCCAGAATTCATTAGACTCCAGTCCCATATCCTGAACATGCTTTTTTCCATTTTCATTAAGAAAATAAACCTTTTTCTCTTTTTGCTCATCAATATCGATAAGCCCTTTATCATGTAATTCTTGAAGGGCCGGGTACACGGTTCCTGCACTAGGGCTGTATAAACCCTCTGCCTTCTCTTCCAGTTGCTTAATTATTTGATACCCGTGCATCTGCTCAATGCGAAGAAGCTGAAGAATGGCTAATTGAATTCGTCCTATTCGGTCTCCTCGTTTGTGCCTATGATTGCCGTGCAGCGACATATTGAAGTCTCCTTTAGTTTTATTACGAATAATATTAATCGATATATCGAAAATAAACAATCGATATTATTTGAATCACCCAAATAAATTCATCACAAACGGGCAAACAAAAAAACACCGCCTAAGAAAGGCAGTGTCTGAGAGAACAGCTGCGGCAAATTGGACGCTGTTCACCTCGTGTTCAATAAGGGATATTCCATAGTAACTTAGATTGTACAGGCTTCATCGAACAGGAAATACTTTCTTTATCGCTTCAACGATTTCTCCCGCCATCAGATAAACGCGGTACAAAGGGGTGCTTTGCAAAATTGAATACTTATTGCCCCCATCAACATTCACAATTGCTGCAATTGTATAGTCACCTATCGCCGGCAGCTGCTTGCCGAGTGATTTCCCCGGTTCCAACGGCTGATTGGAAACCTGATAGCTCGCTAAAGAAGCCGGTTGTCCAAGACACGCGTCAATAGCAATGACATGCTTGCCCTGAGGCAGCTCGCTCAATCGGTCTTTAATGTTGCCAGCATCCAGCGGGTGCTGCAGCGTTCCAATTACATGCGGATAACCTGCATCCTCTAGCATCATACCAACAAGCGGCCCCAATGAATCTCCTGTCGACCGGTCTGTTCCCACGCACAGAAATAGCAAATCATCCAATTCCGTACCCTGCTGCCTTATCGTCTGCAAAAAATCGGCCAGCTCGGTTCCCTTGATTCTTTTGCGGAACATCGAACTTCCTTCTCCTGCCCCGCTCTTATCTCTAGCTCCGTCCTTATTCATCACCCGCTACACTCCCCGCTTCCCTTTCCTCCAACCTGTGCCGGACTGTAAGTATTTATCCAAAAACAAACGGCTAACCGTCCACAAGGACGTATGCGTTTATGATGATTGTGCTTAAGCAAAAAATAAAACCAGTAACTCGGTATTCAAGAACAAACGCTTAACTTACTTATTGTAACACAGCCACAGGTGGATTTGTCGTCCTGTCTCAGCCCATGATATAATGCCAAAAAAGCACATCCGGGAGGGTACACTTATGCTGGTACTCAAGCTGCTGGCCATCTTCACCATATCCTATTGGTTGTATATGCTCTGGGATACTTACCGGGCTCGTGAGCTTATGCTGCATTTGCCTCATAACAAAGAAGACCAGGAGGATGATAAAACCCTGGCCTCAAATGTTGTTCTTATAAACAAAGCAAGGCAGCAGCGTCAAGCAAAAGCTGTCCATGAGCTCCCCCTTGTTTCCGTCATAATTGCCGCTAAGGAAGAGGAAGCATCCATCTCGGAGACGGTTAAACATCTGCTGAATCAAACTTATCCCCGTCTGGAGATCATTGCCGTTAACGACCGTTCTCAAGACGATACCGGTCGCAAGCTGGAAGAGCTGCGTAAATGGTCGGAAGGCAGACAGAACATTCCTGTCCCGCTGCGGATCATTCATGTTACTTCGCTCCCCGCAGGCTGGATAGGTAAAAATCATGCTCTATATCAAGGGTATCAGCAAGCACGTGGACAATATGTTTTATTCACGGATGCGGATGTGCTGTTTCAACCCGCTGCTATCGCTGACGCAGTCCACTATATGAAAGAAAACAATGTCGATCATCTGACTCTGGCTCCTGACATGATTGTGCGCAGCTTCTGGCTGCGGGCATTCGTGCAGTACTTCTTCTTTGCCTTCAGCTTGTATATAAAGCCTTGGCGCGCCAATATTGACAGCCAGCACAAACATGGCATGGGCGTAGGCGCTTTTAACATGATGACCCGGACGGCTTACGAGTGCATAGGGACTCACAAAGCGTTCGCCTTACGCCCTGATGATGATCTACAGCTTGGAATCCGTGTCAAGCAAGCGGGGCTGCGTCAAAGACTTGCATCAGGCAGAGAGCATATCGCGGTTGAATGGTATTCTTCCTTAGGTGAGGCCGTTCGAGGATTAGAGAAAAACTTATTTTCCGGTTTTCATTACCGTATCGGTCTAGCTTTACTAGGCGTATTGGGACAGCTCCTGATGTTCTTTTTTCCATTTCTCGCTATCTTCATATTGGATGGGTGGCCTTTGTGGCTGTATACCGGAGCTATCCTAATCCTGCTTGTTCTATACCTGCGTCTCAGCCGCTATTTAATTGGGCATAATGGCAAAGAAGTCATAGTACTGCCGCTCACGGTCTGTCTGCTATGCTATATCATCATCCGTTCTGTCTGGTTGACGGTTCGACAGGGTGGTATTTATTGGCGCGGCACCTTTTACCCGTTGGATGAGCTGAAGAAAATGGGCTAGCTTCACAAAAGTTTAACACTAGCAAATGATATGCTATTATAGAATATACATATTGCGTATTAGGCGCTTATTGATTGTTCAGCCTTGCGCTATACTTTCACTCATTAAAAGGAGAGAACCGCCATGACATTCTCATGCAAACGATTTTCTTATGTAACAGGCGCCACTTTGATAACTTTCGTTCTTGTAGTAACTTATCAGGTGCTTCAGACTATGAACTAATAAAGAATCGGATTGCCTAAGGGCGTCCGCCATACTAACACGGTATATACCGTGTTTTTTTATTTCCTCATACCAGTATCCTAGCCTTAGGTCCAGTTGAAATCAGGACCACAGACAGTTGAACCTCATATGCCAAAATAAGTATGATGTTTCTAGTGAATTCCATATGAGGAGGAGAATTATATTGATCGTGCACCTAAGCGCATTAGTTCAGGAGAAATTCCTGTTTCTTAATAAATTTTTACGCTCGCCTAAAGAAGTGGGCAGTATTACTCCCAGCTCCAAATATTTGGCACAAGCTTTAACTAGAAGCATCCCTTGGGACCTTGTACAATCTGTTGCAGAGCTTGGTTCGGGCACGGGCGCTGTAACCAAGCAAATTAAATTGGCTTCAAAGGGACAGACCCGGATTTTATTATTTGAAAAAGAGCCTATGCTGAGAAAGCAGCTAGCCTTGCAATATCCTCAATACGGCTGCCATCCTGATGCCACCGATATCCAAGGCGCTCTTGGTGTGGAAGGAATCGGGCAGTTGGATGCTATTATAAGCGGACTTCCTTTTTTCAACTTCCCTGAGGAGCTGCGAATAAGGCTGATGGATGAAATTGCAGCATCTCTTAAACCCGGTGGACTCTTTGTTGCTTTTCAGTATTCTTTACAAATGAAACAGCTATTGAAACACTATTTTCATATAGAGCAAATTAAAGTGGTCCCACTTAATCTACCGCCTGCATTTGTGTACGTTTGCCGTAAGAAGGAGCTGGAATAGAATGAATTACGATATGCTGCTGTCTATGATTGGGCAGTATGGTTACGCCGCATTGTTTTTCGCCTTGTGGCTTGGCATCGTTGGTATGCCGATACCCGATGAAGTTATTGTGATGACCGGTGGAGCGGTAACCGCAAACGGGATATTGCAAATTATTCCTGCCTTTATCGTGACTTATTTGGGAGTTATCTCCGGGTTAAGCCTCGGTTATGTATTGGGTAGATTTATTGGTAAACCGGTAATTGAGAGGCTGAAACGAAAGAAGAAGATGGAGAAGTATTTAACAGCATCGGAGAAGCTTATAGAGAAGTATGGAAGCTTTGCCTTAGTAATCAGCTATTTTCTTCCGGTAGTTAGACATGTTGTTCCTTATGTCGTTGGTCTTAACAAGATGACATTCCCGCGTTATGCACTCCTTTCCTATTCGACAGGCTTTGTCTGGACAGTGATCTTTTTCACAGTTGGCCGCTTCTTCGGCGATTATGTAGATGAAGTAGGTCGTCTGATTCACACTCAAGGTTTAAAATGGATGTGGCTACCATTTGTTTTACTAGCGATCTTCGTAATCGTACGGATTGTGCGTAAAAATAAAAATAAAACGGCGAGCTTCAGCTAAGAGCTATCGTCGAAACCACGCCTTTCTACAAAACTACGCGCTTCAACTCCAGTCTACTCACAAGCTCCTCAACAAGCGCCTTCAACGGGTTGCCGATCTTCTTGCTATCTCTCGAAGCTGAAGAAGCAAGATCAGCCGCCGGTACCATAGACAATTGGACAGCCCATAATTGTTGATCCGGATACTGGGCGGACAATCTTTCGAGTCCAGTCTTAACCATCTCGATATATGCCCGCTTCTTTCCTTGCATGATCAATTCGAATGTATTCTCCAGCAAATGGGCTTGAAGCTGTGGCGATCTCCCGGCACTTCGCGCATACTGGTGCATTCGGTTCATAGTCCCATTCACAGTTGCGGGATTGGTAAACACGAGCAGCTGTGGTTCATCATTGGCACAAATCAGAGCAAGCATTGGGTCATCGATTTTGATGACAGGCACTGGCAGCGCCTGCTCCAGCTCCTCTGTCAAGTTAGCTGTAAAATAGGTGCATGTAACCAGGATCGCATCCACATGGCAGGACGCTATCCAGCCTAGCATATCAGCGATTTTACGCTGTCCTCGCTCAGCCGAAAAATCGGCATCCCCCTTCAATCTGTCTAATCCAGGATCCACAAAATGGCTCAACTCCACATCGTAGCACTCCAATGCCTGCTGGATATATTCAATATTCGAATAATGAGCATGATAGCAGCCAATTCTTCGGGTCATTGCTATACAACCCCTTTATTATTATTTAAATGTATGTATTCTCATTCTGAACTTGACCCTGCATTGGGCGGCAGGATCGGGGGTGATTTCGGTGGCATGCTGCCATTTTCACTTTTAACCCCATACGTCGCTTCCCCTACAGTGCTACTACCTGATTCCGCTGTACCATTCGTCTCTTTATTCGCGCCACCCTTCTGCTCTTTCTGCTTGCCTGCTCCCGCGCCGGAGTTTGTTCCTGTAGCACTTCCATTTCCCGTGCCTGTACTTGGATTGCTTTTTTCTCCTGTGCTCCCGCCTGAGCTATTTGAGCCGCTTGAGCCCCCACTACTCCCTTTACTGCTGCTAGTACCAGAAGTCGATTCTTTCCCAGCCCCACTGCCAGTACCCAAACCAATACCGGCTATAGCCGTTCCTTTTCCTCCGAGCTGTTGTATTAAGGCAGCCCGTGCCTCCTCCAA
Source organism: Paenibacillus sp. GCM10027630 (assembly GCF_042676305.1). NCBI lineage: Bacteria > Bacillati > Bacillota > Bacilli > Caryophanales > Paenibacillaceae > Paenibacillus > Paenibacillus sp. GCM10027630. Next base: position 44,943 of record NZ_JBHTGY010000038.1, on the reverse strand, counting down.
GTCCTCATCCTTGACAATGATATAAGGGCTCTCCCATTCTCCGTCCAAATGTACATACTTTACGTTCGATGGGGAAATATCAAAATAAGTTGTCATCAAATCCCTAATTTGCGAAGCAGGCACATCCGTCTTCATATGGCTTCCCACAGTTTCAATGATTTGTCCCAGCTTGGTTACTCCACCCGTGCTTTTTAATGAATTCATTAGCTGATCCAACACCTGCTGCTGCCTTTGGTTCCGAGCCAAGTCGCTCGATTCCTCCGTATTCCTGTTAGATTTACGGTAGCGTACAAAATCCAGCGTCTGCTTGCCGTTCAGCTTAGCCAGCCCTTTTTTCAGATTAATATCGGTTCCGTCTTCGTCGTCTACATAGCGCATATCCATATCCACCTGGATCGTCAATCCACCCATCAGATCAACAATCTGACGAAAACCGTCGAAATCAACCGTTACCATATAATCGACCGGAACGCCCATGAAGTCGCTAAAAACCTTTTTCGTCTCCATAAAGGCACTGTTTTTCTCAATGTTATTGAAATAGGGATAATAATAGTTGGCTTTTCGTGACGGCAGTCCTTTGGGGGCGATTTGCAGGTCGCGCGGCAGTGAAACAAGGGTAGCCGAGTGCTGCTCAGGGTTCAATGTAACCACCATAATGACATCCGAGTTCAAGCTGCCGGATTCCGGTCGATAATCAATGCCCATCAACAAGAAAGTAAGCGGCTTCACTTTGGCCGACTGCTCCACAGGTACTACCTCCGGCGTTCCGATCTTTTCTATTGCGACAGTAGTTGTTTCATATATGGAATAAACATAAATGCCAACGGTTGCAGCAATGGCAACAGCACTGGCTAACGCTATTTTTAAAATCATTTTTTTCATCGTATTCCCTCGCTTCTTTCTAAATCGATGGTTACGATTATAAACGGTTTATTTGTCTTAAAGGTTACAGTTTGTTTACATTTTTACCTCTTTCGACAATTTTTGTCGGTTTCGTGGCATAGAACTGTGTATAAATGGAACTTAATGCAGCTAAATAACGTCTGAGCACAATTCGACGACATACCGGATGCTGCAAAATGCTGAGGAAAATTGGAAAAAGTAACCCTAATATTTCTCGGGAAATAATGTACAATATCGACAATAGCGGTGAAAAGCTGCTTCCCTGCTCAACTATTTTTAAAATAAAGTAAGCAGCATGCCTCCGCCCGCAGCAGCGATGACCACAATCCACGGTGCCAGCTTCCAGTATATAAGCGCACCGAACAGTGCCAACGCCAAGCCAAAATCGCCAGGTGTCTTTACCGCGCTCACCCATACCGGATCATACAAGGCTGCCAGCAAAATACCGACTACCGAAGCATTAATTGCTAATAAAGCCCCTCTGACCTTCGGCTGCTTCCGAAGCATTTCCCAGAACGGAAGTGCACCCATGACAAGCAGGAAAGCAGGGAGGAATATCGCAATTGTAGCTACAGCAGCGCCTTCCCAACCATGAATAACAAAGCCCAAATAAGATGCAAACGTCGATAATGGACCCGGAATCGCTTGGGTCGCTCCATAGCCTGCAAGGAATTGCTCTTGTCCCATCCAACCGGATGGTACGACTTCCTTCTCAAGCAACGGCAGCATCACATGCCCGCCGCCAAACACTAGGGAGCCGGACCGGTAGAAGCTGTCGATGATAGCAAGCCACTGTGATGGATAAACAGAACGAAGCAGCGGCAGCAATACCAACAAGCCAAAAAATGTGATTAAACAGCAGATGGCCAGCTTTTTGTGATTGGAAGAAGCAGCTGCTGGTTCGATCTGCGCATTGCTAATGGTTACAGCAGCAGCATTCTTATATAACCATGAGCCTAACAAGCCAGCTGCCACAATAACGGCAACTTGAATAAGCGCCGAGTTGAATAACAGCATCGTTATACAGGTCAAAATCGCTATCGTTGCCCGGCTCCGATCAGGTATCAGGTTCTTCCCCATCCCCCATACCGCTTGGGCAACGATAGCTACTGCGGCCAGCTTGAGCCCGTGAATCCATCCCATGCCGCCTACGTCCAAGCCTTGGCATAAATAAGCGAATAAAGTCAAGCCCAATGCCGAAGGCAGAGTAAACCCTAACCACGCCAGAATAGCTCCAAGCACACCTCCGCGCATGTAGCCTATTCCCATCCCTACTTGACTGCTGGCTGGACCGGGCAGAAACTGGCATAATGCTACCAGATCAGCATAGCTTCGTTCGTCCATCCATTTGCGCCGCTTTACATATTCCTCATGAAAATAGCCCAGGTGGGCAATCGGTCCCCCGAAGGAGGTCAAGCCCAATTGAAAGGATACTTTTAAAATTTCAAATAATGAAGTCTTACTACTCATGATCCCACCGCCCCTACATCAAATCGATATTAGCTTACCATCCAACTTTGACTAGGTAAACTAAAATCTAACGTCCCCAAAATGGTTGTCCTGCCCGGTACTGTACTGCTGCCGCAGACAGATACACCTTTATGCCCTTGCTGCTCGATCAATTGACCATAATTTTATGGTTATGGCTCAGCTTAACGGTTCTAAAAAAACAACCATCGACGACATGAAAGTCGGCAATGGTTGTTCAGATAACTTTTACTTATCGATCAAACCGGTCGTTTTGAGCATTCTTTCGATCAGTGCTGCTGCTTCTGCCCGCGTTATGTTATCTTGCGGCTTCAGCAATTGGCCGGCGCTTCCTTCTACGATGCCGGCATGAATCATCCGGGCAACTATCTCGCGCGCCCAATCGGAGAGATCCGCCGCATCGCCGTACACCAAAAGCGCCGCTGCGATCTCGGTCTGGCTCATCGCCGCACTTTGCGGCTGAATCAGGTTGTAAGCCCGGGCGACCATCGCGATCCCCTGCTCCCGGGTAATCTGCCGTTCTCCGCGGAACGTGCCGTCTTCATAGCCCTCCACAATACCGAATTCGCTGGCTACGGAGACGCCAGTGCGATACCAAGCGGTGGAAGCAACGTCATGGAATGCGTTCTGTGCGGCTTCCTGACCCATTAACCCCATGCCCATTGCGGACATAATCGCAAATTCAGAACGGGTGATATTACGATCCGGCGAGAATACGTTGTTCCCGGTTCCGGCAAGAATGAGTCTAGCGGCAACATTGTTGACCGTCTTATGCGCCCAGTGGCTCTTAGCATCATTGAAGTCCTGCGGATTCCAAATGACGGAGTAGCTGCCATGGCTGCGCAAATCTTGAATCTTCGCAAAATACCGGTCGCTGATTTTCGTAACGACGGTCGGTACATGGTGCACGGTTCCGTCAGGATTCACGATCACCCCGGTCGTAATCCGGTTCGGGTCGATGCCTTCGGGAAGCGCAATGTATCTTGCCGCATATCCGTTCAATTGCTCCGCACGGATAGTCTGTCCTGCATGGGAGAAGGTCAAATCCAGATCGACCGGATTCACCAGCAGCTCATAGCCATTAGCCGTTGCACGGGTGCGCACATTATCGATTAATGCTTGTTCCGAACGCTTAATGCGGATATTCATGGTAATATCGCCAAGCGCTGTATCGCTAAACTGCTTCGTGATTGCACCGAGGTCCAGTTGGCTGCTAGGCACCGGATAGATCGCCAGCAGGTTCCCGATTTCCAGGCTCGAGCCGGTATCCTTCAGCTGCTTGACCATCGCTGCCGTCAAGCCTTGTACCTGAACATCTCCGTCGCCCGGAACGCGAATCGCCAGATTTTGTGCTCCCCCTTGAGACAAGGTGTCGGTGAGCTTGTCACCATCGATCTTTACGGTCGTGACCGTCCGATCTCCGGATTGTTCCGTCGTTTGTGTCGCAAAGGAGGACTTGTTATCGTTCACAGTTGTGATGATATCGCCGGAATTCGAAGCACTACCGCCTCCACCGCCACTGCCCGGTTGACGACTGCTTCCAGAGGATACTCTGATTACGGTGATCGTATATTCCTTGATATGGCCGTCCCGGTCCGTCACCTTCACCGTTACAGTGTTAACACCGATATTGAGCGGAAGCGCCGTGCTTGTTGCACCGTTGACCACTTCGCTATAAGCTCCTCCATTGACGCTAATCTCGATCTTCGCGCCTGGATCGAGCGCTACAGGCGTCCATTGCAGCTGATATACGCTGTTGGATACGGCCATCGTATAAGCTCCCGTGTTCGAATCGAAGGCAGGGCTCAAGCTGCCGATGGAAGGAGTGAGCGATACCAGCTTATTCGTGGTCCGAACGATTTCCAGCGTATAGGTCGCCCGTTTGCCGTCCTGTCCGGTCACTTCCACCTGAATCGTATTCAGGCCTTCCCTAAGCGGCAGGTTCTTCCAATCCGAGGCGCTGACCGGGTTGCCGTTCAAGGTAACGGAGACCTTGCTGCCCGGCTGGAGAGCTTGCGGGTCGATACCGACCGTAGACACTTCGTTCGATACGACCGCCTTGTAATTCAACTGCCGGCCGTCGAATGACGGAGTCAACGCGATCGGACTCCCGTTCTCATCGCCCACACTGAGCGAGACGAGTCCGACATTCGTCGAAGCCAGACGATCGCGTGCATCGTTCAGAGCCGCTAACGCCGTATCAACCACTGCTTGCGTAGCGTTAGGATCGCTTAGTACCTTTTGGGCCTGCTTCAGCGCATCCTGCAGTGCCTGCCAGCTTGCCGGAGTATAGTCGGTTGTCTGCAAGTTCTCTCGATTGATCTTATCGACCGTTGCTTGCAGCTGTGTTTTATCTACAGCCGGCTCTCCGGCCGTAACCGGTGCCGTCGCTACGCTCGTTACGTTGCCTGTCGCGTGTACGCCGTCTGCGGTAACCTTCACCGTGATGGCCGCGCCCATGTCGTCTGCGGTTAATGCGTAGCTTGAACCCGTCGCATTCGTGATGGGGACTCCGTTTCGGTACCACTGATAAGTAGGCATATTGCCTGTCGTGTTCGGCGTATACGTGACTCCCGTTACGTTCGCCGTCAACGCCTGACCCACCTTGGCAACTCCATTGATGGATACGCTGCCTCCCATCACTGGAAGTGCGATATCTTGTGTGGCAGTGATGATGTTACTAATGATACCGGAATCATATTCGACAATAACTCCTGGGTCTTTATATGCGCTGCTACCACCGTGTGTATTATTTACGCCTAAGTATTTTACTCCAGTATTATTATCGTCTAGCAGGAGTGTAAGATGGTCGTAGGCTCCATTATCCATATAATTACTAGTCTGCTCAAGACCTGTTTGGTAACCCGTTGATACATACCTTGTGAAGCTACCAACAGAAGTGTCCCAATTAGGTGAGTAAGTTTTAGATGCGCCAATAAAGCTTATAAAGTTCCAGCCTGGTTCTCTTGCAAAGGGACTTTTAAATTCTTTAAACATACTCGCAACCGCAAGCATTTCTCCAGGATTATTTGCTGCTGGCTCTACAAGATGTCCGTTAATGTTTGTTGCAGTAGTCACAGCATCTTTAAAAGTCATGCTGCTCTGTCTTGCCACATATACAAAATGGCGTCCCTTGTAGGTACGCACAGAGGACTTTCCATTGGACAATGGTGCCCCTGGCGTTACATTTATTGTGACATTTTGGGTTTGCCCTGAAACTTGTGTAAGTGTCATATTGCGAATAGCAGCTTGAATTTCTTCATAAGTGGTACCACTTGAAAAATTGAACACTCTATTTGTAGGTGTAGATTTATCAGTAGTAATGCCACTAATGGTTATGCCATAAGTCAACTCGGTAATTCCGCTTGAATGAGTTCCAACCGCAGTTGTGCCACTATTTACAGCCACAGTAAAGTATCCGCCTGCTGCATGAACGGCGCCTGTGCTTCCAAATGCAGCATTGGGAAGCTGATAGGTTGCTCCGGTTACCCTAACTGGATTACCAAGATTAAGTGTTGGTGTTGTCGCTGCTCTTACTTCTAACGGATGAAAGGGGATCATCGTCAACACCATAACGATTGCCATTAGTAAAGATAACATTCTTTGATTTTTTAATTTCATCTTTTGTTAATTCCTCCCATCGAAAGCATATAGAAAATTACATATTTGCGAACTTCTTTCTGTTCTACACTGTATCCTTTTGTTTATTGTTAGCTGCAATTTTTTCAGTTGCATCACCTCTCCCACCATGTGTATATTTTCTATCGCTATCCTTGTCATTAGAGCAATGCCCTTGTATCTGTGAATGCAACAAGACAACAATAGTGAAGAGACCGTAAAGAGGTTTTCTCTGAACTACATTATAGACAAGCCTTCTAACCAAACTCTAACCAAAATTAATATAGTTGGACTGAAGTACACCGTCACCTAATCTGCATCAATTTGTTATTTACAACAATTTTTCCTATATAATAAGAAAGCTGTCTTGCCGATATAGAAATGAAATAAAGATACAATATGAATGGAGGCTGCAATCGAATGAAAGTCATGCTGGTAGACGACGAGCGGCTGGCGTTAGTCAGATTAGAAAACATGCTTGGGGAGTATCGGGATTGCAAAGTGATCGGTTCATTCTCAAGGGCTGAGTTAGCGCTCAAGCATATTGGTGAGTTCCAGCCTGATGCCGTCTTTTTGGATATTCACATGCCTGGATTGAATGGCTTGAGGGCGACAGAGCGAATACACACGACCTCTCCGAACACGAAGATCGTTTATGTGACAGCCTATGACGAACACGCGGTTGAGGCATTCGAACTAGGGGCAACTGATTACTTAGTGAAGCCGTTAAGACGCGAACGATTGGGCCAAACAATAGAACGTCTACGGGAACGTATTTCGATTATGAAGTCTCCAAATGAAGAAGGTTTATTATATCATTGCTTAGGAGCCATGCAGATCCGGAAGACGGATGGAGAATTGGAATTCCTGAAGTGGAGGTCGACAAAAGCAAAAGAGCTGTTTGCCTACTTGCTATTTCATCGGGGGAAAGTAATTAATAAGAATACTTTGCTGGAGTTACTCTGGCCGGAACTGGATGATCCCAAGGGGCTAGCCAACCTGCAAACAAGTATTAATCGAATTCGCAGCACATGGAAAAACACATTTGGAGATGGTTATATCTCGATCCGATATTCACAGTATGGGTATATTCTTGAGTCGAAAGAACTGCGAATCGATGCTGAAGAATGGGAGCAAGGGTTTCGCCAATTAAACCCTGTTTCAATCGAACATGTCACAGAACATCAGCGACTGCTCGATATGTATCGTGGAAATTTCTACGAAGAGGATAATTATGTGTGGGCAGAGAGAGAACGCCAAAGACTCAAGGCACTATGGTTGCAACATGCCCAGCATTTGGGGCAATTTTATTCTTCTCATGACATGAATATAGAGGCACTTAGAGTTTACCATCAAATACAAGAGCGAGATCCTCTGAATGAAGATAGTTATCTCGCGCTTATGAATATATATGCTTCACTGAATGACACAGATTCTGTCGATAAGCAGTATCAATTCATGATTCGAATATTGGAGCAGGAAGCTGGGGTCGATCCAAGTCCTGCAGTATTGGAATGGTACGCACGATGGAAAAATCGTATCCCCTCTAAACGGCAGTTCCTTCATGAGAGCTGATTTTTTGGAAAGTATTAATCTGATGTGGTTAGCAATTGGTTAGACAGATTGTTTATAATGTTATCGAATTTCATTATTCACATATTTGAAAACGGTCGGACCCGTAAGAATACAAAGAATGTATTACCGCAGTGCCTTTGTATCCGATGTCAAAATACCCCTTTACGATTATCACCTGGCGAGTTGGAACCAAACGTTGAGCGACGATACCTTGTATACGAACAGCCTCCTGACAGATCAGAAGCAAGCAGCTCCGCTTCGTCAGGTAACAGAGCTCCGTTCGCGGTAAAAAAAAGGGGGGAAGATCATGTTTCTTCGTATTTTAATAGGCAACCGATGGATTCCGGTGAATTTGTCGAGTGGCGATTATTCCGACACATTAGTTGAGGAACTGAGCGATAAATTGAAAATACGGATCGAGAATTTACCCCAAAATGAAGATTGGGAGAAGCTTCTGACGATTGAACTGGAATCGTATACAGACGGATGGGAGGCAACATTATACTTTAGTGAACGAACGGAGAGCTTCCGTTTCCGCTAAACGATGATCGAAAGTAACACTGAAACGGCGTCTATCCGACCGACAGCAGTTTGTCGGCCAGTTAAATTGAATCTTGGTATCAGCGCCGTTCAGTCTATAATGGATAAAGAAGGTATCTTTGCGTTAATTATAATAATTTAAGCTCCCCTCTCATTTTTTGAAACTACAAAGCTGACGATAGTACCTTGATTTGGAACACTCCGGATTTGCAAACCTTTGCCGTATAGTTGCTTTAATCTCCGATCCGTATTGAACAAGCCCACTCCTGTCCTCTCTCCCATGCGTCTTTCGAGTACACGCTTTACCGTTTCCTCATCCATCCCCACTCCGTTATCAGTGACCGAAATTTCCGCCCCATGCTCGTTCTCGGTAATCCGAATATGAATTTCCCCGCCTTCATCTAGACTTAATATGCCATGACGTATTGCGTTTTCGACAAGAGGCTGGACGGAGAGCGGAGGGACTTGAAAACGAAACTTTGCGTCCACCTCCCATCGAATGCGTAATCTGTCCTCAAAACGTTCCTTTTCGATATACAGATATGAGCGAACAAGACCAAGTTCATGCTCAAGCGGAACAAGTCGCTCCAAATTCCGAAAGTCGAAGCTTGCCCGCAAGTAATGGCCGAATGCTACAAGCAGCGCACTCATTTTCTCGTTATCGATTTCGCTAAGCGCGGCTATTGAATTAAGGGTATTGTGCAGAAAATGGGGTTGAATTTGTGCCTGAAGCCATGCCGCTTCCATGCGCAGCTTTTCACGTACCGATTGCTTTAATACAGTCAATGCCCGTACCCGGGACTTTAATTCCATCGCATCTACCGGTTTCGTCACATAATCGTTCGCGCCTGACTGGAATCCGGCGTCTATATCTTCCTGTCGGCTACGAGCAGTCAGGTGCAGAATGGGCAGCTCCGAAATCGAGAAGCGCTCTCGAATAATACGGGACAATTCGTATCCAGACATGTGCGGCATCATGATATCAGTGACGATCAAATCCCATTCCCTCGTATCAAGAATGGCAAGTGCATCACGACCACTTACAGCCGTTACGACATTATAATTTTCCAAAACAAGGAGATTGCTCAATATATTTAAATTGACAACATCATCATCTATGACCAGAATGTTTGGCCGATCCGAACCGGCATCCGATTTCGGTTGAGAAATGACACCATGAGGTGCGGAGGAAACGGAAACCGCTATTTCTGTATCGGCCGATGCCGAAGTGATGAATTCCGTCTCGTTTTGCGGGATGTTAGGATCGGATAGCAGCAAGGTAAAGCTAAATACCGAACCTTGCCCTGGAATGGAGTGGACCTCCAACGTGCCTCCGTGCAGCTCCACCAATTGCTTGCATATGCTTAACCCGAGCCCGATTCCGCCTCCAATCGCCGTAATGCTGGAGTCTCCTTGTTCGTAAGGTGAAAATATCCTTTGTTGTGTCTCTTGGTCCATTCCGATGCCGGTATCGGCGACGACAATGCTCGCCTTATCATCCTTGATCTCGGCCTTTATTACGATTTGTCCTTGATTTGTATATTTCACCGCGTTGTGAATCAGATTGAATACAATTTGTGTAAGACGGTTTTCATCTGCAATGACATTGGGGAAGTTGGCCGGGATGTCGTTGACGATGCGAATTGGCTTGCCCTCCGTCATGAAACGAAGCATATCGGTTACACCAGATACAACTCCTTGAACTCGGATACTCCCCGTCTGTAATCGTAAGCCATTCTCCTGAAGCCGCGTCATGTCAAGCAGATCGTTGAGCATGTACGACATTCGCTTGCCTACTGTAATAAGAAGCTTCATGTTTTCTCTGCTTTTGACGTCCTGATCATTAATTCCGGTATCCAAAACGATTTGGGCAATGTTAAGCATGCCGTGCAGTGGATTCCGTAATTCATGAGATGTGTTGTTTAAAAAATCGTCTTTTTTCTTGTCTGTTTCTTGCAGCTTCTGTACGAGCTTTGCCGTCTGAGTGGAAATGCGGAAATAGCGTTTGAACCAGAACGTTGCAAAAGCGAGGAACGCGATAATTAAGTCGATCGGGTAATAGCCTGCACCCAGTAGACCCTTAAGGTAACCTCCAATTACATTAGACATCACGCTGACTAGACCAAGCACCAAATATATAGCGTCCTTATCGCTCTTTATAGTCGTACGAAACGAGAGCATGAGAACAAACAAACAGGCGAATAAATCTATGGAGTAATATACAGCCAATACACTTAGTGCATCTCTGGCCGGCAAAAGCACAACCGATATTGCCGCAATTACACAGAACAAGAGGAACCAGCGGAACACTCTGTTCTCCACATATTCCGGTAAGAGACCCTTCGCAAACTGTAACAGAAATGCGCCTACTCCAATAAAAGACAGCAAAATCAATTTAGTGGACCATTCATAACTGATAGTCGGCAGCCATACAAGTAACAGTTTATCATCGTCAAGCATCGTCATGAGAACGGCGCAAACAACGAGCATAAAGAAGGAGAACATTACTTTATGCCTGGTTCCGATCACGTAAAGAATAAGTGCATACAAGGCATGGATCATGAGAACGACACACACAATGATCTGCATATTAATGGAAAACCATGTTTCATTATGCACCGCATGCTCACTGCCAAACTTAAACGATCCGACCACACCGCCTAGTTTACTATTGTCATAATTCGCAACTTGAACGACAACATCGATTTCTCCAGTATTGGCTTTGAAAGTAGCAGTATAGGGCATGCTTTGTGCAGAATACTCCTGCTTGGTCTCTGCCGGCTGCCCAGCCTTCGCCAGTAGATGACCGTTCACGTACAGTTCGGACGAAGTGCGTACGCTTGAGACACGGATGCCATAGGTTAACTCATTATCCGGGTTGACTTTGATGCGCAAGCGATAGGAGCCATAGCCATACGGCGAGTTGTTAACCGATAAAGCCGATCTCCAATCTCCTGGAACATGAATGAATGCTCTCCCCCCATCGGATGAGATTGTGTTTGACTCACTTTGCATTACAAACTTGCCGGGATAAAACTCCCAATCGCCGTCTAATGCAACTGTACGATCATTGGCGAAGTCGAAACCGCGCAAATCCAAATCGCCACGAACCGCAAGAGGATGATCTAGCGGCGCTTGAAAAGTAGCCCAGATGATACGAATTAGAAATAAGGCGATAAAGAATGATCCAGTAATAAAGATTGCTTTTCTTTTTGTCATCATAGTTCCACTTAATTCGACAAAAATCATGCTATTCCTTTAGATTTAACTTTGATATGTGATTATGAAATAGAGCATATTCAAGAGACGTTGTGCGAGCTCGAATCGGCCTACTCCCGGGTATCGTTCCAAGCCGGAAGGAAGAGATCAGCCTAAACCGCATCCCACCGGAGATTGGTGAGCTGGAACAACTGAGCAGTAGCGTTACCTTAAAGTTATTATTACCGGACAAAATTACAACAAAATATGATAAAATAAAGCAATCTGCGCTTTTAAACTCAGGAGGTTATTCATGCTTTCCTTCGTTCGCAATATTGCTTCCTCTTTCCTGCAATACAAACTCCAGACCACCCTGCTATTAGCTGCCCTACTGGTTGAACTGGCATACGAAACCTTCATGCCGTTAAGCTTTAAATTTATTATTGATATGGCCATTGTCCCCCATCAATATGCATATCTCGTTGTCATCCTTTGTTTAATGGTGGTCATTGCTCTAGCTTCAGTAATTATTGGCCTCTACCGTGACCGCATGTTCGCAGGGCTAGGCTCTCGCATTGTTACGGATTATTATACACAGCTGTACCGGAAGCTGCAGAGCCTATCAACGGACTTCTACCACCGCATCAACGGCGGGGACATCGTTTCCAGATTCAATAATGACCTGATATCCATAGATACCTTCATTATGCTGATACCTTATGCTCTCTTGTCTATTTTAGGACTTATTTTGAACGTGGCGGTGCTTTTTGTCCTGCAATGGCAGTTGGCTCTGCTGGCTGTAATTGGTTTGCCACTCTGCTTGATTGGTCCGAAATTATTCGGTCAGAAAGCCTATGACGCCAGTTACATACTCAAAGAAGAGCAGGCTAACATTACGACAGCCGTTCAGGAAAATGTAAGCGCTCAGCCGGTCATTAAGGCATTTGGCCTGCAGCAGCTATTTATACGGCGTTTTGATGAGCGTATGGTCAACTACAGGAAGCTATCCGCCCGCTCCAGCTTTTCAAACTTTGTCATAGACCGCACCACTAATATGGGTACGATGCTTCTGAATCTCATGACCATTTGCGCGGGATCGGTGCTGGCTTTTTTCGGATTTCTCTCCGTCGGATCTCTGCTCGCATTCAGCGCTATCCTCATTAGCCTCAGCTATTTGGTAGCAGCCATCACTTGGCTTGCTCCCCAATTCATACAAGCCACATCCGGGATGCAGCGTGTCCGCGAGCTATTGGATGAGCAGGCGAGTGTTGCTGATAACGAAAAAGCAAGTAATCTTCAGCACTTTGAACGTGAAATTGAGTTTCGTAATGTCACATTTGGCTACACCTCCGACCAACAAAACCTCAATAATATCAGCCTTACGATTCCTAAAGGTACTTATGCCGCTTTTGTCGGTGCCAGTGGCTCGGGTAAAAGTACGATAATTAATTTACTCATGCGTTTCTATGATCCTCAACAAGGATCCGTGCTTTATGACGGGCACAATATACGCGAAATCACGCTGCAATCGCTCCGTTCGCAAATCGGCATCGTTTTTCAGGAAAGCTTTCTTTTCCGGTCATCCATTAGAGAGAATATACGGCTAGGTAAGCCTGAGGCAAGCGATGAGGAGGTTATCCAAGCTGCACGTTCGGCAGAAATACATGATTTCATCATGAGTCTTCCAGACGGCTATGAGACTGATGTTGGCGAGCGAGGCGGGCGTCTGTCTGGCGGGCAGCGGCAGCGGGTGGCGATAGCACGGGCAATTATTCGTAATCCAGCTATTCTTATCCTGGATGAAGCGACCTCTGCACTAGATCCGGCCACGGAAGTGGCGATAAACATGACACTACAACGGTTAACCGCCACTAGAACGGTCATATCCGTTACCCATCGCCTTGCTTCAGCTGAACATGCCGATTGTATTTATGTGCTTCATCAAGGGAAAATTGCGGAACAGGGCTCCCATCAACAATTACTGGAGCTGCCTGGAGGACGGTACAAGCAATCGTGGCAAAAGCAGACCGGGTTTGAGATCAGCGAGGATGGTTATCATGTGGAGATTAGTGCGGACCGACTTAAATTATTCCCTATTTTTTCTGATATGGATGATTCATTCCTACAGAATATCTCCCACTTTTTTGCTACTGAATCCTATGCCAGAGATCGGACTATTATCCATGAAGGAGACCCTGGAGATAAGTTCTACGTCATAGTAAGAGGAAAAGTAGAAGTAGCGAAGAAGGACGAGACCGGAGAAAACAGACGGGTGGCGGTACTCTCTGACGGGGATTTTTTTGGGGAAGTGGCTTTGCTCCAAAACATTCCCCGTACGGCAACCATACATACTAAGACACCAGTAGTGTTTATTACGCTGCAGCGTGAATTTTTTCAAGACTTAATTAAACAAGCGCCTCATTTAACTTCCATTATGGAAGCTCGATCAAAATAAATCTCACGAATGGAATTGAGCAGTATGTTCTGTCCTGCCGCGATTTCCACTTTATCCCTAAACTCCGGTCGAACCAGCGGAGCTAGCGGTTGCTCGACCTCATTATAATGACGGAAGGCATCAAGTGCCTGAGCATCCCATAAATCTGCATATTGAAGTAGGTCGCCAGGCATTACTCTGGATCGCTCAGTCCCTTCTTCAGGTAAACAATCAAAGGGTTCATCCACGTTCAGTGAGCCATAATCATCCGTTAACTGTTCCCCGGGATATATATCACGTATGGCAATTTCGACTTCATAGGCGGTTCCGATACAGTTGGCGTGGAAGCTGTGATTTACATAGCGGCCGTTATCCCAGCAAAGAATGAATTTCCCGTGCTGATTGCGGTAGGAGTATTTTAAAACCAGCTTTTTCCGATCATCGTCCAGAGCATCTACTACCCCATGATCCAGAATCTGATCCAAATCATCCAACGCCCATGTTAAAGTCCCCTTAGGAATAAATTGGGTGGCAAATACTCCAAACCCTATCAACTCATCAATATAACGCAATTCAGTATGTGGGTGCATCATGGACAAACCCTCCTTGTCGATAACAGGATATTTTTGCATTTTTATATAATATTATCGATTCATATGTCGATTCCTGCTGCTCCCAAACAGTAAAATATAAAATAATTGAAAAAGATGCACATGCAGCTGCTTGGGTCAGATCAGCGACGTAATCAAGAACAGCTTATGTCCTCACAAAATCAAAAAAATAAAAATAACCCGAAGCTGCCAGCAGAATGGCAGTTCAGGTTATTTGAAAAATAGCGCAGCTATTCATGTCAAGCTAAGAGTCAATCGAGCTGCTGCTGCAATGTACTGACACAATAATGCGCTATTGCACAGAAACCATCAGCCTAACGAATCTGCTTCGGCTGATGGGTGTTGCCGCTGACAATATCCATGGACTGACTCGCTTGAGTCAACTGCTCCTGTACCTGAAGCAGCTCCTGACGATTGGAGTCGTTAAGATGCGAATTCAATTCGCTTTGCGCTTGCTGTACGGCTCGCTGTGCTGTCTCCAGCTTCTGAATTGAGCTCGCAAGCTTCTCCGGGTTCGACTCCAGCTGAGCGTGACGAACCGCCATTTCGGCATCTTCGGCGACCTGTATGGCTTTCTCCGCATCATCAATGATGTGCTGCAAAGGCACTTGATGATGATTTACATTGGTCATTCGGACACTTCCTCTCGGGTTTTTCAACCATTAAGATGCGCCGAATGAAGCAATTTCATTCCTCCATTTACTAAATTAACGTATTCTCTCATACGTAACAAACTCGTAATCGTAAGGATTTCTATCATCCTTAACGCCCTTCACTCTGGAAGCTGCCTTCCACTGCGACTTGTCAATCCCCGGCATAAACGCATCCGCCTCAAACCGGTGTGCGATTTCCGTGATATACAGCCTGTCTGCGTGCGGCATGAACAAGTTATACACCTCAGCTCCACCGATTACGAACAGCTCTTCTTCAGCATCACCGCTTTCGAACAGCTCAAGTGCCGCTTCAACTGTGTGAACAACCTCGCAGCCCTCAGCAGTATAGCTCGTGTCACGCGTTAAAATAACATTGCGCCGCTTCGGAAGTGGCTTGTTCCCTACCGATTCGAACGTTTTGCGCCCCATCAGCACGGTATGACCTGTGGTCGTTCTCCTGAAGAAAGCCATGTCCTCCGGCAATCGCCAAGGAATCTTATTATCGATGCCAATTCCACCCTGCTCGTCCATGGCATAAATCATTGAAATGATCATGCACCAGCCCCCCTCTCCGCTACTTTCCACAGCTACACCGATATCGGCGCTTTAATGCTGGCATGGCTTTGATATCCTTCAATCACGAAATCCTCGAATTTGTAGTCGAATATCGAATCCGGCTTTCGAGTAATGATCAGCTTAGGCAGCTCATACGGTTCACGAGTCAGCTGCAGCTTAGCTTGCTCCAAATGATTCGTATACAAGTGAACGTCCCCACCGGTCCAGATCAGGTCACCTACATCCAGGTCGCACTGCTGCGCCATCATATGAGTCAGCAGCGCATAGCTCGCCAGATTAAAGGGCAGTCCTAGAAACGTATCCACGGAGCGCATATTGAACAAGCAAGACAGCTTGCCATCGGCAACGTAAAATTGAAACGCATAGTGGCACGGTGGCAAAGCCATATTGTCCACTTCAGCGGGATTCCACGCGACCACAAGATGACGGCGTGAATCCGGATTACGCTTAATTTGCTCAATCACCTGGCTGATCTGATCGATCTGTCTTCCGTCCGGAGCCGGCCAAGTACGCCATTGCGAACCATATACTGGGCCCAAATTGCCTGATTCATCTGCCCATTCATCCCAGATTGTAACTTTATTTTCCTGAAGATAGCGAATATTCGTATCCCCGCTCAAAAACCATAGCAGCTCATGAAAAATAGAGCGAACATGCAGCTTTTTCGTTGTTAATAAAGGAAATCCCTTGGAAAGATCCATCCGAAACTGCCTGCCAAATACGGATATTGTGCCCGTCCCAGTACGATCTTCTTTCTTCACACCTTGATCCAAAATGTCCTTAAGCAATTCTAAATAAGCTTTCATTAGCCACCTCATCCAAGACAACTCAAGACGCTTCAGGGAACCTTAGCATCATGGTAATAATAAAATTCATTATATCAAATTATTCAATTCCTGGCTTGGGATCGTTTTTTGAAATCTTACTCTTTACTTTTGTGGGATGGTATGTTATTTTAAATTTCGATAAATATAGAAATAACGTCACAGGTTAGGGTGAGGAGTTATGATGGTTGAAGATAACGCAGAAGTACGGCAAGCCGTCAAAGTATATAAAGCACTTGGGGAACCAACCCGGCTTAAAATCGCACTCTTGCTTACTGAGGAAAGAAATCTGTGCTGCTCGGCAATCATGGGTAAGCTGGAGTCCGTTGCTGGTTCAACGCTGTCTCATCATCTGAAGCAATTGACAGATTGCGGCCTGCTCGATCTCCGTAAGGACGGAACCTATATCTATTACAGTGTGAACCGTGAGATGGCGAAAAAGTACGCACCTTATTTGCTGGAATCGTAATTTTTTTTCGTTAATATTTCTATATTTTTAGAAATATAAATATATTGGAGTGGAAGAGAGGAATAATAATTATGTCATATACGTGGAAAATTTATATGTTGGCCATCGTCAGCTTTCTAGTCGGAACATCAGAGTTTATTATCGCAGGCATTTTAGATAAGGTCGCTGCCGACATCGGTGTTTCTGTATCTGCTGCGGGTCAGCTCATAACCGTTTTCTCACTTGCTTACGCGTTCGGCACCCCTTTCCTTATGGCCGTTACAGCTCGTCTGGAGCGAAGAAAGCTGCTTCTTTATTCACTCGGTATTTTCGTAATCGGCAATGGGATCGCCGTAGCTTTGCCAGGATTCGAATTTCTTATTGGGTCACGAATCGTCTTGGCTCTCAGTACCGGGGTATTCGTAGTTACAGCATTAACGGTAGCCTCCAAGATGGCTCCACCCGATAAGCAAGGGAGCGCCATCGCTACACTTGTCATGGGCTTCAGTACCGCCCTGATTGTAGGTGTGCCTCTCGGCAGGGTTATCGCCTCCGCTTATGATTGGAAGACAATCTTCGGAGGAATCGGAGTACTAGGACTTTTCGCCATGCTGGCTATTTACTTCACGATTCCGCAATCGGACGGTGAAAAATCCGTACCTTTCCGTGAACAGCTGGCTTTGCTGAAGGAGCCCCGAATCGCCATTGCCTTGTCGATCACATTTTTCTGGATTGCAGGCTATTCAATCGCCTACACGTACATTTCTCCGTTTCTTCTTAGTGTGAAAGGGATGGGTGAAAAGGAAATAAGCGCAGGATTATTCGCATTCGGTATCGCCAGCTTGATTGGGTCCAAGTTCGGAGGCTATAGCACGGACAAATGGGGCGTTCCCCGCACTCTGATCGGCGGAATGCTGCTTCACGCAGTAGCGCTTATTCTGTTATCGCTAGCTGCCCCATCCTCTATTATCGTCTTCCCGCTGCTCATGCTATGGGCTTTCTCAGCCTGGTCGTCGGGTCCTACGCAACAATATAATTTAATATCTCTTGCTCCGGAAGCTACCGGCATTATGCTTAGCCTTAACAGCTCCGTTCTACAGCTTGCAATGGCTGCCGGGGCTGGAATCGGGGGTGTCATCGTGGAGCAAGCTTCACTGTCGTCCATCAGTTGGATCGGAGCTGCGGGAGTCACTATCGCCGCAGGAACAGTCGCCGCTTCCCTAGGACTATCCCGCTCCCGCCGGAAGGCAACAGCGTGAATTAATAAATAGGTCTGAAGCACAAAAAATCGCTCATTGGGCTTGCAAATGGGAGTCCCCCCATCACTTGCCCAATGAGCGATTTTATTTGGTGATTACTTGGACTTTGTTCCTGTGACTGTAGCCAATGATCACAGTGCTAATTAAACCTTGAGTTTCTCCCCCGTCTTACTAAAAAACAATTTCATCATAGGAGGAGTCACAATCGTAGTTATTAATACCACGACAATAATGACAGCAAACATATCTTTATTCAACAAATTGGACTCAAGCCCCATAGCTGCAATAATTAATGCTACCTCTCCGCGAGACACCATCGCTGCACCAATCGCTAATGAGTTGCTCCATTGAAAGCCCGCTAATTTGGCGCCTATCGCCGAGCCGATAAGTTTAGTTAAAATAGCCAAAACGCTTAATCCCGCGATGAGTCCGATATTTTGCAGGAGCCCAGTAAACTCGGCAGTGACCCCTATGGATGTAAAAAACACCGGAACAAAAATAGAATAGCTTATGGTTTCCACTTTCTCGAATACTTCATGTTTATACTTGGTTAAACTAATGGCTACTCCAGCGATATAAGCTCCAATTATAGCAGCAACTCCAGCATACTCAGCTAAATAAGCATATAGGAAGCAAATGATCAGCCCTGCTGAAATCACAGCCTCAGTAACTCTAAGTGGAGCGAATTTGTTCAAAACCCACGGTACTACCTTCCAGGCAAGGAGTATGGCAACCGCAAAGAAAGCAATCTTCTTCAAAACTATAACTCCTAAATTAACATCGCCGCCTGCAAAACTCATGACAAAAGCCAATGCAATAATGACCAATATATCATCTATCACTGCTGCACCTAGAATAGTCGTCCCTTCTCTTGACTTCAGCTTGCCCATTTCTTTAAGCGCTTGAACAGAAATGCTGACGCTTGTGGCAGATAACAGCAGCCCTAGAAATACGGATTCAATCTGAGGAAGCCCTATAGTAATACCAGCCAAATAACCTAATGAAAAAGGAACAATGATTCCAGCAACGCCTACATAGGCTGACGCCTTTCCCGTACGTTTAAACTCTTCCGTATCTGTCTCCAATCCTGCAATGAACATCAGTAAAATAACCCCGATCTGGCTTATTTCACTGAGTACTTCTGTACTTGTAACGATACCTAATACCGCTGGTCCGAGAATGATACCAATGAGCAGCTTGCCCAGTACAGAGGGCTGCCCTAATCGGACACTAATATCTCCGGCAATTTTAGATGCCAGTAAAATCATGGCAAGTTGGAAAATAAGCATGTTTCCACTCCTTTTTAATAAAGTTATTATGCATAATTGCAGGAAAAAAATACAAAAAGAGCCTCGCTACCACGACCTGCTATAGACATAGCAAGGCCTTGGTGACAGGCTCCTCCAAGAAAACGAGAGTATTCATTTTTATGAACGCAATTTATATACATACGTTTGGACTCATTACAGGTTTCAAATCTATGCTAAAATCGGCCATATAGGGGCATAGATCCGATGATGGTCAGCTGTCGTGGAAACATAACTACAGGTTAATTTACGGCTTCTTCTATTAGCCTCTCTTCCTTAATTGCATTAAATGTTTAGTGTCACCCGTCTTCACGTACATTAAAAAATAAAATCGATTATAATGTGCTGAATACTTCATCATTCCCTCTACTCCCCCTTTCTACTAATTCTATTAAACTATTATTTTCAATATTTGATAGTTTTATACATCTGAAGTTTAACTATATGGGCTTCTGGTGGAAAACTCCTGTCTCCTTTCACCTTGTTCGATTCGATCCGTGAATCTTCCTGATGTATATTCATTAATTACATGCATCCAAAATATTTGCGCTGGCACATTTTTCTCAACTTGAAATACTTCCCACAGTCCTTTATGTGTATCAAACATTTGTATAGCTGCTTTTTTACCCAGTCCCAATCTTCGATATTTCTTCATAATAAAAAACTCGGCTATTGAAAAATAAGGCTCTTTATCTTCCGATTCAATGTATCTAACCAATACAAAACCTACATTTTTCCCCTCCAGTTTAAGCAAATAAGGGAATCTGTTTTCATCCATCCAATAATCATCTAAATAAGGATATTTCCCATATAGTCCATCTTCTTTAACATCCGAATCCATAAATTCTGAAAAGTCATAGAAATAAAATTGCATCAAATTCTGGAGTACTTCTTTCTCTTCTTTGTTTGCTTTGACTATTTGTAGCAGATCCACTGTAAAAACACCTTCTTTTATTTTATCTTAGGGTAATTTTAACATGCTCCGCAAACCGTATATTGATAAAAAACAGCTATTAGAGAACTATCCTACCTATTGGGGTTCGACCGACCACCATGCAACGCCACAACGCGCGCCCGGGAGCCGCGCCGTCCTCTAGCTCTTCCCATAATGAATAAGTCAAGGCATTAGTGGAAGTAATTGTTCCGCTATGGCATGAAACAGCACAACAAACAGAGAGATAGCGGAAGACCTCCTTCCGTTATCTCTCTGTTTGTGTTTAATATATTCCCATTCACCCCAAATAACGGAATGCCGACTTCCGCAATCTTCTTAAATTGGAGGCGGCAGATTAAATAACGGAATTTTCAGTTCCGTTCAGTACCTTAGAGCGCATCCCCCCGCTACCCAAATATAAAAGGGAACTCGTCTTATACGATACACATGTTCATCTCTTATCAAGCCTACTATTTTTCGAAAAATCCCATCAATGATGTCGGGCCATCTGCATTTCGAGAACACGATCCCGAGTGTCTGCTGCCCGGCATTGTTTCAAGACGCCTTGATCATATGTAAAAAAAGCATAGGCATCGTTATTGCCGATTTGAATTAGGTATTCCCCATTCTCTGTAAAGAGTGCTGAGTAAGAGGGGTCTTCGTTATCCGTATCAGGGAATAGGCTGTTCCATTGAAGAACGGTCGATTCGAAGCGGTCATGCTCTGTGACCCAACGATGAATCTCCAGAGCTGGAGGCACCCAATCCGTCTGATTGCCAATCCATTCAGGGACACCATCATTGTCAAGATCCATCGGAATAGCGGGATGCCCTTGAAAATCGACTACATTCCAGGAATCGGAATTAGGGTGATAAATAAGCAATCCCTTCTTTGCACCTATCGAACCAAATGGGATTTCCATAACGGCGCCAGACACATCCCCGGTTAAGAAGTTCAACGAATGAATCCAATCTTGATTCTCATTAAAGCTGGACAAGTCACCCAACTTCCATTCCGAATTTTTGCCCTTGAGATACCCGGTTAAGCCTGCGGAATCATCACCGCTTGTATACACCAGAACTTCCGCGTCAGACTGAGGAAGAGCAAAGCTTTTGAACAGCTTCGCACCCGTAGGAGGAGACCCCGGCTCTAAGGATTGTCCTAAATTTTCACCGAAGGGAATAGCTGCACTCACCGGAAACAAGTCCGGTCTATAGGCCGGTTTCTGGTTGCTATGTTCAGAGTTTGCTGTGGTCATATTGGCTGTGGTTATACCGTTGTGATGAATGACCTGATCGTTGCTGCACGCGAGAGTGCCAAGCAACATCAGTATCATTATGCCGGTACGCTGGGTTATGTTCATTAATAGGTATATCCCTCGCTTCTTGTACGAATTATTATAACTAATCAGCCATCCTGCTTCCCTGGCTTAGTACCCCTTAAATTGGCATATTACCTGTCCTTGTTACAAATAGTTCCATATATTAAACGTAATAATTAATCAAATTGTTGCATTCCCCCGCACATTAGCATAGAAGACAGAAGTTCAAATTAAATCCTTGACCCTGACCTTAGAGGAGACATTAGAATGAACATCAGAAAGGAGGTGGATATATGCTGTACACCGTAAAAGAGATTTCTGCAATCACGAAAGTAACGATTAAGACGCTTCATCACTATCATAAAATTGGTCTCTTGATGCCTAACAAGGTAAGTGATGCAGGCTATCGCTTATATGGCATCAAGGAATTGGAGCGTTTGCAACAAATCTTGTTTTATCGGGAGCTTGATTTTCCCCTCGAACAAATCAAAGACATCCTCGAAAAGGAACCACGACGATTGCTAATTTTGTCTGATCAGAAAGAACTCCTTTCCAGGAGGATGAAAAGAATGGAACGCCTGATTCAAACTCTCGATGAGTCGATTGTTGCAGCTTCAAAAGGAGGAGTGATGGAGATGTCAGATATGTTTAAAGGTTTTGCTACTGAACAACAATGGATGGACGCTATGGACGAACAGAATCAGCATTTGAAAGAGAAGTATGACTACGACATGTTGGAAAACAACCCGGTTGTACTTGAATCTATGAACGAAATGGCTATAGAAGCGAAGAGCTTTATGGATAGTATCGCGAAGGCATTAAAGAATGGACTAAGGGTTGATGACGAGGCAGTGCAGTCTCTTATCGATGAACATATCGAGTTTTTAACTCATCATGGACATGAAATAAATAGAGTGAGCTTTGCTGAACAAACTCGGTTCTTTTTAACCGATGACTTCCATCGAAATATGCTTGAATCCCAACAGACGGGCCTAGCATACTACCTCTTTGTAGCGGCGAGTGGGCATGCATCAACATTATAAACGAGTTCTATCCTCTAATTCCAGCCTTCTTTTTTCTTTAAAATGTTGGCGGAACATTGAGGCCTAACAAAATATCCCCACAAAGTGGGGTCTGCTTCCAAGTTGATTCAGATAATTTGCGGGGAGCCCCGAAACATATAAATTCTACAAAAAAGGGGCTGTCCCAAAAGACATTTTGAGACAACCCCTCCACCATTTTATCCTGTATAGATGGTAGCAATAGAGCCCTCAATTCCACTTAATAGTTGAAGGCTCTTTTGCACATTCTTGTGTATTCAGTGACGCATAAGATGAGGTAGCTTTCCAACGCTTGCTAATCGCGGGTATCGGGTTCGTGGTTCATGGCTCGTGGTTCATGGCCCGTGGTTCATGGTTCGTGGCTCATGGTTCGTGGTTCGGTTACGGCATTGCATGGCAGTCTGGCGCACTTCGTGCAATTATCAGGAAAATGTCAAGTTAGTTACTCCGAAAATAGCGTTCCAAGTCTTATAGCTGGAATTCCTCATGCTAATTCTACGTATTTTAGCTGATATCCACCATTTCACCTCTATTAGAGTTAGTTTTTCCAGTTAGATTGATTTCAGGCGATATCCACGCTGGATTAGCGTTACAATTTCCATCTATTTTCTTTCCGCAGCGGCCCCGACAAATCATGGTCTCCTCTAGATTGATGCCTTTGAACATCGCTTCTCGCTCCATCATTTAAGTAACATCCAAAAAGCGGCCGGACTCATTTTTCGATTTTCTAACCCCCACTCTGATGGGAATTTCCCTACAAAAAAGACGCTTCCATTTCCGCTTACATGGTGGTTTTGGAGGCGTCTTTGTACATAGTTTGGGACTGATTCATTCACTGATACTCTTTTGGGACAGCCTCATTAATACGAAACTAGACTGCCGCTGCTACTTTTCAACTATCGTATCTTGTTGAAGGATTGAATGATGCCTAAGGAGCTACTTGTTGCAGTAGACCCTGTGCTAGCATCGATTCAGCAAGCAGAACTGCACCTTTTCCTGCACCCATCTTCGTGTTGTGGGAGACCAAAACATATTTCACGCCCCCAAGTACAGGTTCTTCTTCCAGTCTTCCCATACTTGTTGTCATCCCGCCTCCGAGCTCGCGATCCAAGCGAGGTTGCGGGCGAAACGGATCATCAAAGATATGAATCATATGCTCTGGGGCTGAATGTAAACTAGAGCTTTTAAACGGATTGTAACCATTGATTGCTTCTTTAATTTCAGATAAATTCGCCTGTTTCTTCAGACCGACAAACACGGATTCCGTGTGTCCATCGAGTACATTTGCTCTCGTGCATATGCAATTGACGTTAATCTCAGCTGGAGTAATGCCCTCGCTAGAATATTCACCGAGTATCTTTAAAAGCTCCTTTCTAACCTTCCCCTCTTCGTTCGGAATGTACGGGATTATATTATCCAGAATATCTAAAGAACGAGTCCCGGGGCTTCTGCCCGCACCGCTAAGCGATTGCATGGACACCATCAGAACATTTTGAATTCCAAAATGCTCATGCAATGGTTTTAAAGTTATCGCGAGGCCCGTGACCGTACAATTGGGAACAGGCAGAACGAAGCCTTTCCAGCCGCGTTCCAGCTGTTGTTTGCGAATTAATTCCGCATGGTTATCATTAACTCCAGTAATGAGTAGTGGGGTATCATCAAAATAACGAAATGCAGATGCCGT
Organism: Paenibacillus sp. GCM10027630; assembly: GCF_042676305.1. Taxonomy (NCBI): domain Bacteria; kingdom Bacillati; phylum Bacillota; class Bacilli; order Caryophanales; family Paenibacillaceae; genus Paenibacillus; species Paenibacillus sp. GCM10027630. The sequence goes on along the minus strand of NZ_JBHTGY010000038.1, from coordinate 20,509 downwards.
CGAAAAGGTTGGAGTCGTTTGGGCAAACCAAGGCTCCAGCTCTTTTGCGAGATCGGATTCAATCGCTGTGAAAATAACATCAACAGAATCTGGACGAAATTCCTTGGAGGATACAACCGGAACTTCCAGCATATCTGCGGGAACTGGCGTATTCTGCGTCCATCTCGATGATCCATTAGATTCCAGTAATGCTTCTTTGTAATTTTTCATAGTTCTTGAGGTAACCATTATGACAACTTCAAAGTTCGGATGATTGGATAACGCCTGCACAAACTGCTGTCCTGCCATCCCTGTTGCTCCTACAACTGCCGCTTTTAACCTAGACATATTGCTCACTCCTTGTTTTGTATGAATATTCTTTTACGTATAACGATCATGCAAAATAAAAAAAATCCCACCCCCAAGACTGTAATAGTCTCAGGGACGAGATTTATATGCTCGTGGTACCACCCGGATTCGCAAATATGTCGCCATATCAGCCTCTTCGAGTACGGCATCTAAATACAAAGATGCTTATACTCTAGCTCTATAACAGGAGCTCCTGTTACACCATCCCCTTCTGGGTTCCGATGTACTGCTCAGAGGCTTTCTTCAATAAAGAATTCTTCACTCCTTTTCAGCAACCGGAGCTCTCTGTGGAAGAACGCTGTATTTACTTTTCTCATCATCGCATTTCGATTTGTTGGAAACATGATACCAAGTAATTGTAGTAGAGTAAAGATATTTTTGTGAGTATTTTTTATTTCATAATTATTCTCTTAACATTAGCATAATCAAAATAAGTTCTGATGTGGTTTCATGGCCCCGCTACCTCATCATCCTTCAGAAGCCGCTCGGTTACGCTGCCATCGGCATGCAGGCGGGTCTCCTGGATACCGTCAGATGTACCCGTATAGAGCGTATAGCCGCTGATCATCAACCCGGCTGGATCGTGATGGACGAACAGCTGCAGCTTGAGCGTACCATCGCCTAGCGCCTTCCGATCGACAGCCTCCAGCTCGAAGCCACCAGGCTTCTCAGAGGCAGCCCTCTCTTGCTGTGGCACCAATGTTGCGTCAGCCGTTTCGGTGAGGAAGCGATACTGCCAGCTTCGCGTGCCGTCCACGGCATTATAGACGACCTTGAGCTGATTGCCAAGCAGCATGCGCACTCTATCCCGTGAGACACCTGGCATCAGCTTCTCGCGGATGCGCTGGGCGACCGGCTTATTCAGATACAGCGTTTTGTCAGCCGTGTAACTGACTTGATAGCCTGCAATAGCTGCTAGCTCATTGATCGGTGCATACAAACGTCCCTGATTCTCCACCAGTGGACTGGATAGCTGCAGCGGCTTCCCTTCGGCGCTTGATTGGACGCCATCGAGCGTATACTGCAAATAGGAGATCGTGTTTACAGGCACTCCATACATATGTGGAGCAGGAAGCGCAGGCTGCGCGAAACGCGCTTCTTCTATGGTACGATTCGTAGTCAGTGTCAGCCTTCTGGACTGGCTATCGTACTCAGCAGTCAAATCCATGAGATTCTGAATCAGCTCCACAGGGTAATAAAGAATTCCCTCATAGTTGATAGGCAGATGCGTCAAACGGGTAAACCGGCCATCGACACGCACATTCAGATCCGGTACCACATATCCGGTGGATGAACCTCCATAGCCTTCAACCGGGTCTTCAGGCCGGTATAACGGCTCCGTTACAATAGACAGTGATTTACGCGATCGGTCCCATTCCATGCGATAACCCGTCAATGTGTTCCAAAAATCGTAAGGCACTAGCACCTGATTGTCTGCCAATACTACTGGACCGGATAGTGTGGCAATCGTATCTCCCGCTTCATTGCGTACCTCGCGTTCGCCAATCGGCACTTTCCAGCGGCTTCCCCATGGGCTGATCGCCGTCACTTCCCAATCGACGCCATTCCACTTGGCATCTCCGCCTAACATCGTCATCATCCTATAGAGCGGGAAATACGCCTTATCGTCGAAATAAAGCGGCTCTCGGTATTCATCCCAAGGTGCCAGCACGCTCGGCTGGCCATTCAATGATACATCCATTGGCTTGCGGCTCATCATCCTGGCTTCCAGCGGAGCCCCCGGCGATGAACGGAGCTCACCATTATTTTGCTCCAGCATCCCGCCGACTGATGATCCATTGTAACCTTGGCCATCTGCATATTTCAGCAGTCCGTCCACCAGCCGATTGAGCGCCTCCAAGTCTGGCTTTCTCGTGCGCAGCACATAAGCAGCCACTTCCGCCTTCGGCCCGAGCTGATCCACCTTCTCGCTCACAACCCCCTGATCGAGCAGAAGCCGGACAGCATCAATCTCTGCTTGCGTACGTTGATCCGGTACAATCTGCTGCGCCGATGCTCCTAGCGGCACAGCTGTGAGCATCGCGGCGCTAATCAGCAGCGGGAGCGCTGCCTTTTGTAAGAACTTAACCAATACATCCACCTCGTCTCAATGCTTCCATTTTATACAATTAGACGCACGAGGGACTGCAAGGTTGCTCGGGCTGGTTCATTTTCTACTTATACGCAAAAGAAAAAGCCACTCACCCAATAAGGGCCAGCAGCTTTGAGCATTCTCTATTAAGCCTTTACACTGGTTCCTCCTGCGGTGCTTCAACTTTCTCAGAGGAGCGAAGCGGTATTTCCTTAAGAAAGAAAACCAGCAATAGTGCCAAAATCAATAACCCGGCCCCGCTAAGAAATACAGTGGACAACGTTTCGCTCAATACAGCACGGAGCATATCCATCAGTTGTGCAAAATAAGATTGAAGTTCTGCCGGTAGTGAGGCCTGAATTATTTTCAATTTGGGTTGATCCAATAAAACTTGCGGATTTAAAAAAGGTGCCAATTGTCTCGCATGCTCAGGATCTAATTGAGATAAATTCACACCTTTTCCTGAAGCGATCGTTTCTTCCAGATTTCTTTTAAGTATAGAGGTCATGATGGAACCGAACACGGCGATCCCTATCGTTCCTCCCAGATTTCTAAACAGGGTTGCCGTAGCCGTTACTACACCCAACTGGTTTATCGGGACTGCATTTTGAGCGACGAGTGTAAAAACTGGCATACCTAAACCCAATCCCACACCGAACACGCACATACTCGCTACAGCTAATGCAATACTGTTCATAAATGTCATCATTAGCATACCGATAACCATGAAGGAGATACCAGCGATTGCATACCGCTTATATTTACCCGATTTGGATATCCATCGTCCGGACATACTGCTCAATACGACCATCGTCAATGACATAGGCATGTTAACAAACCCTGATTGGGTCGGACTTAAGCCCTTAACCCCTTGTACAAAAAAGGGCAAGTATACCATAGCGCCCATCATTCCAGCATTCATAAGAAAACCAACAAGATTGGAATTCGTGATGATCCAGTTTTTAAAAAGATGCAGCGGCATTACGGGGCTTTTCGCTTTACGTTCAATAAGAACCAAGATAACTGCGAAGATTACCGCCATTATTAAAAGACCAATAATCTGTATGGAACCCCAAGAATATTTGGACCCCGCCCAAGAAAAGCCTAATAAAAGCGCAATAATGGAAAGTGACAAAAATAACGAGCCCCAATAATCAATCGATTCCGATTCAACACGTGGCACCTTTGGAAACATCCGCAAGATCATTACGAAAGCAACAATTCCCAGAGGCAAAAACGCCCAGAACAACCATTTCCAATCCATATGATCTATCATCACACCACCTAAAGTCGGTCCAATAACACTCGAAAAACCGAAAATAGACATCATGACTCCTGTCCATTTCGCTCTTTCACGGGGCATAAATAAATCACCAACGGCCATTGTTGTAACCGACATCAAAACTCCGCCGCCTAAGCCCTGAATGCCGCGATAAGCGATCATCTGAAATATATTGGTGGATAGTCCCGTAAGAAAGGCACCTATCATAAAAACGACAATCCCGGATAACAAGAATGGTTTACGCCCGTAAATATCCGATAGCTTACCTACCAGAATTGTAGCAACTGTAGATGTCAGCATATAAATCGTAATAACCCAAGAATAATAATCCATGCCGCCCAGCATAGAAATAATTCTTGGCATAGCTGAACTGACAAGCGTTTGATTAATGGCTGCAAAAAACATCGATGCCAATAAGGCGATCATAACGATAACTTTCTGCTTTTGTGACAGGTTGTCCATTCGCTGCCTCTTTTCTATTGTTCTCATGCCTGGCTGTCGGAATTATCGTTAGGTAGGCAACCTATTTTAGCGAGATATAAAATATATAAATTTTCAAAACTTATTTTGAGTAACTGCCTTAATAATTATTCGCATTTATGACTTTAATTGTCAGCACTCAAACGCTAGTACTTTGTCAATAGAACTTTATCACCGGCATTTCCGTCTAGTCCTTTATTACCAGCAATAAGAATGATATACTTTTAAAAAAATGGATAGTAATTCTTCTGTATATACGATAAGAGCAAAACTAATGAAAATTAGTGACGCAAAGCTATTAGGGGCTAAGGCGAAATCATTCGCTAAGCTTGCCAGCTGCCGAAGGAAGGGATCAACAACTCCCCTTGTTCATCTTATAAGGGGGGTTTTTCTTGTGTGAACGAATCAATCCGCCTACTAGAAATGTTAATAAGTAGACCCCTGAAAGGTGATAAAAATATGGCTAGACTAATGATTGCAGATGATTCTATGTTTATGCGATTGATGATTAAGAACATTCTTTTAGATTTAGGGCATGAAATTGTTGCCGAAGCTTCGAATGGGCTTGAGGCAGTTTCTCTATTCATCCAGCATTCTCCTGACTTGATTACGCTGGATATTACTATGCCGGAGATGAACGGTATTACTGCATTAAAGGAGATTAAAAGCTACAAGAGTGACGCCAAAGTAATTATGGTGTCTGCAATGGGGCAACAATCTATTGTTATTGAAGCCATCTCCATTGGAGCTAGTGATTTTATTGTGAAGCCTTTTGATAAAGACAGGGTAGCAGAAGCTATACAAAGAGCGCTGAAGATATGATGCCCATGCCATGACATCTACACTTGTTTACAGGGAACCCTTGAATATACAATTAGCTGTGAACCAAATAAACATCAATAAATCTTCACAATACGGTCTCCATATAGCTGATATTTTTTATAAAGATACTGCTCAGAGAAAATAACAGTTAATCCGCGCATTAATCTAAGGTATAATGGTAGCCATAGACATAAATTACAGGAGTGGATAAACGATGTATAAAATGCTGGCAATCGACATTGACGATACGCTAATTAATGATGAGAAAGAAATTACGGCAGGCACCAAGCAAGCTCTGGAGCAAGCATTAGCACAAGGAGTTACGGTTACATTGGCTACCGGACGGATGTACGCTTCAGCGAAGCAGCTGGCCTCCCAGCTGGGGCTGAATGTTCCTTTGATTACCTATCAAGGATCTCTAGTGAAAAATGCCATAGACGGCAAAATTTTATACGAACGATCTGTGCCTGTAGAAGCAGCCCACTACCTTTTTGATTACTGTGAGCGCAACGATCTGCATTTGCAAACGTATTTTGACGACATTCTGTATGCGAAAGAGCGCAATGAAAAAATCGAAGCTTACGCCGCGCTTTCCAAAATTCCTTTTACCGTGTATCCGAATTTCAAAGAGCTGGCTGACAAGCCTTCTACCAAACTGCTAATAATTGATGATCCCGCCAAGCTTGATGAAATTGCTATTGAGCTTCGCAAGGAAATCGGACATTTGGTACATATTACGAAGTCCAAGCCTCATTTTCTGGAGATCATCCATCACGAGGGTACGAAGGGCGATGCGCTCCGTTACTTGGCCGGTCAATACGGCTATGATATGTCCGAGGTTATATCAATCGGCGACAGCTGGAATGACCATGAGCTGCTGGAAGCTGCCGGATTCGGAGTGGCGATGGGCAATGCGGTAGACTCACTTAAAAAGATAGCCGACTATATTACGCTCAGCAATAACGAAGACGGCGTCAAGCATGTCGTTGAAAAATTCGTGCTTCAGACTTCCCTTTAAGGGAAAGCTGCTCTTATAAATAAAGAGTAATAAGCCGTGATTTCCTGCTAAAGGAGAATCACGGCTTTTTCATTTTTAATATTCAATCCGTCCGCCATAAAATCGTCATTTCTGTGGGATATCCGGGTACATTATATTCTTGGGATAACCCTTATAATGGAATTATAAGTCAGTTAATTAAGGAGGGATTTATGTGACTGTCCACAAACTCCAACGATCTACTCTCTGGTTTATCGCACTTACATTTCTTATATTAGCAGCAGACCTGACAGTTGTACGAACCTCATCGATTAACGAGAAAGATTGGCTGCTCGTCTATGCCGTTATGTTCGATTGTATGCTGGTAATTCCTTTTCTCTATTGGTTATGTATGTTACGGGGCAAAGGAAAATCCATCTCCAAGGTACTCCCCCTGCCTTTGCTAGGTGGGTTGGCAGCATGGCTTGTTCTTCCTGTCTCAATGCGCAATCATATATGGAATGGGATATGGCCTATAGAGCTTCTAATCATTGCTGTTGAGGTTACTTTTATTGCCTATGAGGTCAGGATTTTATACCGTTTCTTCCGGTGCTTTAGGCAGGTTGCTCGTGAAGAAGCTAATACTGGAGAAGCGCTTCGCAAGGCGGTACACGAAACGATTGGAAGAGGCAAGCTGGCCTCCTTATTGCTTCATGATGTCAGTGCAGCCTATTACCTTTTATTTTCGTGGAAAAGAAAGACGCTAGCTAAACTCGAGCATTCCGTTGAATTTTCCTACTATAGGAAGACCAGTCAAAGGCTCTATGCAGCAATTCTTTCCAAAATCCTCATCATCGAAGGCATTTGTGTTCACTTTCTGGTTCAGCAGTGGTCTGATTGGGCAGCCTGGATTTTGAGTATCTCCGACTTTTGGCTGCTGGCTTTGATCTGGAGTGACTACCGTGCCTCTGTCTTGCAGCCCGTTAAGCTCCAAGACGGTATACTAAAGCTCAGGTACGGATTACGGATTCAGGCGGATGTCCCCCTTCAGCTGATTGCCCATACAGCAACCGCACTTGAATATCAGCTGGAAAAAGAGGAGCAGCGGGATGCAGCTTTACCTCTCTTGGCCGCACCCAATATCCGTATAGAGTTGAAGGAACCGATTACTGTGGAAGGCTTGCTGTTTTTACCACGTAAGGTGACCAAGATTTTTTTGGCGTTAGATGAGCCTGAGACATTTGTCCGTGAGATTGAAAAGCAAACCGATTCATATCTGGGCTAATCTGCGATAATTCAAATGCGGGGAAGCGACATTGCCCGATCTTAAAATTCAGCGGCGAATTTTAGCCTGCCCAGCCTGGCTCTCCGTCCATCTGCGTCTGTAAGCTTCATACTGCTGATGCGGAAGCTGGACTTCACCGCCATGGCATATGCTAACAAGCTTGGGCTTCAGCTGAGCAACAATGGCACCACTCTCCACAGCTTGCTCCATATCCGCAGTAAAACTTGCCATCGGCTGCTTCAGCTGTCCGCGCTTGGTTGTAAACAAATCTCCTGCCAGCAAAACTTGATCCTGCTCATGGTAGTAGGCAATATGACCCGGCGAGTGACCTGGCGTCAGATAAGGAACCAATCCGCCAATCGATTGCATATCGAGAGGCTCGACAATCCCGGGCTCAACGGACATTTGCGCTTTTTTACGCCCCGGATATGGCAATTGTCCCTCCATATAAGCAATTTCTGCTTCATGTGCGTAAACCGGAACTCGATGTGTTTCGCGTATTTTTTTGATGCTGCCGGTATGGTCAGAATGTCCGTGGGTTAGCACTATCCGCTCCAGCGGCAGATTCAATGCCTTTATCTGTTTCAACAGACCGCCCGCCATCCATGGAATTCCAGCATCCACCAAGGTCAGACCACGTTCTGACTTCACAATCCATACACTAATTGGAATAACTATCCATATGGTGCATTTCCAAATATGCTCCGATATTTGTGTGATTTTCATTATTTTCAACTCCCCTATCCCTCAATTTTGGATTTTTTAACCTTCTGCTTCTTATCTTTCTTGGACTTCTCCTTATCTTTTTGACCTTTCGTTTGTCCTTTCAACGGGTTCTGCACTTGTTCAAGCTTATGCTTTATGCCTAGCAGCACAATCTCTATGGATTGATCCAATAATGGAATGATGCGCTCCAGCAGCGGCTCTAACGGTTCCTCGCTATTCAAATAAGTACTAACCATTCCATTCATCACGAAAAAATACACCCGGCTGTGATTGATCCGCGCCTCCGATGTCTCTGCCGGAATAATCCGGTTGACGCTTTCGGTCAGGTGGCTGAACAAACGATTGCGCAGTTGGTTTACCTCACCTGCCGGGTTCACTTCATCAACACGCACGGACTTTACATTGAATATGACTGTGACCATGCTTTTATGGGATAGACAAAAGCGGAGGAAATGTCGGCTGATCTCCAAGAGCTTCCCCGTTGGGTCTAACGACTTTTCATTCATAACCGAAAGAAATGCAGCCTCCAAGGTTTGCAAAGGCGGAATAGCCAGCTGCTCCAGCAATGCCTCCTTATCCTTAAAATACAAATAAATCGTTGTATGCGAGCAATTAGCTTCTTTGGCAATTTCTCGCATTGTTACAGTATCGTAACCTCGCTCTGTAAACAACTTGCCTGCCGCTTCGGCAATGCTTCGCTTCGTTTCTTCCGAACGAAGCTCTTGCTTGGACTTCTTTATTGATTCCAACTAATAGCCCCCTCACTACAATTATAACCAACGGTTAGTAACCTATGTTAATATAATAACCGTTGGTTATAAAAATTTCAACTTCTATCTCAAAAAGCTTGTCAGTCCATAAGAATAAGGCTGAATCCCAACTCGGTACAGGCAGTGAAGATAACCATATAGGTTAATGAAAGTTAACAAAAAGAGCTGCGATAAATGATTGATCCCGTTGAGCGGTAGTGTAACCCTTTAAACTAGCACCTATCCGGTCTTTCTGTCCAGGTGGTACTATCCATAGAAATAAAATAACGAGGCTGTCCCAAAAGGGTATCAGTGAATGAATCAGTTCCAAATTATGAACAAATACGCCTCCAAAACCACTATGTAAGCGGAAATGGAAGCGTCTTTTTTGTAGGAAAATTCCCCTCAGAGTGGGGGTTTAAAAATCCAAAAATGAGTTCGGCCGCTTTTTGGATGTTGCTTAAGTGATGGGGCGAGAAGCGATGTTCAAAGGCTGCTTTCAATCTAGAGGAGGCCATGATTTGTCGGGGCCGCTGCGGAAAGAAAAGAAATAGATGGAAATCCTCACGCTAATCCAGGGTGGATATCAGCCAAAATACGTAGAATTAGCAGGAGAAATTCCAGCTATAAGACTTGGAACGCTATTTTCGGAGTAACTAACTTGACATTTTCCTGATAATTGCACGGAGTGCGCAATACTGCCATGCAAAGCCTTAACCGAACCACGAGCCATGAACCCGATACCCGCGATTAGCAAGCGTTGGAAAGCGACCTCATCTTATGCGTCACTGAATACACAAGAATGTGCAAAAAGAGCCTTCAACTATTAAAGTGGAATTGAGGGCTCTTTTGCAATGAAGGGTTGTCTCAAAATGTCTTTTGGTACAGCCCCGTTTGTACGTATAATTCAATGTGCAGAACCTATATGGCTGTCTGCTGTGATACACCAAATGACTACAACTCCACCATAGCCTTAATCACTTTGGTCTCCGGCTTGAGCCAGCTGTCAAAATGCTCAATCATTTGTTCAAACGGTACTCGATGGGTGATGTAGCTCCCTACGTCGATGCTTCCGCTTTTTACTGCCTCCATAACGTTGTCAAAATCTTCCTTGGTTGCATTCCGGCTAGCCAGCAGCGTCAATTCATGCCTGTGGAACTCAGGATCATTAAAGCTAATATCCGCTTTTACCAATCCCACATACACCAGCTTTCCTCCATGAGCAACAAGCCCGAAGGAGTCCGTCATGGAACGCAGATTTCCTGTCGCATCAAATACTACCGTCGGGAAATCACCCCCGGTAATTGCAGCCAGCTGCTTCTTAGGCTGATTCAGCGCATTGACCGCATGATCGACTCCCGCCCATTTCTGGCAAAAGGCTAACCGTTCATCATTGATATCCATAGCAATGACTTGCGCGCCGCGGTGCTTTGCGAATGCCATAACTCCCAGTCCAATGGGTCCTGCTCCAACTACAAGCACGGTCTCACCGCTTTTTAGCTCCGATCTTCTTACAGCATGTGCACCAATACTAAGGGGTTCCAATACGGCGGTTTGATCAAGTGTAAGTCCGTTCGTCTGAATTAAGTGAGTAACAGGTACGGACAATAGCTCTCTCATTCCTCCATCACTATGTACGCCAAGCACCTTCAAGTCGGTGCAACAATTGGTTTTGCCATTGCGGCAAGCGATACATGTCCCGCATTGCATATAAGGGATAATCCCTACTTGATCGCCAACCTGCAGTCCAGCTTCATTGGGTCCAACTTCTTCGATTACACCAGCGAGCTCATGTCCGAGCACACGTGGGTAAGAAAAAAAGGGCTGATTGCCTTTATAAGCATGCAGATCCGTACCGCAAATACCGATTCTTCGAATGCGAACTATCGCCTCACCAGCTGCCAAAGACGGCTCCTTCATCTCGACAAGCTTAAACTTTTCAATTTCCTCACATACAATACCCCTCATGATATTGCCTCCTTCTCGTTATACTCAGGTCTGCCGCTAACCCATGTCTGGTTGTGAATCGGTGCCAAAATAGCAAGCACCTCCTTAAGCAATTCTTCATCGATTGGTTCTTCTGTCCAGGCAATGTTTTTGCTGATGTTATCCGGATTCGCTGTACTGACCAGTGTGGTTGGAATCTGTTCGTTGCTTGTCGAAAACTGCACAGCCAGCTTAGCGATATCCGCTCCTCGGCTTACACAATGCTCAGCTGCTTTTCGGCAAATGTCCTTCAACTCTCGACTTCCCGGATGCCATTCAGGTGCGACTCTTGTTCCCAACAGCCCCATCGATAGCGGTGATGCGTTGACAAGGCCAATTTGTTGTTGCTCAATGAGCGGCAATAAGCTTAAAAGCGATGTATCGTTTAGCGAATAATGGCAATAGGATAAAATCGCATCAACCTCGATTTGAGGAAGCATCGTTTCAAATAGCTGCACCGGTAAGCCGGAAATACCGAAATACCGGATCTTTCCTTGCTCCTTCAATTGATGAAGTGCCGGAATAGCCTCTTCTACAATTTGTTTCGAGCTGACAAACTCAATATCATGCAGAAACAGCATATCCACGTAATCCGTGTTCAGACGCTGCAGGCTTTCTTCGATGCTGCTGATGATCCGTTTGCCCGAGAAATCAAACGTATCCGCACCGTATCTGCCTGCTTTTGTAGATAATAGGAATCGGTCACGTGGAAGCTGCTTAATTGCCTTGCCAAGTACCGTTTCTGCCTTAGTCAGTCCGTAGTATGGTGAAACGTCGATAAGATTAATACCTTGATCTACTGCGGAATGCACCGTTCGGATTCCCTCTTCTTCATTAGCATCCCGAAAAACACTTCCTAGCGAAGACGCCCCATAGCTCAGGATGGATACATCCAATCCGGTCTTGCCCAGTTTTCTGTATTGCAAGCTGCTCACTCTCCCTCACAGGCTCAGCCCTGCTGCTTAATGACACCTTTTTTCAAAATAATGTTTGCGTATTGCGCTCCCTCGCCTGTAGCGACTACGACATAAGCCTTCTTGGCTCGCTCGTAAAATGCAAATCTCTCCGCATATTCAAAGGGCTCTTCCAGAGAAGTATGGCTTTTCAGAATATCTTGGTACCGCTTCCAAATAGGAGTTTCAACTGTATCCCCAGGAACCTTGTCCATCAGCGCCGCTGTATGCTCCACGTAGGTGTCCAATGGAAATAATTGAAGAATGGCCTCCAGCAATTCCGGAATCGGATGCCCATCACAGCGAACCAGCCTCTGCGCGATACTTGCTGCCGGAAAGTTGGCGTCTGCTAGAACAAGCTCATCTCCATGCCCCATCTCCATCATTATTTTTAACAGTTCAGGTGAAATCAATTTGGGAATTCCGATCAGCATTTACATTCCTTCCTCTCATGAAAGAATTCATTCATACCTTAACTCTATTTTACCAACAAATAATAATTAAAAAATAACCTATCCTTGCAAATTTATACTCTTTTTTGCTATCATTTTAACCATGATCTACTTATAGATGCAAGGTTTTTTCTTACCTTAGGAGATTAATTATGAATCCAATTCGAAAACAATTCGACTCCAACAGCACATTTCCATTTTCGTTCGTATACAGAGGCACCAAGAGTACACAAACCGAGCTTCCCGACCATATTCACGATTGGTACGAGCTTGTCTACGTATACAGCGGGGCAGGGACCTTATTTATTGATCAAACGATCTATGACATGCGGCAGGGAGATCTCTTTGCAATTCCCGGAAATACGATCCATCGGGCATTGCCAGATAAAGACGATCCTGTTACCTCTACGGCTATCTTTTTTAGCCCCATACTGGTTCAACACGCCTCTTTCGGTGACTCCTTCTCTTATCTTCATTGCTTCGAACAGCAGAGGAAACAGAAAAACTATAAATTCGAGCTTATGCAGCAGCAGCAGCAGGATCTTGAACTAAGTATTGAGCTTATTCACCATGAAATACAAGCTTCAAGTCTCGGATACAGGCAAGCCATTGTGCTCCAGCTTCAAACCATCCTGCTTCTCCTGAATCGGCAAACCGGGCCGAATGACGGCCAAAATGCTGTTGATTCATCAATCGGACCAAATTGGATGAAGGAAATTCTGCTTTATATCGATGACCATCTATTTAATGATATCGGATTATCTACAGTTTCCCGCAAAGCATCCGTTACACCTGCGCACTTCAGCCGCGTTTTTAAGCAGACAATCGGAATGAACCTGACGGAATACATCATGACGAAAAGAATCATAAGAGCCAAGGAGCTACTGAACATTACCGATCACAACATCAGCCTTATCGCAGAAATGTGCGGCTTCGAAACATTACCTCATTTTCACCGCATGTTTAAAAGGGTGCTTGGCATAACACCAGCAGCGTACCGCAGAACGGCCAAGAAAATTTAGCGACAAAACAGGGCGCCCAGCTGCTGTCCAGGGATCTGGATCTGCCCACTGCTCTCCTGCTTTCCTACTCGTCCGCTCTCCCACTCGCCCAATCTCCTGCGGAACGTCGTTCCGCTAAATGTCTTGCACACCTGCTATTTCATGAAGTAGCGGAACCACGATGCGTTATTGCGCCCCTGATCGGTTAAAATCCCACATTTCAAAGAAATAAGGGATCCTTGTTCCGTTTCACATAAATGAACACGTGTGCAGATCGAAATAGCGCATCCCAGTTCCCTCAACCGCCAATTTAGTGATGACCATGCTTATCCCAAACCTCAAAACCATAGAAAAATACCCCTACAGCTATGAGCTATAGGGGCTAAGTTTAGTTTCATTTCCAGGCACATGTACCTCGATTACTTCGACGCCAAAGCGCCATAGCGTCCCTCCTACATTATCGCCGGCATCCAAAGAAATCCAGGTGGCAACGTCAGCATCATCCATTCTCTCCCTCATTCTTTTCCTCGTTCTAACCTCTAATAACAAACCCTATTCGATTCGAGATAAGTCCTGCATTGTGCGAGTGTCCATACTATTTGAAAAAAAGATTTTATATATTGACATGATATATATCGAACTGATATATTAACTAACGAAACATTATAGAAAATAATGTCAGTTTAGTTTCTCATTTGGAAAACTTTTAGGAGGCTCTTTCATGAACAGTCAAGATGTTATTCTCGGGATGCTTATGGAGCGTTCGTTATCCGGTTACGAAATCAAACAATTGTTTGAAGAACTATTCTCTTACTTCTACAGCTCCAGCTACGGAACGATTTACCCTATGCTGCATCGGATGGAGAAAGAGGAGTTGTTAACCAAGGAAAATGTACCTCAAGACGGTAAACCTAATAAAATTGTGTATACCATAACGGAGAACGGAAGAAAGCAGTTCAGCTCTTATCTGGATAGTCCTCTGGAAGCTGATAGCTTGAAATCGGATTTTTTGATGAGGCTTTATTTTGGCCGCTTTGTGGGGTATGACAAGGTCATTGTCTGGTTGAAGCAGGTGCAGCAGCATACAGAGAAGCAGTTAGAGCAGTTAAACAAGAAGTATTCACTTTATAAAGATCAAATCCATCCGACCCAGAACATATGCATCCAAATTGGGATCAAGGAATATAGCGTTAAATTGGAAATAATCCGTGAAGGATTAGAACAAATGGAACAATTAGAACAAGAAGCGAGGGGTTAATGTGACCGGATCAGGCTCAAATAATAAGCTCATTATTCTTGCCATGGCACTTGGATTATTAATGTCATCCTTGGATAATACAATTGTTGCATCATGCATTAACAAATTAAGCGAGGATTTTAATGTTTTTGATAAAATAAGCTGGATATTTACGGCCTATATGCTGGCGGCAACAAGCACGATGCTAGTATTTGGAAAAATGTCCGATTTATTCGGCAGGAAGATGTTCTACATGATTGGAATCGCCATGTTTCTTATCGGTTCTGCATTATGCGGAATTGCTCAGAATGTCGACCAGCTCATTTGGTTTCGTGTCATTCAAGGCATTGGCTCCGGTGCTTTATTTCCGATTAGCTTCACTATTATTTACACAATATTTAAAGATCCGAAGGATGCAGCAAAAATGTCAGGCGTATTCGGGGCGATCTTTGGCCTCTCTTCCGTTGCGGGACCGCAGCTGGGCAGTTTTATTGCTGGGCATTTGGGATGGAGATGGAACTTCTATATTAACGTACCGATCGGCCTGGCCTCTATGATTGTTTTGATGTTTGCTTTAAAGGAAACTCGTTCAGAGCGCAAACCGAAAATAGATTATATAGGAACATTATTTCTGATCATTACAACCGTTTCACTAATGCTTGCTCTTGAATGGGGAGGCAAGGATTATGCTTGGAGCTCATGGCAGGAAATCAGCTTGTTCGCCATATCAGCTGTAATCGGGACTTTGTTTATTCTAGTTGAGCGGAATGCAGCAGAGCCAGTACTCCCGCTAACCCTATTCAAAAATAAGATGGTATTGGGAACAAGCATCATTTGCTTCTGCCAAGGTGTACTCATGTTCTCGGCGATTACTTATCTGCCCAGTTTTACGGTTGGGGTATTAGGTAATAGCAATTCTAATGGCGTATTGACACCCATGATGGCTTCGTTAATTGCAGGAGCTATACTATTCGGCTTCTTGCAGTCGAAATTCACCTTCCGTACTCTAATGCTTATCAGTATGCTCATGACCATCGTTGTTGCATCGCTGCTATCTGTCGTTAGCGCTGATGTTTCCAGCGGTTATATGATCGCTCTTATGATTTTGCTGGGATTGGGTGCAGTAGGGCCTTTAATGAGTGTTGCGCAGAGCGCTATTGCTGCAAATGTTGATCCCAAATACATGGGCGTAAGCTCATCCATCGTTGGCTTCTGGAGAAATATTGGCGGCATATTAGGCGCTTCGATTATGGCGACAATCGTAAATAACAATTTATATAGATTAATAACGGAGGGTGCGGTCAAAGTCGGTATTCCTGACGATAAAATCAGCTTATTAGCTAATCCCGAACTATTGATGCGTGCTGGAGGTACAATCGACCCGCAAATCCGGAGGTTTCTTCAGGAGGCGTTAGGTACCGCCATTAATCACGGCTTTATACTCAGCATTTGTGTTGGCAGTATAGGTTTGGTTACAGCCATGTTTGTAGGAGCCAGCAGACTGGATTCCACAAAAAGACAACCATCCAGTGCTTCGCATGTGTAAAATTTGGTGAAAGCAAAAAAAAGATATAAAATCTTTTCTTCTTTTAAACTGGTACCCATACACTGGACACTTTGAAAAAAGTGTTAGCGAATGGGTACCAGTTTATTTAGAGGAAAAGTCTATATCTTTTTTATAGGTTCTTAATCAGTAACTGTTTCATTTATTCCGCTAAATTAAATTGCCATCCGATTCCGAATTTATCTTTTAGACTGCCATAGCATTTACTCCAGAATGTTTCCTGAAGCTCCATACCTACAGTACCGCCATCTTTCAGTTTATTAAATAAAGATTTAATTTCCTCCACGTCATTAATAACAATTGATAGGGTTATATTGTTACCTGCAACAAAAGGCATCCCCGGAAAAACATCAGAGAACATTACAGTACTACCAAGGATGTCAAGCCGTGCATGCATAATTAAATTTTTAGCTTCTTCTGGTAGGGTGAAGTCCGGGTGAGGCGGTGCTTCTTCAAAGGACATAATCTGCGGATTGGTTACGCCAAAAACCTGCGCATAATATTCTACCGCTTCACGACAGTTGCCATTAAAATTCATATAAACATCAATAGCCATTTTCTTCACTCCTAGAATTAAATTTGGATACAAACTGACCTTTTTTTCATATAGTATCATTCAACTATATATACCCAATTATACGTCAGGTAAATATAACCTGCCAAGCTGATGGCAGATTGCTGCTGTTATTCAACTTTTCTTGCGATTTATAACCCATTCCCGATAAAAAATAGGGTCCTAGGATCGGCATTTGTTGTTGAATTAGTGGCCTTTGTCGTGAATGGCCGCTTTTTTCGCTTAATTGTAACTTTCTAGTTTGTCAAAAGATTCATCATAAATCCATGTTAGACCGCCATCTTTGCTTGTTAGATAAATGATCCAATGTCTTTGAGTTCCTGATCTCTTACGGCATTAGAAACAGGCCATCTCTCCCGTTAAATATAGGCGTGAGAGGGTTCTTCCTGTATTCGTTAAACTTTTCCGGCAGCGTGACGGAGAGCCTTTCCCATGACTTTCCACGATCTTTGGTCCATAAATGCATGGCCCGTAATCCATATAATATCGGAAGCCTAAATATCCAATATCTTTGTTATAAAAACCCGCAGCCGTCAACTGTTCCGAAAAAACATCATTTGCGTTCCCAATTTCTTCCTACGTCTTTCCACCGTCCGAGTCAACACATCAGGAGGGTTTCATTTTGAATTTGATCATCCCATAGCTTTTATAGAAAATTACGGCTCCAACAATTATGGCAATAACGAATACAAGGAGCAAATTACTGTACAGATGGGCTTCGTTTTGCCTAACTAAAGGATTAACAGGGAAATTCAACAGCTTTTCATCCAATACTCTGCCGACCAAGGCGGTTCCTACAGCTCCCGAAATGAAGCCGACCAGATTGAATAAGCCCATCCCTACGCCCGTCTGATTCATTTCCAATGTTAAGGATACACTGTTGGCCAATGCAGTTTGAATGAACGAAAATCCGATATACATAAGTACCAGTGCTGCCGACATCAACCAGGCGTTAAAACCGAGCAAGGAAGAAATCAACAGCAGACTGACCGTCAGCAGCAGAATTCCGACAGCAACTACAAAGTTATTGCCCCGTTTATCCGCCAAGCCTCCGCCAATCGGTCCAAACACTACAGCGCTGATAGCCCCTGGAAACAGAATCCAGCCTATAGCACTTGCACTCAGCCCCTTTAATCCGCTTAGCATTAACGGCATGATAAACATAATTCCCATCACGGTACAAAATAGAATAAATCCAACAATCAAACCGCTGCGGAACAGCTTGTTTTTAAGCAAATCAGGTTCGATAAAAGGCTGGTCGACTCTGCGGATGTGAATGATGAACCAAACGAGCAGCACCAGGCTGGCCGTCAGGTAATACCAGTGAGGTATGGTGAAAAATAAAATTAAAGATGCAAGTCCGAAGCCGATCAAGCAAGCTCCCGGTATGTCTACCTTTCCGCTGCGAACCTCTTCATCAGGAAGCACCTTCCGGAAAAACGGGATCGATATGAGCGTAATCAAGGGTATCAGAAACAAGAAAGACCAGTGATAAGCGGATGAAATAAAGCCTCCGATAACCGGACCTACCCCAACGGCAAATGCTACAGCGGAATTCAGAATACCGAATACTTTGCCCCGGTCCTCTGCAGAAAAATATCTGGCAACTACAACCATGATTAACGCGGGAATGGCTGATGCGCCAGCTCCTTGTATCGCTCTAGCCACAATAACCATCGGGTACCAGGACTGGCACAGAATACCCAGAATCGATCCGACATTGTAAACAACAATCCCAATGACAATTAGCCTCTTCAGACTGTAAATGTCGGATAGCTTACCGTAAATGACGGAGCCTATTCCGAAAAAAATAATAAAGGTGGTCAATACCCAGCTGACGCCCGACGGAGTCAACCCGTACTGCGCAGCGATATTCGGCGTGGAAACATTAAACACCGTCTCGTTCAGAACAGCGAAAAAAATGATAAATATAATCCATGGTGCCGTTTTGCGTAAATCAAGCGATGAACTGTTAGCACTCGGTGAAGCATTTGAAGCGTCCAGCATAAATTCACTCCTATTCCTATCTTTTTTTATATAGTGGCTACCTTATCGTAATAAGATATTCCTATCAATCGGTATGGAAAGCTTTATTTAGAATAAAACCTTCCACTCCTGCATAAGGTTTAGTACCAAATACTCGGGCTTGTGCCAGTATACGCAACTGATGTCAATTACTCTAACACAATAACCTAGCCTTAGCTTACGAAGCCAGCTGTTGTTTTTCAAAAACCCAGTTCATGCTTACGAAGCCAGTTTTTGTTTCACAAAAACTTAGAGGAGGCGACCAGGATGGCTATTTCTTTAATTTCATTACACTGGGTTTATCTGTTATTAATCGTAGTAATCATCGGATTCATGGTATTTCGCAAGGACACGACTATTTTGTGTATTGCAGGCATCTTTATTTTGGGTCTGCTGGCTACTGGATCCTTAAGTCATTCCGTCAGCGGTGTCTTTTCCAGCTTTATTTATGCCATTAAGGAATTGCTCGGGACCATATTGATTATTTCCATAATCGTGTCTATGGGCAAGGTGCTGACCCAGACCGGTATAAATGAGACGATGATCGCACCCTTCGCCAAGTTGATTCGCACACCTGCACTTGCCTATTGGATAATCGGGATTGTGATGATGATCACCTCATGGTTCTTCTGGCCATCACCCGCAGTTGCGCTTATAGGAGCTGTGCTGCTCCCGGTTGCTCTGCGGGTAGGCTTGCCTGCGCTTGGCGTTGCTGCGGCGATGAATTTGTTCGGGCATGGCATCGCACTGTCCGGTGATTTCATCATTCAAGGCGCTCCGAAGCTAACGGCGGATGCGGCAGGAATACCGGTAGGCGATGTGCTGCAAGCGAGCATACCTTTGGTCATTGTAATGGGCGTAGTTACCACTGTAACGAGCTTCTGGCTGCTGCGGCGAGACATGAACAGCGGCAAGCTGCAGGCTGGCACCTATACCGATATGGAGACGGCTGCCGCTGCTGCGGATTCCTCTGCTGCGCAGGGCGAAGGAAGCTTGTCACAAACGATCCGCAGATGGTTCGCCTTGCTCATCCCCATCCTGTTCTTAGCAGATGTAGTAGCGATGTTCATGCTTAATCTACAGGGCGGTGATGCGACAGCACTTGTTGGCGGCACAGCCTTATTGATTATGCTGCTTATCACGATAATCGCCAACAAACAGAAGGGCTTGGAAAAAGCTACCGGGTATCTGGTGGAAGGCTTCCAATTTGGCTTTAAAATATTTGGACCTGTCATTCCGATTGCCGCCTTCTTCTATCTCGGCGATTCTGCCTTCATCGAAATTTTTGGCAAGGTGCTTCCGGCAAATTCCCATGGCTTGGTCAATGACCTTGGCTTCGCCTTAGCCCAGACCGTACCGGTCAACAAAGGGGTCGGAGCTGTTACGCTTACTGCAGTCGGTGCAATCACCGGTCTCGATGGCTCTGGATTCTCAGGCATTTCTTTAGCCGGATCCATCGCCAAGCTATTCTCCACCGCCATTGGCTCCGGAATCGCTACCTTGACCGCACTCGGTCAAATTGCCGCTATCTGGGTAGGCGGAGGGACGTTGATCCCGTGGGCACTCATCCCCGCTGCAGCGATTTGCGGTGTTGATCCATTCGAGCTCGCGCGCCGCAACCTGAAGCCGGTAGTAATCGGCTTGGCCGTAACTACTGTAGTGGCTATGTTTCTTATCTGACCTGACCTCATGAGCTCATTGTAACAGCTAAGTATGTCATCTACTGTCATGATTAAATTAATGTTTGGGAAACAAGTAAAGGACAGTCTGATAACTGGAGGCCACTGAAGAACTAGTGGTTTTATCACAACAACTAACAAGAGCAAAATAAAAAAAGACCCACATTCCTAATTTGAACTGTGACCCGAAAGATAGACACTTTGAAAAAAGTGCCCGTCTTTTGGGTTTTTGTGTTTTAATAAACAATACTACAGTGAATGAGGGAAGCTAACAACAT